>JAHIWG010000125.1 GCA_018816345.1 Spirochaetota bacterium | reverse complement strand
CGGCGCGGATCGATGCCATCTTCCTCCTGGAAGGGTCTCCCGAGTTGTCAGCGAGGAGGCTCGAGGCGCGCGACGCCGTGGCGTCGCTCTATTCGACGCTGGGAGAGGACGCCTCGGCGAGGCTCGTCGTAGCGGGCCGCTCGGCCCAGCCCCCGACGGCAGGCAGCCTCCGGGCGATAAGCGACGCGGTGCTCGCGGCTCCTCAGGCCAAGGATTGGCGATTCGATTCGGGTCTTCGCCTCGCGGCGGGATCCCTCTTCGACAGGTCCGGCAGGAGGGTCGTCGTCTACGTTGGAACGGGATCGGTGAGCGACGGCGCGATCGACGGGGCCTCGTTGTCGGAACTCGCCTCCCTGCTGGAGAATAACGACATCGCGCTGTACGCCGTCCTGATAGGCAGGGGCGAACCGTCGCCGGAGCTTCGCTTCCTCGTTGAGCGTTCGGGAGGCGAGACCTATAGGTCCGATAGGCCCGAGGGGCTTTCGATAATAGCGCGGCGCGTCCGCGAGGCGAGGACGGGGAGGTACAGGCTCTCGTATATCGCGTCCGCCGACGACGGTTTCGGCCGCAGCTACTTGCCGTTCAGCGTCGAGGTATACCTTCGCGATCGCTCGGGCAAGGACGAGAGCGGATTCTTCGCGCCGCTGAGATAATTTAAAAAGGGGCGCGCTTGACTCGATCGCTCGCTTTCTGTATAGTGTGCCTCGTTCCACGCCATCTTAGCTCAGTTGGAAGAGCGCGTGACTTGTAATCTCGAGGTCCCCGGTTCGATCCCGGGAGATGGCTCAAACGAGTCCGATGGCGGCTACGACCTGGAGAGATTCCCGAGTGGTCAAAGGGGGCAGACTGTAAATCTGTTGGCTATGCCTTCGAAGGTTCAAATCCTTCTCTCTCCAATCTTAAGGACCGCCTTTCGGCGGTCCTTATTCGTATGCGAGGTTGCTGGATGAGCCGAGATTTCTGGAGCGACGGCCTCAGGTTCGAATGCGCGCGCTGTTCCGCATGCTGCAGGCACGAGCCTGGCTTCGTTTTCCTATCGGCTACCGACCTCGAGCGCCTGCTCGGGCATTTCGGCCTTGCCTTTCGCGCCTTTTTCGATACATTACTTAGGACTGTGGACGTAGGCACCGGATACGCGATAAGCCTTCGGGAAAAGCCTAATAATGATTGTATACTATGGACCGAGGACGGATGCTCGGCCTACGAGGCTCGGCCCGTGCAATGCTCTACGTACCCGTTCTGGCAAGGGGTGCTCGACGCTCCCGAGGACTGGGATCGGGAAGCTGAGGATTGCCCTGGAATAGGAAGAGGCCCGATCGTGCCCAGAGACGCTATAGGCGAACGCCTATTGTCGAGACGCGCGAATCCGCCTCTTATCATACCATATGACGCCGCATTGGAGTCCATCGATGAAAATTCGCTTCTGGGGCGCCCGGGGATCGTTGCCGACCCCGCTGACGCCGGCTAAGCTACGGAGCAAGATATCGTCGATAGTACAGCGCATCACGCCGGCTGACCTCGAGTCCCAGGAATCGAGGGAGCTGTTCTTGGCGAGGCTCCCCGATTACTTGTTTTCCACCATCGGCGGTAATACGGCCTGCGTCGAAGTGGAGACTAACGAGCGCTTCCGCCTCGTATTCGACGCGGGCACCGGAATACGCAATCTCGGGCAGGATATAATCGCTTCCAAGAAGGCGGCGACGGTCCATCTTTTTTTCTCCCACTTCCACTGGGACCATATCCAGGGCCTGCCTTTTTTCGCGCCGGCCTTCGATCCGCGCACGCAACTCTCGATGTATAGCCCCGATCCGAACCTGCGAAGGATTCTGGAAGGACAGATGAAGGCGCCCTATTTCCCGATAGAGCTGGATTCCATGGCTGCCAAGAAGGAGTTCGTGCATCTCGAGGGGCGCGGCGTGCGCATCGGCGACGTGCAGATTCGATACCGCGCGATGAGCCATCCCGGCGGTTGCTATAGCTACGCCATCGAGGAAGGCGGAAAGAAGGCAATCTATTCTACCGATACGGAGCTCGATCCGAAGGATTTCGATAGGACGCCCGAGAACGAGACCTACTTCAAGGGCGCCGACGCCTTGATAATAGACGCGCAGTATACCCTCGGCGAGGCCATAGAGAAGCAGTATTGGGGCCATTCGTCCTTCAGCCTGGCGGCGGATTTCGCCGCGTCGTGGCATATAAAACGGCTCGTGCTGTTCCATCACGAGCCGGCGTACGGCGACCAGAAGATCGGCTCCATCCTAAAATCAGCCTCCTGGTACCTCAAGCATATCGAGGACCGAGGCATTGAGGTCGTATTGGCTCAGGAGGGCGTCGAAATTGACGTTTAGGGAACTGTGCTCCGCTCGCTTCGACGTGCCGTTCGACGGGATCGAGATAATGGCGCTCTATATAGCATTGTCCGGTGACGAGGAGCGGCTCGTCGAGCACCAGAGGACCGTACTAGAGCGATTGCGCGCCATTCTCTACGAGAACCTCTCGGTCGAGGAGCTCGAGGGCCTCTCCGCCTCGTACGCGCGCGCGCTCGAGGACGGGCGTATTCCATGAGGAACAGCAAGCCGAACGATAAGCGTAGCATCGCGAGCATTCTATTCCGCGTCCTCGGCACGCTTGTCGCCCTCGCCATAGTCATCGCGGCCGCCGCCTTGATCGCGGCTCTCGCCTTCGCCTCGGCCTACGATAAGCCGACCGGGAAGATCGGTCCCGAAGGAGCTTTTTTCAACGTCCGGCAAGGCGAATCCGGGATGTCGGTATCGCGGAGGCTAGCCCAGGAGGGCTTCATCAGGTCGGAATACCTGTTCAGGCTTATCCTCAAGGCGAAGCGCCTCGAATCGTCGCTCAAGGCGGGCGAGTACGCTATCGGCCCGGCTATGAATTCGAGCGACGTCCTCGAGATGCTGGTCGAGGGGAGGCAGGCGCTCCTGCGGCTTACCGTTCCCGAAGGGGCCGATATCGGATACATCGCGGACGCGGCGGAAGCCGCCGGCGTAGCCTCGGCCTCCGACACGCTCGCCGCGGCTCGGGACGGGGACCTCGTGCGAGGCCTTGGAATCCCCGCCGAGTCGGCTGACGGGTACCTTTTCCCCGATACGTACCTGCTACCGCGCAACGCAGGCGGGCGAGCCCTGGTCACGCTCATGGTCCAGACCTTCAAGAAGCGGCTCGCGGAGGCCATTCCGGAGGCCTTAGCCTTATCCCCGAAAGAGTTGCACGAGCGGGTCGTGCTCGCGAGCATCGTGGAGCGCGAATACAGGGTCGCCCAGGAAGCGCCGCTCATGGCGAGCGTCTTCCTTAACAGGCTCAGGATAGGCATGGCCCTGCAGTCGTGCGCCACCGTCGTCTTCGTCATTACGGAGCACCAAGGCAAGCCGCATCCGAGCAGGCTCTTCGATAGGGACCTGAAGATCGACGACCCGTTCAATACGTATATGTACCCGGGCTTGCCGCCCGGGCCGATATGCAACCCCGGCATGACAGCCGTCTCCGCCGCGCTACGGCCCGCGGTATCCAAGTATCTCTACTTCCGGCTGGTCAACGAGGCCACGGGCCAGCACTACTTCTCGGCCTCGCTCGACGAGCATATAGGCGCGGCGTCCCTTCTGGTAAAGCCCAGGAGCCGATGAAGCGCATCCCGGAGCGCATCGTTCAGGATATCGTCTCGAGAACCGATATCGTGAGGATAGTAGGAGAATACGTCCGCCTGGAGAAGCGAGGCTCGCGATGGACCGGCCTCTGCCCGTTCCATAACGAGAAGACGCCTTCCTTCGGCGTCAACGAGGAGCGGGGTTTCTTCTACTGCTTCGGCTGCAAGAAGGGCGGGGACGCGATCACGTTCGTCAAGGAGATAGAGCGTTGCGGCTACGTCGAGGCGCTGGAGCATCTAGCCGAAAAAGCCGGCGTGCTCGTTACCTACGAAGGAGACGAGGATCCCGCGGAGGCTAAGGCGGCGAAGGAGAGGCAATCCCTCTACGAGCTCTACGAGCGGCTCGCGGGAACGTTCCACCACCTCCTGCTATCCGATCCCCGCGGCGCGGAAGCCTTGGAGTACGCCCGTAGGCGTAAGCTCTCGGATGATATTCTTAAGTCCTTTAGGATAGGCTACGCTCCTAAGGACCGCTCCTGGCTATACCGATTCCTGCGCGGCAAGTCGTACTCGGCGGATTTCCTCGAGACTACGGGATTGTTTTCGAGGAAATACGCGGGATCAGTGATCTTTTCCGATAGGCTCATGTTCCCGATCGACGACGCCCGAGGCAGGGTCGTGGCGTTCGGAGGCCGCATACTCTCGGGAGACGGCCCTAAGTATATCAACTCCCCCGAGACTGACATTTTTAAGAAGCACGACACCCTATTCGGGCTTTCCAAGTCGGCTCAAGCCATGAGAACCACGGGCGAGTCAATACTATGCGAAGGCTATATGGACGCGATAGCCTTCCACGCCGCCGGCGTATCGAACGCGGTCGCGCCGCTAGGCACCGCGTTCACCGATTCGCAGGCGGCGCTGATAAAGCGCTACGCCGGAACCGTCGTCATCGGCTTCGATAGCGACGAGGCGGGGACGAGGGCCACGGAGCGGGCAATCGCGATCGCCGAAGGCACGGGGCTCGCCGTAAGGGTACTCCGGATAGAGAATGCTAAGGATCCCGCGGAGATACTTGAAAAAAACGGCCCCGAGCGATTGAAAAAAAATGCCGCTTCCACTATAACTTCCGATGAATTTATTCTCGGAAACGCGTCTTCCATGCTGCGGAAGGGCGATTCCGAGTCGCAGTCCATCGCATTCCAGTATATTTTTCCATATATCGCGGGGATTTCTTCGGATATCAAGCGCGATTCTTTTATCAACGCCGCCGCGACCCGTCTCGGCGCCGATCCTGCTTCAGTTAGGAGCGATTATAATCGATTCTTAAACAAGGAAGCCCCGCGGCGAGTCGTCGCTGGCGCCGAGCAGGCATCCGCGTTCGTTCCGAGCTCTGACGCGGAATTTATCGCGGCGATAGTGGCGAATTCGGAGCTTTTCGAGTCCGCGCGGTCGGAGATAGGGCCCGTCGACTTCGATGATGACGCCTTGAAGGACGCTTTCATCACGATGGAGGAATGCTATCGGGGCGGTGACCAGAGCGTCTCCGCCGTCACGGATCGATTAACCTGCGGAGGGCTCAAGGAGTTCATTCTACAGAAAATATCCGACGGAGCGTATTCTATTAATCCAGAGCGGTTCGTCGTCGACGGCGTTCGAAGGATCAAGGAACGCGCGCTCGAGCGCCAGAAACAGCGTATCGTCGCGAGGATAAGAGAATACGATCCAGAAAGGGACGGCGACGAACTGTCCCTGAACGATCTGCTATATGAAAAAATGTTCCTAGACGGAGAACTCACCAGAATAAAGGAAGAGCGGCATGGGCGACCCTGAACTCGATCCTGCGATCGTAAAACTACTCGACTACGCGAAATCGAAGAAGACTATCAGCTTCGACGAACTATCCGATTTCCTACCGGAAGAATTCTTGAATTCTGATAAGATCGACGGCGTGCTCGCCCTCCTCGAGAGCAATAACATACAGCTCGAGGAAGAAGACCTTCAGATCGACGAGGCCGTCGAGACGAAGGGACGCGAGCCCGAGGCCGTCTCGACGAAGGAAAAGAAACGCCTCGTCTACAACGACAAGGAAAGCGCCGTCGACGATCCTATTCGCCTATACCTCAGGGAGATAGGCAAGGAGAATCTACTCACCGCCGAGCAGGAGGTGGAGCTCTCCAAGCAAATGGAAGAGGGCGAGAACATCATCAAGGGGATCATTAAGAAAAGCGGCATGCTGATCCCCGAGTTCTACCAGATATCCGTGAAGGCCAAGCGCGAATCCGGTTCGCAGCAGCGCAAGGAGAACTCCGAACGCATAGCCGAGCGCAGGCGGCTGAATCAATTCTACCGGGACGTCCTCAAGGACACTCAGGTAGAGCTAAAGTCCTATATGGAAACGAAGAAGCGGATAGCTTCCCGAGGCGGAGACGTCAAGGCCGACGAGACGCTCGTCAAGTCGCGGGACGCGCTGCTCGACAGGCTGGGCGAGGCCGATCTCCACCCGGAGGAGATAAACTCCTTCTCGGAGAAGTTCATCAACGCCGCCAAGCGGATAAAGAAATTCCGGCGCGAGCAGGAACGCCTTGAGCGCACGCTTCAGGTCGAGAACCTGCGTGAGCTCCGGGTACTCGGACGCAACCTTACGCTCAAGGAGCGCCGCGAGCAGATAGAGTCGGAACTCGGTATCTGCGCCGACGAGATCAAGGAACGCATCAGGCAGATCCAGGTGACCGAGAAGAAGCTCGAGGAGATGGAATACTCCTTCGAGAACGATTGCGACGTTATCATCACGATGGCCAAGGAGATCAACCGGGGCCGCATCATGATGAAGAGCGCCAAGGATAGGCTCATAAAGGCCAACCTGAGGCTCGTCGTCTCGATCGCGAAGAAATACACCAACAGGGGCCTTCATTTCTTCGACCTCGTGCAAGAGGGAAATATAGGGCTCATTAAGGCGGTCGAGAAATTCGAGTACCGAAAGGGCTATAAATTCTCGACGTACGCCACGTGGTGGATCAGGCAGGCCATAACCCGCTCCATAAGCGATCAGGCCAGGACCATACGCGTTCCCGTCCATATGATAGAGCAGATCAACAAGGTCGTCCGCGAGTCGCGCCAACTGATGCAGAAGCTAGGGCGAGAGCCGAGCGACGAGGAAGTGGCCCAGCAGCTTGGCTGGCCCGTCGCGCGGGTCAAGAGCGTCAAGAACGTCGCGCGCGAGCCTATCAGCCTCGAGACGCCCATCGGCGAGGACGAGGACAGCCTGCTCGGCGACTTCATAGAGGACAAGGAAATCGAGAACCCGAGCGTGCAGACGGACTATAAGCTCCTTCAGGAGCAGATTCGGTCCGTCCTCGCGACCTTGCCGCCGAGGGAGCAAGAGGTCCTGAGAATGCGCTTCGGACTCGACGACGGCTATTCGCTCACGCTCGAGGAAGTGGGACTATACTTCAACGTGACCCGGGAGCGTATCAGGCAGATCGAGGCGAAGGCCCTTAAGAAGCTTCGCCACTTCAAGCGTAGCCAGAAGCTGCGCGATTAC
This sequence comes from Spirochaetota bacterium, assembly GCA_018816345.1. Lineage (GTDB taxonomy): Bacteria > Spirochaetota > Spirochaetia > Treponematales > UBA12059 > SZUA-370. The sequence continues at coordinate 32,603 of JAHIWG010000125.1, read as the reverse complement.
GTAGACCACTGAGCCCACGATTTACGTCGAGGCTCGCGTCGTTGATCACGACGCGAGCCTTGTGATATAATCTCGCGATCTTCGATTCATAACCCTAGACGAGGTGAAATCATATGCTGATGGAAGAGCTTTTCGAGCGGCTGCGTACATTCCAGGAACTCCTGATGGAGCGGGTCGCCATCGAGAAGGAAGTTAGGGAGCTTCCCAAGTCTATCGCCGCGCAGGAAGAAGTCCTAGCCCGAGCGAAGAAGAGCTACGGCGAGCGTAGCCAGCGTTTCGAGGAGACCCAGTCGAGGGTCGGCCAGCTCAGGGCCGAGCTCGCCGACGTGGTAGCGCATAAGGACAAGTCTGAGCAGCAGATGGACTCGATCTCCAATCCCCGGGAGTTCGAGGCGCTCAATAAGGAGATAACGGAGGCCGGGCTCAAGGAAGACCAGCTCCGCAAGGACCTGAAGCGCGAGGAAGAGAACCTCAGGGAGTCCGAGGGCGAGGTCAAGTCGAGCGAGGCGCTCATTACCTCCCAGGAATCGGAGATCGCGGCCAAGCGCACGAAGATAACCAACGACGAGGCTTCCATGAAGGCCCGCGTGACCGAGCTTAAGGGCAAGGAAACCGATATCACCGCCGATATCGACACCGAGGTCGTGTTTAAATTCGAGCGCATCATCAAGTCCAAGCAAGGCGTAGGTATCGTTCCCGTTAAGGGCGTCGTCTGCTCCGGTTGCTCGATGATCCTGCCCGCCCAGTTCGTCAACGAGGTTAGGCAGAGCGACAAGATAGTATTCTGCCCCTATTGCTCGCGAGTGCTATTCTTCCAGGAAGGCGACGAGGCGCAGGAAGACCTGATAGTAGACATAGAGTCGGGCTCCCTCGCCGACCTCGACGATTACGGCGACGATTCCGACGACGAGTACGACTCGGACAGCGATATGGACGGCGACTCCGACAAGGACTCGACCGACGATTCTGACGATTAAAGAGTTTTTATAAGGGGCGAACCGGGCCGCCGCCGCACAGGCCGCGAGGTTTGGGCGGAGGAAAGTCCGGGCTCGATAGGGCGCGACGCCGGTTAACGACCGGGCGCGCGGCCGGAGACGGCCGCGTGACAGACAGCGCAACAGAAAGCGAACCGCCTGGCGCCGCGAGGCGCTCGGTAAGGGTGAAAAGGTGGGGTAAGAGCCCACCGCGTTCGCGGCAACGCGAACGGCACGGCAAGCCTCGTCGCGAGCAAGGCCGAACAGCGGAGGCGCGGCTCGCGCATCGGAAGCGCCTTCGGGCGACGACGACGTCGGAGGCTTAGGCCGACGACGATACTCCGCGGGTAGGCCGCGTAAGCGGGAGCGCGAGCTTCCGCGAAGATGGATGGCGGCCGCCGCGCAAGCGGTACAGAACCCGGCTTATAGGTTCGTCCCTTTTCCTTGCTTTAATTGACTATAGCGGGCGCGCCGTGGTACAACGAAGCTCATTAGTATGAACGATTATTCCCCCGGATTACCGCGCAACTCAGATCCGTTCCTCAAGAAGCTAAGGCGCAAGCGCCGTATCACGGGAATCGTCGTCGTCGCCTCTATCGCCATAATAGTCGCTGGCGCTACGGTCGCCCTTGGACGCATCGCCGCGAATAGGGCGACCCCCAAGGCTACGCAGCAGTCTATAGCCGATCGATGGCTCGCGAAAGACTTCGCCGGCGTATACGAGGCGTGCCAAGCCTCGCTCGCCATCTCGCCGCTAGACCCTTTCTACCTCGTATTCAACGGCTTCTCGGCATTCTACCTCGGGATAGCGGAAAGCGACGGCGAGCGAAGGTCGAGTCGAATGGACGAGGCCATCTTCTCGCTACGCAAGGCCTTGATAGACAAGGACGCGCCGTTGAGGGCCGAGGCCACGTACGTGCTCGGGAAGGCTTATTTCCTTAAAGGAATAGACTACTACAACGAGGCTATTGATTACCTTGAGGAAGCCGCGAGAAACGGCTATTCGCAGTCCGACACATGGGAATACCTCGCGCTGGCCGCCCAGGGAACCGGCTCGCTAGGGAAGAGCGTCGCGTACTTCGATAAGGCGATGGCCGCCACCGCGGGCTCGCCGGAATTGACGCTTGCGGCGGCTACGGCCAACGCCGCCGCGGGCGACGCCGCCAAGGCGGAGCGGCTAGCGACCGAGGCGCTAGCCATGACCAGCGACGAGTACCTCGCCGAGCGTTGCGGATTCCTGCTCGGCGACCTACTCATGAAAACGGGGCGGCAGAGCGAGGCCCTCGCCCGATACGAGGCTATTAAAGATAAGAACCCCCAGTCAGCCGACGCATGGTATTATCAAGGGCTCGCGCTTTTCGAGATGGGCGACCCCATCGGCGCACGCGCGGCGTGGCGAAAGGCCGTATCGATCGACCCTATGCACATGGGCGCCAGGCAGAAACTATCTGAACGTTCATAGAATCCTTGGAGGAGCGAACATCATGGCGAAACGAAGATTATTTGACTCGCTTTCACTCGATATCGGGATCGACCTAGGCACGTGCAACACCCTGATCTACGTCCGAGGCAAGGGCATCGTCATTAACGAGCCGTCCGTAGTGGCCGTCGAGCGAGGCACCAAGCGCGTCATAGCGGTAGGCTCCGAGGCGAAGCGCATGCTGTGGAAGACCCCCGGCAATATCATCGCCATTCGCCCCCTGCGTGACGGGGTGATAGCGGATCCGGATACGACCGAGAAGATGATCAAATACTTCATCCAGAAGGTCATCCCAAGGCGGTGGTTCATAAAGCCGAGGATGGTCATCGGCATTCCTACCTGCATTACCGAGGTCGAGCGACGGGCCGTCGTAGAGGCCGCGTACAAGGCCGGCGCTCGCCAGGTAGAGGTGCTGCCGGAGTCGCTCGCGGCCGCTATCGGCTCCGATATACCTATCCACGAGCCGGCGGGCCATATGATCTGCGATATCGGCGGCGGCACGACCGAGATATCGGTCATCTCCCTTAAGGACCTCGTCGTAACAAACGCCATACGTATCGGCGGCGATGAATTCGACGCGGCGATCATCAAGCACATCCGCGCGGCGCACAACCTCATCATCGGCGAGCAGACCGCCGAGCGCCTGAAGATAGAGATAGGCAACGCTAGTCCCGACAAGGTCATAGAGAAGGTCGAGATAAAGGGCACGGACGCTATCACGGGGCTGCCCCGCAGGCTCGAGATAGACTCGGTAGAGGTACGCGAAGCGCTGCAGGAGCCGGTCAACCAGATCGTAGAGGAGATAAAGAAGACTCTCGGCCAAACGCCGCCCGAGCTGGCGGCCGATATAGTCGAGCGCGGCATCGTCATGGCCGGCGGCGGTTCCCTCCTCAAGGGCCTCCCGCGATTGATAGCCAAGGAGACCGGCGTGCCGGTCATCCTCGCCGAGCGCCCGCTCGAGTGCGTGGCGATCGGCGCGGGCAAGTACTTCGAGGCGATCCACGGAATCGACGTGGCCTTCGGTTCGGCTAGCAACATGAACCTGTAGCTCGGTATGGCCCACCGCGACCGAAGCGTGGCGCGCCGTACGATGGGCTCCGCGCTCTTGATGGCGATCTCGCTCATTACGCTCATCGTATCCACTCGAAGCCTCGCCGGCCTTCCCGAGCGGTTCGGGCTCTCGGTGCTATCGTTCTTCCAGCGAGGATTCGACGGGGTCGGGCAGTTCGTCGCGGAAACCATCGACAGCATAGCCGAGCTACGCAGGCTGGAGGCCGAGCACAAGGAACTGCTCGCGCGCGTGGAGTCCCTTGGCAACCTCGAGCGGAGCTATACCGACCTGAAGCGCGAGAACGACAGGCTCAAGGAACAGCTCGGCTTCCAGCTCTCGGCGGCCTACTCCTCGGTTTCAGCCAAGATAATCGCCAGGGACCCCGAGAACCTCTATGCGACGTTCATACTGAACAAGGGCGCGTCTCACGGCGTCGTCAAGAACCAAGCCGTCATCGCGTACCAGGACGGCGTCGAGGGGCTCGTCGGGAGGGTCGTCGAGGTCGGCAGGAGCACGTGCGTCGTTTCGCCTATCTACGACAGCTCCGCCTTCGTCGCCGTCAAGCTGGAACGCTCGCGCTACGACGGCCTAGCCGTCGGCCTCGGCTCGCTGGAGACCCCGCTTATAATCCGATACATCAAGAAGCGGGCTAAGGACGAGATACAGTACGGCGACGTAGTGGTCACCAGCGGGATGCAGTCGCTCTATCCTCCCGGGATACGCATAGGACGGGTGACGAAGCTCCGGGATCTCGATTACCTTACCTCCCTCGAACTGGAGATGGAGCCCATCATCGACTTCGGCAGGATCGAATACGTCTTCATCGTTCGGGCCGAGACCGCCTCGGGATCGGAGTAGGGAATGTTACGGCGATGGCTACTCTCCTTCGGAATCGTCGCGCTACTCCTGGTCATGCAATCGACATGGCTGGACTACGTCGCAATCTACTCGGTCGTACCCGACCTCTCTCTCCTCGCGGTGGTGTACATCTCCTTCAAGAGCCCGGGCCTGCAGGGGCAGGGCGTCGGATTCGCCGCCGGGCTCCTGCAGGACGGGATAAGCGCCGCGCCGCTAGGTTTGAACGCGCTCATAAAGACTACGGTATCCTGGCTCGCTAACCTCCTGTCGGGGAAATTCTATATCGACAAGCTGCTCATGCCGGCGCTCTTCGGCCTGGTCGCGACCCTAGCCAAGGCCGCCGGCCTTGCCTTGCTAGCCGTGTTCTTCTCGGGGAAGGTACTGTCCTACGACCTTGTAGGCCGGGCGCTCTGGATCGAGGCCGCCTATAACGCGGCGGTCGCGCCGATCCTGTTCCTGGTCCTTAGCCCCCTCGATCGCTTCCTTTTCCCCACGGAAAAACACTGATGGGAGATTACGGGGAGGGCCGCAGGGGGGACGAGCTGCCGCGGGTATTCCTGCTCGTCGTGCTCGCCGGAGTCGTCTTCTCGACGTACGCATCGTACTTGTTCTATCTACAGGTGATAAGGGGCGGCGAGTTCCAGCGCAAGGCCGTAACGATCTCGCGGCAGATCGAGCGGCTCCCGGCGCAGCGAGGGGAGATATACGACAGGAACTATAACCTGCCCCTCGTCCTCAACGTCGATTCGTTCGCGCTCCTGGTCGTGCCCGCCGAGATCCCAGGCGACATGCGCGACACCGTGTTCGCCAAACTGGCCGTCCTCCTCGAGGAGCCGCTCGACGAGATCAGGCGACGGATCCCTCCCTCGTCGTACCGGATGTTCCAGCCTCTGGAGCTGGAATCGTCGGTGACCCAGAGCGTGATAGTCAATATCGCGGAGCGGATAGACGAATTCCCCGGCGTATCGTGGTACTCCCGCCCAAAGCGCAATTATCTCGACACCGGGAGCTTCTCGCATATCATCGGCTACGTAGGGAATATTTCCCGCGACGAGCTGAAGATCTACTATAACCGCGGCTATCAGACGGGGGATATACTAGGCAAGGCGGGCATCGAGCGGCAGTACGATTCCGTGTTGCGTGGGGTCGACGGCAGGCAGTATAAGACCGTCGACGTCCGGGGTAGGCGAGTCGACGCGGGCATCAGGGACGTCGAGCCGCCGCTGATGGGCAAGAACATAGTCCTGACCATAGACCGTCCGACCCAGATTCTGGCGGAGAAGGCCCTCGGCGAGAGAATCGGCTCGGTCGTCGTCCTCAAGCCGGCCAGCGGCGAGATACTCGCCCTCGTATCGTACCCTTCGTTCAACGCCAACCTAATCGTGGAGAAGGGCGGGAACAACGAGTACGCGAGGCTCCTCGAGGATACCCGCATGCCGCTCATCCAAAGGACGATACAGTCCAGCTATCCGCCCGCCTCGACGTTCAAGACGATAATGACCGCCGCGATCATAGAAGAGAAATCCATCCCGCTCGACGAGACGATTCTATGCTCGGGCGAGATCAACTACGGGGACCGCGTCTTCCGATGCTGGATCCGCAAGCCCGGGCACGGTCGGCTCGACCTGGCCGGCGCGCTCGCGCAGTCGTGCGACGTGTATTTCTGGGAGGTAGGCCGGGACAAGCTCGGCATCGAGCGCATCGTCTCCTACGCTAGGGAATTCGGCTTCGGGCTGGCGACCGGCATAGACTTGCCCGGAGAAGTGTCGGGCTTCGTGCCGACGCCGCAATGGAAGGAGCGGCGGTTTCATGAGAAGTGGCTGGGAGGAGACACGCTTAACATGGCCATCGGCCAAGGCTACCTCCTCACGACCCCGCTACAGCTCGCCGACATGATGGCCATGGTCGTAAACGAGGGAGTGATCTACAAGCCGCACCTGCTCAAGGAAATCCGCGACCCGCGCGACGGGTCGATAGTGACCAAGACCGTGCCCGAGGTCCTCCTGGCGTCAAGCATCTCTAAGGATACGTTCAAGAAGACTAAGGAATACCTGCGGGGAGTCGTAGTCGAAGGAACCGCGAGGTATCCCGTCAACACGAAGGCGGTCACGATCGGCGGCAAGACGGGAACCGCCGAGGTCGGCCTCCACGACCGCTGGCATTCCTGGTTCGTAGGCTTCGGACCCGTCAACGCGACCGACCCGGAGGACGTAATAGTGGTAGTAGCGATGATAGAGGCGAGCAACCCATGGGAATGGTGGGCGCCCTACGCGACCAATATTATCTTCCAAGGCTACTTCGAGGGGCAGACGTTCGAGGAGGCGGCATCGGCCCTGGGGCTTCTCGGCAAGACGATATCCGCGGGCGCGAGGGTTGAATGATGGCTTCTATTAAGAACCTTGCGAAATCCATGGACTGGGTCATCGTCCTCGCCATATGCATACTGATGGTTATCGGGATCCTCTTCATCTATTCGTCCGGCGTGACGAGCGCCGGCGATATAGTATCTACCGAGTACACCAAGCAGATCGTATGGGCCGTATCCGGGCTCCTCCTCATGTTCGCGTGCGTGCTCGTCGATACGAAGCGCGTGGTGGATTATATACCTATAATATACGGGTTCTTCCTCCTAGTGCTCGTATACACGCGCTTCTTCGGCAAGGTCGTAAACGGGGCCCGCTCGTGGCTCAACGTGATCGGAGATTACGGCATCCAGCCCTCGGAATTCACTAAGATCGCCGCCGCGCTATTCCTGGCGCGCTATCTTGACAGGAGCGCGCACGAGCCGTCCTCGTTCAAGCGCTTCGCCGTATCCCTGGCTATCGTCGCGATACCCATGGGCCTTATCCTGTTACAGCCGGACTTCGGCACGGCGCTGGTCTTCATTCCCCTGTACCTCGCGATGGCGTACGTGGGGGGGATCAATAGGCGGTACCTGCTATCATTGATAATCACCGGGGGCATAACGATCGTGCTGACCGTCATGCCACTATGGCAGAAGATAATCGTGGCCAAGCCGTCGCTACTACTCCGCATCCTATACGAGAGGCCCTACGTCATATACACCCTGCTCGTGGCGGTCTCGAGCCTCGTCCTATCGCTCCTCGGCTATCGTTTTTTCAAGAAGAAGTACTATTACGGCACGGCCTTCGCTTCCATGATCTTCACGCTCGGGCTCGGACTGTCCCTGGTAGGGCAAAGGCTCCTTAAGGAATACCAGATAATGCGGCTCGTGGTCTTCCTAGACCCGAGCGTTGACCCGCTAGGATCGGGCTGGAATATATTGCAGTCGATCACCGCCATCGGTTCCGGCGGCGTATCGGGAAAGGGCTTCCTTCAGGGAACGCAGAGCCATTATCGTTACCTGCCGCAGCAGAGCACGGATTTCATTTTCAGCATAATCTCCGAGGAGCTCGGCTTCTTAGGCGGCATAGCCATATTCTCCATTTTCTTCCTGATACTGATTCGGCTGGCTCTATCGATTAGGAATATCAGGAACGTGTTCTCCTCGACGTTCGTCTCGGGGATCTTCGGGATAATCCTGTTCCACTTCATCATAAATACGGGCATGGCCATGGGCATCATGCCCATAACGGGAATCCCGCTCCTGTTCTTATCGTACGGCGGATCGTCCTTGTGGACGATTTGCATAGGCGTCGGGCTATCCATCGGAATTAGCGCGAGGAAATTCGACTCATGAATCGCATCGACCCTTGCAGCGTCTTTAAGAACGATCTTCCCAAGATACAGAAGCCGGCTCGCTACCTCGGCGGAGAGAGCGGCATCGCGCGGAACGAAGGCGCCGATTTCAAGGTAGCCCTGTGCTTCCCCGACGTGTACGAAATCGGGATGGCCAATAACGCGATGCGCATCCTTTACTCCGGCCTGAACCGCCGCGAGGGAGTCGCCTGCGAGCGTCTTTTCTCCCCGGGCCTCGACTTCGAGGCGCTTCTCCGCCAGCGCGGCGTGCCTCTGTACGGGCTAGAGACCGGCTCTCCCGTCGCGACCTTCGACGTGCTCGCTTTCACCCTCGGCTACGAGCTCGCCGCCACGAACCTGCTGGCTATACTCGACCTGTCTGGGATACCGCTCCGCGCCTCCGAGCGCGCGGAGGATTGCCCGATAGTAATCGCCGGCGGCCCCGCGATCACGAACCCGGCCCCGTACGCCCGAATCCTGGACGCGGTATGGATCGGCGAGGCCGAGGACGCCTTCTTCGAGCTCGTATCGAGGATGAGGGCGGCTAAGCTCGAGGGCGCGAGGCGACCCGACTTGATCGCGCTGCTCGCGGCGGAACCGTGCGTCTGGATGCCTGGGAAGAAAGCCGTAAGGAACGTCTACGAGGGCTTCTCCTCCGCCGAGTACGCGTACGCCTTTCCTACGCCGATAGTCAAGCCCATCCAGGACCACGGGGTCGTGGAGATAATGCGCGGCTGCCCTAACGGCTGCAGGTTCTGCCACGCGGGCTACTACTACAGGCCGAGGCGGCTCCGTTCTGTCGACAGGATACTCGAGGACGTCGAGGCGCAGGTACGCGTCGCGGGGCACAGGGAGATAAGCCTCTCCTCGCTATCCAGCGGCGATTATCCAGGCATCGCGGACCTCGTGTCCCTGCTAAGCAGGAAATGGTCGCGCGAGGGCGTGTCCTTCCAGCTTCCTTCGTTGAAGGTAGAGTCCTTCCCGCTCGAGCTGATAGAGGATATATCCGGTACCCGCAAGAGCGGGCTTACGTTCGCGGTCGAGACTCCGCTCGAGCAATGGCAGATGACGCTGAACAAGAAGGTAGGCCTGGAGAAAATCAGTTCCATCCTGCTGGAGGCCGCGACCCGCGGCTACCGCGTAGCAAAATTCTATTTCATGATCGGGTTGCCGTTGCCGGTGGCCGGCGTCAAGGAAGAGGACGCGATCATCTCTTTCATACGCGGCATATCGGCCGCGGCCCCGAAGATCAAGCTTAACGTAACGGTAGCGGCCTTCGTCCCGAAGCCCCATACGCCGTTCCAATGGAGCGCTCAGTTGTCGCCCGAGGACGCGGCGTCCAGGATATTCGCCATAAAGGACGCTTTCCGCTCCGATCCCAGGGTGAAGGTAACGTACCACGCGCCGTATCTATCCTGGCTCGAGGGTATCGTCGCTAGAGGCGACGAGCGGGTAGGGGAGCTTCTCGTCGCGGCCTTCGAGCGCGGCGCCAGGTTCGACGCCTGGGACGACCTGTTCAATAAGGACGCCTGGCGATCGGCGATAGAGTCCTCCGGCATAGACTTCTCCGCCTCGCCGAGGGATCCCGCGTCGGAACTCCCCTGGTCGGGCGTCTCCCTTCGCGTATCTAACGCCTACCTTAGAGAGGAACTACGGAGATCCGAGGAATCCGTCCTCACGGCGATTTGCGCCGAAGACTGCGCCGCTCGTTGCGGCGCCTGCTCCGACGACGCGAGCATATCAGGCGACGCGGATATTCAAGCCAGGATACTAGAGCTAAGCTCAGCGTACGAGGCCGAGCGCGACGACCCGGCCGCTACTGAAACGATAGCATCTTCCAGGGAAGCTCCGACCTCGGGCACTCGCCATCGTCTGCTATTCAGGTACGGGAAGGTCGGCGCGTCCGCTTTCTTCGCGCATCACGAGGTACAGTCCATGCTCAGCGCCTGCCTCGATAGATCGGGCGTGACCCTGGCGTATTCTCAAGGCTTCAATCCGATGCCGAGGCTTGAAATCTCTGAGCCGCTATCGCTCGGTTTCGAGTCGGAGGAAGAGTACGGCGTCGCCATTCTCACGTCCAGGCCGGAGACGGGGATCGACGATATTGTAGCTCGCGCTAACGCCCAATTGCACGAGAGCCTGAGGATACGGGAGGCGCGGCTACTCGAATGCGCGGACGGGAAACGTTTCCCCTCGTTATCTTCGGTACATTGGGGGTCTCGCTTCAAGGTCGAACTCCTAGATACCGGTTTCGACCCTCGCGACTTCGTACGCGCCTTCGACGCGAGGAAGGCCCAGGCCGAGTCGATAGCCGCCGGCACGGCGACGGCGGGCGACTCGTCGATTGAGCTGCTACTGCCGTTCGCCGGCAGCCGGGAGCTCGGCCTGCCTGCCTTGTTCGAGGCCGCGTTCGGGGCGTCGATACGCGACGCCAGGGTCGCCGTCAAGCGGCTAGCCCAGTACGCCAAGGGAGAGTCCGGTACGACCATGAATTATTTCGACAGGTACGATTCGCTCTAGGAAAGCGGCTTCAAAGGGAGCACCGACGGAGCGGGCTAGTTTCGACGCTAGCTGGTAGACAGAATATACATTATCAGTAGTCGCGGATAGGCGGATGGGACGCCTCGGGGGGCACGAGGCTTCGGGGCTACCCCGCGATCATAGGTTGATGGTAATCCTATTGAGGAAGACGGCGTCGCCGTAAAGGTCCGTAAGGGTGTTAGGGTTAAGCCCGTAGGCGGCGGCGAAGAACTGCACGAAATACGTTCCTTCGAGCGCGCTCGTCGCGCTCGAGACGTAGTCGGAATTCCCCGAGGCCGGCTCGTCGAGGAACGTCAAGTAGGCCCCGGTAGATCCAGCCACGCTCCTTCGGATCAGGAATTCCGATACGGCGCCCGAGGCCTCGTTTGTAACGGTGAGCCTTGGCTCGCTGCCGGCCGGGAAGCTGATCGATACGAAATAGTCTGAGGTAAGGTAGGCTTTGGCTATCGTCGGTATTGCCGCGGAGGCGGAAGATCCGGTCGCTGGCGTCGTCAGGATAAGCCGCTGGTAGCCTAGTCCGCCCGCGGATATCAAGGTAGATTCTACTATGGCGCCGGGGACCGTATTAATAGCGCTCTGCTTGGAATTGACGTAGCTTTGGTCCGTGATGGCTTTCGCCTCGCTGGCGTAGATCTTATAGAAGATCGCGAGGCCCAGGTAATTGGAGTCATCCGACTCCGGACCCGAGAAAGTCATCGCGCTCCCGCTCGTCTGGCTCACGGTGGTCTTCAGCGGGAAATACTCTATCGTATCTATACCGCACGAGGCTAAGGCCGTAGCCAAGATCGCTGTCGCGTAGCAGGCGCGCGCGGTCGCCCTCCGCGACGCTGCCGAATTGATCGTAGGAACCACTCCGGGAAACCGCCTTATTTCGCTATGACCTTCGCGGGAGGATCGATGGACTCGACGCAGTCTACCAGCTCGTAGATAAGCACCGGCTTATTCTTTCCCTTGACCCTGATATTATCCAGCTCCCTTACGACGAACTTATCCTTGACCTGCGCGTAGGTATACTCGCTGATGATTATGCCGGTCCCGTATTCCTTGTTAGTGGCCTCAAGCCTGGAACAGAGGTTGACGTTGTCTCCCATCAGCGTATAGTTCATGCGCTGCTTCGAGCCCATGTTCCCTACCGTCATTATCCCGGAATTGATGCCTATGCCTATCCGTATATGCTTGGCTTCCGGCCATCCCTTGTTCAGCTCCTCGAGGACCTGCATCTGCCGGAGCGCGCACTTGCACGCGAGCTCGGCGTGATTCTGCAGAGGGAGCGGAGCGCCCCAGAAACACATGACCGCGTCGCCGATGTACTTATCGAGCGTGCCCCGGTAGTCGATCGTGAGGTCGGTCATCGCGGTCAGGTAGACGTTCAGGTGGTTGACGAGCTCCTGCGGCGTCATGTTCTCCGAGAGCGTCGTGAAGCCGCGGATGTCCGAGAAGAACACGGTCAGCTCCTTATCGACGCCGCCGAGCTCGGGAGGATCGTTGGCGAGCTGGTCTACGACCCTCGGGCTGAGGTACTTGCCGAAGGTTTCCCTGATCTGCCGCTTATCCCTCTCCTCGGTGAAGACCCTGTATACGACCACCGATATGAAGGTGAAGACCGCGGCGATGGCGGGCATGGAGAAGTTCAGTATATAGGCCTTCGAGTCGAAGGCGTAGTTGACGCCGAAGAAGTACGCGGCGGTAGCGACTATGGTGATGAAGAATCCCGCGATGGCGGGCAGCCTGGAACTGACGAACGCGATCAGCAGCACGACGACGCCGAGCGATAGGAGGTCCACCCAGCTAGGCGCCTGCGTAAGGAAATTGTCCATGAGGATCGTATTGAGGGCGTTCGCGTGCATCTCTATGCCGTACATGATACCGAGCGGCGTCGGCTTCTCGTCCTCGGCGACTCCTGAGGCGAAGGCCCCGACCATGAGGATCTTATCCTTGACGGCGAGCGTCCTCCTCCATGAATCAGGGTCCGGCCCCGGGTTCCTATCCGCGTAGGCCGCGAACGACCTGACCGGGAACGTCTGAGCGCCGTCGGAGGTCGGGCTCGAGCGGTAGCCCATGAAATTCACCATCATCTGTCCGCGCTCGTTGATCGGGATGCGAATTTCCGGGAGGGTCTTACGGACGCCTTCCGCGACGAGGTTGCCGTCCTTGTCGTACTTATCAGGCTCCACCTGGATAGAATACGGGACGAGCTCCCCGGATTCCGGGTCGCGGACCATCGGGGACGGGATGAGTATATGAGACCCTATGACGACCTCCAGGTCGTCGAGGGTCTTATTGAAGAAATTGACCGCGAGCGACAGCGTGATCGCGGGGACGAAGCTGTCCTTATAGCGCCTGACGACGTGATAGCTGTCGTCGGGTACCCCGTCCATGTCTACGTCCTCGACCTTCTTGGGCGCGTCCGCTTCCATGCGCTCCTTGAGCCTCTTTAACGAGGCCTCGGTCAGCGGGGTTTCGATGTCGTGCATGGCGCCAGTATCGTCCTGCCACGCTAGCCTCTCGAACGCGGCCTCGTCGACGGCGTATCCTGGCGACAGGGAATCGAGCCTAGGCATGTCCGCGAGCACGCTCGAGCGAAGCACGAGCGGTTGCCGCCTGTAAACCATATCGTCGTCCGAGAGGAAGTTGGCGTGGCCGTAACCGCCGGACAGCCTCCCGAACGGCTCGAGCGGAGGCTCGTACCCGTAGAACGCGGGCACCGTCTTCCAATCGCCCTTGACGTTCCTCACGGAGCCCCAGCTCTCGTATAGAGCCCTCTGTCGGACGCTCATGGGATCGTCCGCTTGGACCAACCCGTAAGGCGAGAGGACGGTCTCCAGGAATACCCTGTCGGAATCGTCTATCGCCTTCGCCAGCAGCGCGTCGTTCGTCGGGTTCGCGTCTTCCTCTATGAAGAACACGTCGATGAACAATGCGCTCTCCCTGTTGCCCTGGTCCTTCAGCCTAGAGAACGCGTTTATCAGGTCGGCGTGCCGAGTCCTGGAGAACGGCCATTTCCCGTACTCGGCGAGGGTCTTCTGATCGATGCCGAGGATGAGGATATTGTCGGATATCTTCAGGTTCTGGTGCGAGAGGACGGCGCCTTCCTGGATAGCCTTCGATTCGCGGCTCGTCTTTAGGGTGAAATGCTTATCGAGGACGGCGCCTTCCATGTTCTGAAGGAAATTCATAGTCAGGTACAGGGAGGCGAATATGCCAAAGATCAATACCGCGATTACGAACGCGAATCTCCGAGCCTCGAATATCATCGATCTTTTCGGCATGCTTAGCCTCCGCGACTTTATTGATCCTGCCCGCAGGCGACCGTCCCAGTACGTCGAAGCCCGGCGTATGCCGGGCTCCTTGCATTCCCCGAGGGGGAAATCCTAGTTGGCGAGGCCTTGCGACTTAAGGAGAATTATACGGTCATGGGCGAGCTTTGTCCAATCGCTTTCGTCGCCCTTCGCGACTAGCTTGCTGTAGGATTCCATCGCCTTATCGTAGCGCTTCGTCGACTCGTATATGCGCCCGATAGAGAGCGTCAGGCGCCCGGCGCCCGGCGCGTCGGGATACGCCGCCTCCGCCCTCGACAGGTAGGCCAGGGCCGCGTCGCTATCTCCCCTATCCTCGGCTATGGCCGCGGCGTTGGCCAGGGCCACGGGGGCGAGGTGGGATTTAGGCTGCGCGTCGGCGACGCCCGCGTACGTCTTCTCGGCGCCCGGGAGGTCGTTCATCGCGAATAGCAGCTGAGCCTTCAGCATCGCGGCGCTCGCGGCGGCGTAGCTCTTGCCGTACTTGGCCGCGATCGCGTCGGCCTCCGCGACGAGCTCGGCGCCCTTCGATGACTTCTCCGTCTCCGTAAGCGCCTCGAAGTCCTTGTACCCATCCTCGAGCGCCTCGAGGGCGAGCGTGGATTTCGCGAGGACGTTGCTCGATACGAGAGAATATACTCCCAGCCCTACGACGATCGCGATCACCGCGACGCCCAGGACCTGTAGCGTCCTTCTATTGGAACGTAAAAAATGGTTCAGCCGCTCGGTGACTGTCGTTTCTTCCTTGGGGCTTGCCTGCGCGGCGGCCTTGGAACCGATTTCCTTAGAGCTCATGTCGTGCTTACTCCTTAGGGTTTGCTATGCCTAGTTCTTTGATCAATCTGGAGAGATACGTTCTTTGAATATCCAGGACCTTTGACGTCTCCGTCTGGTTCCATTGGTGCTCGTCCAGGGCGCTCGCTATGAAGTGCTTCTTGAATATCGTGAGGGCGTCCTTGAGGTTCTTCCCCCTGTACTCGTCCTGCCCCGTCGCGATGTCGCCTATGAGGAGGTCTCGGGCGCCTATGACCTTTTCCTTCGCGATGACGACAGCGCGCTCGACGGCGTTCTCCAGCTCCCGTACGTTGCCCGGCCAAGGATACGACAGCATCTGCTCGATCGCCTGGTCCGTGAATCCGGAGAACTGCTTCTTGGTCTCCCTGCCGAATTTCTTCAGGAAGAAGTCCGCGAGCGCCACTATGTCTTCCTTGCGCTGGCGAAGCGGCGGCACGTAGATGGGAAGGACGTTCAGGCGGTAGTAAAGGTCGCTCCTGAATTCCCCCCGCTTCACCTGCGCGTCGATATCCCTATTGGTCGCGGCGACGATGCGGACGTCCACGCTGACGGTGTCGCTCGAACCGACCCGCTCGAACGTCTTCTGCTGGAGCACTCGCAGCAGTTTTGACTGCAGCTTTAGGGGCAGGTCGCCTATCTCGTCCAGGAATATCGTCCCGCCGTCGGCGAGCTCGAAGCGCCCTCGCCTATTCTGCACGGCGTCCGTGAAGGCCCCCTTGACGTGGCCGAACAGCTCGCTCTCCAGGAGGCCCTCGGGCAGGGCCGCGCAGTTGACGCGGACGAAGGGCCGATTCTTCCTATTAGAGCGGAGATGAACCTGCTCGGCGATCAGTTCCTTGCCTACGCCCGATTCGCCGAGTATCAGCACGGAGGAGTCTGTCTTCGCGACGCGCTCGATCAGGTCGAGCTTCTCCACTATGACCGGGCTCTTGGCTATGAGGACGTGGTAGCCCTTGTCGGCCGAGATCTGGTCCCGAAGGTACCCGATCTCCTCGCGGGCCTTCTCAAGGTACTTCGCGTTCTCGATCGCGATGGCCGCCTGGACCGCGAATATCTCGAGCCACTGCAGGTCGGATTGAGTGAAGTATTTCTTATCCTTCTTGTTGATTATCTCGAAGAGGCCTACGCATTTCTCGCGGACTATCATGGGGACGGCGAGTATGCTGTAGGTAGGGAAGTCGATGGACTTGGATATATCGCCGTAGAAGCGGGAGTCGGTCTCGACGTCGTTGACGATCAGCGACTGGCCGTGGTCGGCTACCCAGCCGGCGATCCCCTCTCCGGGGTTGAGGCTGAACTTCTTGACGTCCCGGCCCTTGGGGCCGAGCGCTATCTCGAAGTACAGCTTTCCGTCCTCTTCGTTCTTCAGGATCAGCGAAGAGGCCTCGCCGGCGGTTAGCCGCGTCGCCGACTCAAGGATCTGAGTCAGGAGCGACGTGGCGTCTCCGTAATTCGAGTTGATGAGCGTATTGATCTCGAGCAGCGTTTCGAACTTCTCGGGATCTATACGTTCAAACATCTTAGTCGTTCTTGCGAGAGATGTCCTTCTTCTCCTTGAGCAGGTCGCCGAGGGTGAAGCCCTCGTTCGAGGAGCCCTCGTCCATGAAGCGGGACAGCTCAGCCTGCTGCTGCTTGCGCTCGAGGTCGCGCACCGACAGGGAGAGCTTCTGGCGCTCCGGGCTGAGTTCGGTTATTACCACCTTTATGGGTGATCCTACTTCGTACTTCTTGACCGCGACCTCGTATTCCTCGTCGCGGTTGGCGCTGAGGTTGGACTTGTTGACCAAGCCCTCGATCTCGCCGGGGACCTTGACGAAGACGCCGAAGTCGGTGATCGAGGAAACGGTCCCCTCGAGCACGGAGCCTACGCGGTAGGTGCCGGAGAAGGCCTGCCAGGGGTCGTCCGAGAGCCTGCGGACGGACAGCCTGATGCTGTGGTCGTTCGGCTGGTTCTCGATCACCATGACGTCGATCTCCTCGCCGACCTGGATCTCGGATCCGGCGTTGCGCACCTTCTTCGTCCAGGATAGCTCCTCGGCGGGCAGGAAGCCGTCGATACCGTCCTCGAGCTCCACGAAGGCTCCCGAGGCGGTGATCTTGACGACCTTCTTGGTTAGGCGCATGCCGACCGGATAGCGGTCGTCGATTGTCGTCCATGGATTCTCGTGAACCTGGCGGAGGCCAAGCGACACCTTCTGCTGGTCGAGGTCGTAGCCGAGTATCATGCACTCGACGCCGTCGCCGACCTTGAGCATCTCGTCAGGGCGCTTCACGCGCTTGACCCACGAGAACTCGGAGATATGGGCGAGGCCCTCGATGCCGTCCTCGAGCTCGATGAAGGCGCCGTAATCGGTAAGCTTGGTGACCGTGCCGTTGACGACGGCGTCCAGGTGATAGCGCTCCTCGAAGGTCTCCCACGGATCCTGGGAGAAATGCTTGAGCGACAGGTTGATACGGCCCTCCTCGGGGTCGATCTTTATCACCTTGAGCTCGATCTCCTGGCCCTTCTTCACGAAGTCCTTAGGCTTGGTCACATGGCCCCAGCTCATATCGTTGATATGGAGCAGGCCGTCGAAACCGCCGAGATCGATGAAGGCGCCGAAGCTCGTAAAGCTCTTGACCGCGCCCTTGACGATGTCGCCGATCTGGATCGAGGAGAAGAACGCGTCCCTTCGGACCTTGATCTCCTCTTCTAGGTATTCTCGTCGGTTGACGACGATATTTACGCGCTTCTCCGAATACAGCCGCTCGATGTAGAACTTGGACTTGACCTTGATGAGGTAGTCGCCCTTCTCTACTCGCTGGACGTCGGCCTTGGAGACGGGAAGGAACGCGCGAAGGCCGTAACCGAGGCTAACCTCGAAGCCGCCCTTGATTTCCTTCTCGATCACGCCCTCGACCGTCTCGTGGTTCTTGTGGGCGTTCTGGACGTTCCGCCAATGAACCTTCTCGTCGGCCTTGGACTTGGAAACGTATGTTTCCCCGGACCGCGTCTCTTTCTTCATGAGGACGACGGTGACGGTGTCGCCGACTTTCGGCGGCTCGGTGAATTCGGAGAGCGGGATCTTGCCTTCGCTCTTGGCGCCGACGTCTACGAATACGCAGTCGCTGGCGACCTGTACCACCTGTCCCTCGACGAGGTCGCCCTCTTCCAGGTGGTTCATGGTTTTTAGATACTGTTCCTGTAACTGTGTCTGGATGCTGTCGTCGGAGGGAGCGACCGCGCCCATTTCCACTTCCTTGCCCATACGGTTCCCTTGCTGTTGAATTTTCGTGTTCACAATGTCATAAACTTGATCTATGGTCAAGTGCGATGTATCTAAATAGAAGGCTTTAGGCGATTTTTTAAGGCTGCCTTCGGCTTTATTCGTATCGATCCGATCGCGCATCTCGATATTCTTCTTTATGTCTTCAAGACTTAAGTCGCTCGTGCCCTGCTCGAAACGTCGTTTCGCCCGCGCGTCGACGGTCGCGTCTATATAGATCTGGACCTCCGCCTCCGGGAATACGACGGTGCAAATATCCCGGCCCTCGACGACGGCGTCCATGCCCGCGCCAAGGGCGCGCACTATCCTATTGACGACGCGCCTTACGGGAACGATCGAGGATACCTGGGCGACGTTCGCGTCGACCTCCGCGCCGCGCAGGTCCCCCTCGACGTCCGCGCCGTCGAGGAGCAGCCTGCCGGCGGCGTACGAGAGCCGGACCGATTCGGCGAACGCGACCATCGCGGCCTCGTCGGCCATGGGGACCGACGAGCGTATGGCGCCTAAGGTAATTGCGCGGTAGAGGCTACCCGAGTTGATATAGGTGAAGCCGTTCTTCTCGGCGACCATCCGCGCTATTGTGCTCTTGCCGGTCCCGGCGGGGCCGTCCATCGCCACTATCATCTATGCTCCTCCATGTATCAACGCGGAACGCTCTTCTGAAGAGATCGGGCGCCAACGCCCCTCGGGGAGGTCCCCGAGGCGGACCGGGCCTATGGCGACCCGCCTGAGCACTACGGCCTTTAGCCCCGCGGATTCGAGGGCCCTTCGGATCTCCCTGTTCTTTCCTTCGACGAGCCTCACGGTTAAGCGGCGCTCGCCCGTTATTATCGCCCTATGGGCCTTCAACATCTCACCGTCCGACTCTATCCCCGCCTCGAACCGTTCTCCGAAGCCGTTAGGGACGCGCTTGTCGGCCTCTACGTCGTATTCCTTGACTAGTCCGGAGGACGGATGGCCCACCTTGGCGGCGAACGTCCCGTCGTTAGTGAAAATGATAAGGCCGCACGAATCGAGGTCGAGGCGCCCGACGTTGTAGACCCTCTCGGCTATCTGCGGCTTGAACAGGGACGCCGCGAGGGGCCGGCCGAATTCGTCGCTCATGGCGCATAGGTATCCCGGGGGCTTGTTGAGGGCCAGGTAATGCAGGCGCTTCTCGGCCACGACCGGCTTGCCGTCGACGAGGAGGATGTCGCTCGGCAAGGCGCGCGCCCCTAGCTCGGTGACGGTCTTCCCGTTGAGCCTGACCCTGCCCGCGCTTACGAGGCCTTCGGCGGCTCTCCTCGACGCGATGCCGGCCCTGGCGATGAGGACCTGGATCCTAACGCCTCGCTCGATCCCGGGCTCCGGCTCGGCGGTCTCGCCGCTCATTCGCTATCCTCGAGCTCGAAGCGGTCCCGTTCTAGCTCGCCAAGCTTCGGCAGGTCCGAGATGCTGCCCAGTCGGAAGAATTTCAGGAAATCCTTCGTGGTGCCGTATTGGATCGGCTTGCCCGGAGAGTCTTTCTTGCCGACTTCCTTGATGAACCCCTTGTCGAGCAGGAAACGTATCATGGTATCGGCCGCGACGCCTCGTATGGCCTCGACCTCCGCCCTCGTCACGGGCTGGGAATACGCTATGATCGAAAGCGTCTCCATCGCCGCGCGCGAAAGTTTCTGATCGTTCTTGCGGCCGTACCTGTCCTTGAGCGTCTCCCATAGATCGCGCTTTGGTGCTAGCATCCATCCGCCGCCCATCTCGGCCAATTCGAGCCCATGGCCGGGGGCGGCCAGAGTCTCCTTGAGATGCTCTAGCGCGGCCTCTACTAATTCCTTGCCTAGGCCGCTAATCCTCGCGAGCGCCGCGTGGTCCAGCGGCTCGGACTCTAGGAAGAGTATCGTCTCGAGGATAGCCGCCTCGCGGTCAAGATTCAGATCCATCTTTACTCCGCTTTTCGTGTCGTCGTATCTGGATATCGCCGAACAGGCGATGCTGATGAATTGAGATAACGCGGTACTTTACCGCCTCGAGTAGCGCGAGGAACGCGCAGACGATATCGAGCGTGGAACCCGGCCTCGTGATCAGGTCATGGAAGGCGAACGATTCCCTCGCGTCGAGCAGCTCGTGTATGAGCGCAGTCTTCTCGTTAATGGATACTTCTTCATACATGTCGATAATGCGCTCGCTCGACATGCCTCCCATTAGGCCGGAGAACGATTTTAACAGGTCCCAGACGTCGATCTTATCCCACAGCTCCTCTTCCTCGGCGAAGGGAAGGGCTCGCTGCATCTTCGTGCGCTCGATGGTCCATTCGACCTCGAGCTCCTTCTTCTCCATGAGCTCAGATAGCTTCTTGAACTTCTGGTACTCTATGAGCTTCTCGACAAGGTCACGCCTCGGATCCTCTATCTCGTCGGTAAGGTCTATCTCAACCGGCAAGAGCATCCGGCTCTTTATGTATAGGAGCGTCGCGGCGAGCGTATAGAACTCGGTCAGGTCGTCGAGGCTGACTCCCTCGGCCTCGGCGAGCCAGGCCAAAAACTGCTCGGTAATGGAGGCTATGGGGATATCGTATACGCTCACCTCGTTCTTCTTGATCAGGAAGAGGAGAAGGTCGAGCGGTCCCTCGAAATCGTCGAGGCGATAACTGCGCCCGTTCTGGGCGGGTTCGAGGCTTAGGTCGGTGGATTCTTCCATGTGATCGTTACCTCGATTATACAGGCCGGGCGGCGCGCAGGTAAATCCCCTGCCCGCTTACCGACTCTATGAAGCTAGCGAACGTAAGCCCGTCCGCCGGATGCCGCAGGCCCGGCGCTATCTCCGCGAGAGGGACGAGGACGAAGGCGCGCTCCCTCATACCGGGGTGAGGCACCGAGAGTCCGGGCAGCTCGAGGATCTCGTCGCCGTAGAGGAGGATGTCTATATCGAGGGTCCGCGGCCCCTTCGACCGCTCTCTCGAGCGATCCCTGCCGAAACGCGCCTCGACGGACTGCGTGGCGGCGAGCAGTTCGAGGGGCCGGAGCCCGGTCTCGCCGCGCGCGACGAGGTTAAGGAAGTCCGGCTGGTCGAGCACGTACCGAGGCGACGAGGTATACAGCGACGATACGGCCAGGTCGCCGAGGAACGTAGCGAGTTCCGCGATAGCGCCTCGCAGGATGGCCTCGCTATCGCCGGAATTCGATCCCAGGCCTAGGTAGACCGGGGTCAGAATAACCCGCTATCGTCTTCGGCGGATGGCTTGGCCGCGCGAGGGTTCTGAGCTTCCGCCTGAGCCGCCTTGACGGCCTTCGCGGGCGGAGCCGCTTTCATCGAGGCCGCAGCGGCGGATGAGGCCCCGGCGGTCCCGGTTACGGTCCCGGCTGCGACCCCCGCGGAGCTCGCGGCCGCGGCCCCCGCGAGCTTCTTCTCCGCGGACTGGGAGACCTTGGGCGGGAAGAATATCGCCCTGACCTTGGCTTCTATCTCCGAAGCGAGCTCCGGATTCTGTTCGAGCGTGGCCTTGGCGTTCTCCTTGCCTTGGCCGAGCTTCTCGTCCCCGTAGGTGTACCAGGCGCCCTTCTTGTCGGCGACCCCGCACTTGACGGCGGCGTCGAGGAGGCTGGCTATCGCTGATATGCCCTTGCCGAACATGATATCCAGCTCCACGCGGCGGAAAGGCGGAGCGACCTTGTTCTTGACGACCTTGACGCGGACCTTATTGCCTATGGCCTCGTCGCCGCCGGCCTCTATCGTCTCGATGCGCCGAACCTCGACGCGGATAGAGGAATAGAACTTGAGCGCGTTGCCTCCGGTCGTCGTCTCGGGGTTGCCGAACATGACGCCGATCTTCATGCGGATCTGGTTGATGAATATGAGTATGGTCTTGGACTTCGACAACGTTCCCGTAAGCTTGCGGAGAGCCTGGCTCATAAGGCGGGCCTGGAGGCCCATATGGGCGTCCCCCATGTCCCCTTCGATCTCGGCCTGCGGGGTAAGCGCGGCTACCGAATCGACGACGATGATGTCCACGGCGCCGGAACGGACGAGCGAGTCGGCTATCTCGAGGGCCTGCTCGCCGTTATCGGGCTGGGAGACCCATAGCTCGTCGGTATTGCAGCCCAGGTTCTTGGCGTAGACGGGGTCGAGGGCGTGCTCCGCGTCTATGAACGCCGCGATGCCGCCTTTCTTCTGGGCCTCGGCTATCGCGTGCAGGGCCAGCGTCGTCTTGCCCGACGACTCCGGGCCGTAGATCTCGATGATACGGCCCCGCGGATAGCCGCCGACGCCGAGCGCCTCGTCGAGGAGGATGGACCCGGACGGTATAGACTCGATGCCGAGCGCGTTATCGTACTTCCCGAGCTGCATTAGCGAGCCGAGGCCGTACTGCTTCTCTATCTGGAGGCGTGCCGCTTCGAGGGCCTTCAGCTTATCGTCGGCGCTCTGGGTGCTATAGTTGATTTCTGTCTTGGCCATAGGGATCCTCCTGCTAGGTACGTACGCGGCGCGGAGCACGAGCGCGTTCGACCAGGACCACTATACCCCGGGCGCGGCGGATTGTCACCACGTAGACCGGCGCTCGGGCAAGACGGTCAGCGCCTACGGAAGCCGTCGAGCGGCGACAGGGCCGCGGCTCGCCTCGCCGGTCCGAGCGCGGCGAGGAACGATAGGCCGACGGTCGCCGAGACGACGACCGCGATCTCCCCGAACGGCACGTTCACGGGAATGGTTTCGAGGTAATACGCGGGATCGAGCACCTTAAAGACCTCGGGAGCGGCTCCGCCCGAGACGGCCGCCGCCACGGCGCGCCATCGATTCGCCAGGGATTCGAGGAAAGCGAGTATATCGTTGATCCTCAGGCTTACGAGGAGGCCGCCGATCGAGCCGAGCACCGCGCCTAGCCCCCCGATAGCGGCGCCCCCTAGCGAGAATATCCTAGCTAGGTCCGCCGGGCCGGCGCCGAGGCTCTTCATGACCGCTATCTCCTGGCCGCGCTCGAGCACGAGCGTCGTCAAGGCGCTCGATACGTTTATGGCGGCGACCGCTACCGTTACCGCCATAATGAGGAGGAGCATCGTGCGCGTGCTCGCCAGCGACTCGAAAAGATTGCGCTCTACGTCGCGCCAGGAATAGACGCTGAAGCCCGCCGGCAGCCGTCCCTCGACCGCGTCGCGCGCCGCGTACGGGTCCGAGAACGGATCCCCCGCCTTTATCCCGATGAAGCTGCGCGCGTTCTCCTTGGGCAGTACCCTAAAGGCGGTATCCTGCCGCATGAACAACCATTGGGCGTCGAGGTCGCGGTACCCGGCCGAGACGAGGCCGCGGACCGTGAGCATCGTGACGCGAGGCAGCATCCCGCCGTCCTGGCCCTTGCGCAAGGAGATGAGGCTGATGACGTCTCCCGGAGCGATCCCTAGCTTGGCCGCCATGGCGGAGCCCACGAGGGCGTCGTACGGGCGCTCGAGCCTCGCCTCCCCGGCCTCGACGCGCAGGTAGGCGGCGGTGGAGCCGTCCGAGATGAAGGAATCCTCGACGCCCCTGACGGCCGCGCCCTCTCGCCTGCCGTTGGCGAATACGACCCCGACGGATTGAGTCTCTAGCCAGGCGCCCGTCACGCCGGGCGACGCCGCGGCCGCCTCGCGAGCGCCATCCAGGTCCTGCGAGGCGAACGGGAAGGCCTGGGCGTGGTACGTGCCAAGCTCGACGTACCTGGCGCTTATGCCCTGGATCATGCCGTCGGCGACCTGCATCACCGTGATGAGCGGCACGAGGCTCAGGGCCACGCTCAAAACGGCTCCGGCCAAGGCCTTCCTAGCCTGGTCCCTGGCTCCGTCCGCGGCCCTGCGGCCTATGAAGAAGCGGGCCGAGACGAAGGCTATAGGAGAGCCCCTCATGACTCCGCGAGCGCTCCGTCTCGCAATACGAATCGCCTCGAGGCCCGTTCCGCCATGCCTGGGTCGTGCGTGACGACGAGGAGCGTCGTGCCCCGCCGTTCGGCCAGCTCGAAGAGCAGGTCCTCTACCGCCTTGGCGCTCGCGCGGTCGAGGTTTCCCGTAGGCTCGTCGGCGAGCACTATAGCGGGATCGTTTATGAGGGCCCTGGCTATGGCGACGCGCTGCCGCTCCCCTCCCGACAGCTTGGCCGGGACGTGGGACAGCCTGCCGCCTAGCCCTACCGCCTCGAGGAGGACCCGGGCCTTCGCTACGGCGGCCTTCCGGTCCCCTGATAGCATGTAGGCGGGAAGCATCGCGTTCTCCAGGGCGGTGAAATCCTTGAGGAGGTAATGGAACTGGAACACGAAGCCGACGACGCTAGCCCTGAACGCCGAGAGCCCGTCGTCGCCGGACCGTACCAGGTCGACTCCCCCGACCGAGACCTCGCCCGAGCTAGGCCGGTCTAGCCCTCCGAGGATCGACAGGAGGGTACTCTTGCCGCAGCCGCTGGGCCCCGTTATGGAGGCGCGGTCCCCGCGGCCGAGGCGCAGGTCTACGCCGCCCAGGATCTCCAGCTCCTCCGCCTCGCTCGCGAACACCTTGCGGACGCGGCTGCATACGAGGATGTCGTCCCTTGATTCGTCCATCAATTCCTCATTCATCGCGGAGGACCTCCGAGGGCAGGATCCTGGAAACGCGAGAGCTCGCGGCCCAGGCGGCGGCTACGGCGGACGACGCGCCGGCCGCCGTTATGAATAGCGTCTCGGCGAAAGAAAGCCGCACCGGTACGTCGCCGATATAGAACAGCTTCGGGGAGAAAATCTCGAATGCCGAGCCGCCGGCCCCGACTATCCGATACGCGAAGGCCACGAAGGCCTCTATCGCGGAGAACACCTCGTTGACGTTCATGGAGACGAGGAGGCCTGCGCACAGGCCGGCCAAGGCCCCGCCTACGCCGGCGGCGATGCCGTCGAGCATGAAGACCCGCCTGACGCTCGCGGAGTCTGCGCCGAGGGCCTTCATGGTCGCGATATCCTCGACTCGGCCGTACACGGCCTTCCTCATCGAATGGAAGATATTGACGCCGACGACCAGGAAGATGAGCCCGACGAGCATCATCATCACGGACTTCTCCATCCGGAGAGCCCCGAAGAACGCCCGGTTATACTCCCGCCAGCTCTCGGCGCCGGCGATGCCCGCCTCCGCGAGCTCGGCGATAGCGCGGGCGTCGCCGTAGCGATCGCCTAGCTTGATGCCTATGGTCGGGGCCTCTCCGCGGCCGAGGCCTCCGGCCGACGATTCCGGGAGGAAGGCCAGCGCGGCGTCGAAATCGTAGTAGCCGCAATGGAAGACGCCGGCGACGCTTAGCCCCGCCATGGAGGCGTCTATCCCCTCTTCCTCGTCCGCCGATACGTCGAGCACCGATACGACGTCGCCTACCCGCAGGTCCAGGCGCTTCGATAGCTCGGACCCGACGACGAGCCCCCCGGAGAACTCGCCCGAACGCAATTCCAGGCGGGCGGCCAGGGCGGGGTCGAGCGACAGCGCGTCGTCAGGCACGATCTTTATACGGAGCGCCGCGGCCTTGCCTCGCTTATTGGCTACCATCGTCCTCACGTCGACGAACGGCAGGGCAGCGGTCGCGCCAGGCAGGGCGTCGATTATTCCCGAGACGCTCGCGGGGCCGTCGACCCCGGCAGGTACCCTGACGTGGTAGCTATCCAGATCCAGCACGGCGTCGATGAACCCTAGCTGGAAGCCGTTC
Organism: Spirochaetota bacterium; assembly: GCA_018816345.1. GTDB lineage: Bacteria > Spirochaetota > Spirochaetia > Treponematales > UBA12059 > SZUA-370. Next base: position 6,990 of record JAHIWG010000125.1, on the reverse strand, counting down.
ATGACGCCTATCACGCAGAGGAGCGCGGCTACTCCGACCGCGATGCCGGCCGTGGCCGGGGCGAGCGAAGGCCCGGATTCCCTCCCCGAGCGGAACCACCGAGACGCCACGAAAGGAATCCACCCCCGGACGCTCATTTGAAGCTCCTAGAGCGAACGACTCGGCCGTCGCGCAGTATTTCCTCTAGCACTCTCCGGCCGTCCTCGTATCGGACGCGCGCGAACGCCACCCCGGAGTCGAAGAACTCCTCTACCCTGACGGTAGCCGATTCATGGCGCACGACAGACACGAGGATCCCTGCCTTCGAGGTGCGCACCGTCGTTAGCTCCCCGGTCTCGCCGTAGCCGTATTCCGCCACGGTCTCGGCGGCGCCCGAGCTCGTCCTAATGAGCGATACCCGCCCCTCGTCGTCGTATTCGCGGCTTTCCGCCGATACGACCGCCCCGTCCTTCTTTCTCGTAGACGTTCGCGGCTCCCCGGCGGCGGCGCCCTCGGTCTCGTATTCAATAATTGTCATGGCGCCGTCGCTCGACTCGACAACCGAACGTTCTAGCCGACCGTCCTTCCAGGACCTGTCCTCCCGGCTTGCGAGCTGCGCGCCCCGATAGGAGAAAATCGTCGCGAGCCTTCCCGAGGAGTCGTACCGACGGAGCTCTAGGCCGTCCGGCCCTATCCGCCAGGTGGAGGATCCGCCACGGGAGCCCCCCGCTATCCTTGACTCGTCGGTCCCGAAGGATAGCCCCGTGGATTCCTTGGTGAGGGCGAGCCGCCCGTCGGGGGCGTAAAAATAAGAGACGGTAGCTATCGGATCGCCGCCTCGGCTCGTAGCCTTAGAGGCTAGCCTTCCCGACGAGTACTCGTATTCGGTCTCCTCTATCGTTCCGTTGTCGAGGAAGAACCTCTCGAGGACCCGTCGTCCTGCGGCGTCGTATAGCGACTCTTCCTTTATGACGCCTTCGCGCGAGTAGGCCTCGCGCGACAGGACCCCGCCCGGGCCGTAGGCGCGGATCCATTCCTTGAAAGGCGACCCGTCCTTGAATAGCTCCGACAGTACTGAGCCTTCCCGCTCCGTCACGCGCAGCGCGAATTCATGGCCTTCGAAGCCGGCGATAGGCTCGAAGGCCATGCCAGCGGGATCGGAGGCGTACCATCCAGGCGCCGTCGACGATTGCGCGCGCGACTCGACAGAGGCTATCGATAAGATCAGTACGGCGAGGATCGCCGCCTTCGGGCTCACGACCCGAGCCCGAGGAATTCGTCGAGATACGTATCCGCGTCGAAGGGCCGGATATCCTCGTAGCGCTCGCCGTCGCAGACGAAGGCGGTAGGTATCCCGAGGCGCTTGGCTATGGCGATGGCTATCCCGCCCCTGGCGCTCGAATCGTACTTCGTCAGAACGAGGCCGTCTATCCTGACCGCCTCGGCGAAGGCCTCCGCCTGCCTCAGGGCGTTCTGCCCCGTCGTCGCGTCCACGACGAGCAATCGCCTGTACCTGGACGGATCCGCCTTCGCGGCTACGATCTTGTCCATCTTCTCGAGTTCCTTGATCAGGTTCTGCTTAGTGTGCATTCGGCCCGCGGTATCCGCTATGACGAGGTCGGAGCCGTCGGCGGCCGCCGAATCGAGCGCGTCGTACAGCACGGCCCCGGAATCGGAACCGCGTTCCTGGGCGACGACGCGGACTCCGAGGCGCTCACCGTGGGCCCTGAGCTGCTCTATGGCCGCCGCCCGGAACGTGTCGCCCGCCGCGAGTATGGCCTTGGAGGAAACGCCGCGATCTATCCAGTACTTGGCCAGCTTGGCGGAAGTCGTGGTCTTGCCGACGCCGTTGACTCCCAGGAGCATGACTACGTTCAGCCCGCCTGGGGTCGGCGCTATCGAGACGGAGCGCGCGTAGCCGGAGAGCATCGCCTTCAGCGCTCGCCTCGCTCCGTCGCCGTTCTTGACGCCGGAGCGGGCGCAGGAGGCCTTGAGCTCGGAGACGACCTCCTCCGAGAAGGCGGCCCCCAGGTCTCCCTCGACGAGCAGGTCGGCGAGGTCGTCCCAGTCGTCGTCGCCTACGACCTCCATGCCGAGCAGTTTCCTTATCTTATCCCCGAACCTCATCATGTCTCCTTTTGTAGACGCCCCGTCATTGGGACGCGCCGATGTACCGGACGAGCTGGATTATAGCGTTCGCCGCGAAACCGGCGGAAGCCGCCGCGGAGACCCAGAATACCGTCTGGGTCGTATAGTACTCGCTGTTCAGCCTTTCGATCGCCGTTTCGATGCTAGTATCACCCTCGGCTTGCTTTTTTTGAGCCTCGACGAGCGTGGCGTAGAATGTCTGGAACAAACCACCGGACAGCACCGTGACGGGCAGGGATACGACGAACAAGCCGAGAGAGCGATAGAAGGCGCCCTTGCGATCGTCGAACCTATCGTCGAACGATAGCCCGTCCGACGGGAGCAAGGCGATCTCCGTATCCTCCATCAGGAGCTCTGGCCTGACGACCAGCTGAGCGTCATCGTAGCCTGGCATGGTGATGCGCGCGACCCTAGGATAGGCGAAGCCGGGCATTTCGAAGGGCGAGACGCCGGCGAGGCTTCCGTCCAGGTAGACCGAGGCGCCGGAGGGAAGGCTGCGCAGGGTGAATCCCGGCACCGTCTCTTCCTCGAGGCTTAAGGAGACGAACGCGTCCTCGCCGGGCACGACCACGAAGAAAGCGCCGGAACGAGCCCAGCCGCCGGCTCGGGCTTGCGCCTCGTGCTCGCCGGGCTCGAAGTAGAGGACATCGGAATCGAGTACGCGCTTGCCGTCTACGTACAGGTCCGCTTGAGGAGGATCTATCCTGAAGGCCACGCGCGAATACGGCCGGCCGAGCGCGGCCTCGGCCGCCGGGCGTACGAGAGCGCCTACCAGATCCTGTAGGCCGTCCGCGTAGGCGTACTCGGTTCCCGTCCAAATATCGCGGCCAAGCGAGGCCACGAAGACCGAGAGCTCGACGACTAGGTAATCGCCCTTCGAATCGAGCCTGCCGTGCACGAGCACGTCCACCTTCTTCTCCGCGCAGGCGGCGGCCGGATCGGGCGCGACGGGGAATAAGGAGCCCGAGTCGTGCTCGGCCCAGCGTCTTAGCTCATAGGAGACGGGGGCTCCGTTCGGTTCGGGCGGCTCCGTTCCAGCGAGCGCCTCGGCGGATATGAGCTCGTCGAGGTGAGCCCGGGCCTTCTCGACGGCGGCGTCCGCCGCTACTATATCGGCCGCCCGCTTCCCGGGATCGCGTACCGACAGGGCCGCGAGGTCGCGCTTGGCCCGCGCGTCGGCCACGGCCTTCCTCGCCGACTCCATGGCCTCGGCGGAGCGCTTGAGCTCGACCGATGAGACTTCATCGTCGCCCGGGTACCGTACGCCCACGAAGCCCATCTCCGACATCAGTTGACGAGGGACGAGCGTCGCCGCGTTCCGATAGCCGTCCGCGAGGTCGCCCGACTCCAGCTCCGCCCACGCTATGACGAGGGGCTCGGCCCGGGCGAGGACCGTAGACAATAGCGATAGGGAGAAGGCCAGCAACGGAGCCGCCGCGGGGCCCGAGGATCGCGAGAGCCTTCCCATCGCGCCGTCAATCCTCGTCGTCGTCGCCGTCGGCCTGGACAGTGCCGCCCTTCCAGAGGAAGTGCAGGTAGGAATCGATGAACGGGTCGATATCGCCGTCCATGACGCCCTGGATATTACCGACGAAGAACTTGGTCCTGTGGTCCTTCACCATGGTATAGGGCTGGAACACGTAGGAGCGGATCTGGGAGCCCCAGGCTATCTCCTTCTTGTCGCCCTGGTACTTCTCGTTCTCCTTGTCCTTCTCCTTGCGGTACAGGTCGTAGAGGCGGCTCTTAAGGACTGACATCGCCACGTCCTTGTTCTTGTGCTGGCTGCGCTCGTTCTGGCAGGTCACGACGATGCCCGTCGCGAGGTGGGTGATGCGTACGGCGCTATCGGTCTTATTGACCTTCTGCCCGCCGGCGCCGCCCGCGCGGTAGGTGTCGATGCGTATCTCGTCGGGCTTGACCGTCACGTCTATCGTGTCGTCGATCACGGGGAAGGTAGAGACGCTCGCGAAGCTCGTATGCCGCCTGGCGTTCGCGTCGAAGGGGCTGATGCGCACGAGGCGATGGACGCCGGACTCGGTCCTGAGGTGGCCGTAGGCGTAGGGGCCGTCGATCTGGATAGTGACGCTCTTGATCCCGCCCTCGGCCTCGAGCATGTCGACTACCTCGTAGCTGAAGCCCTGCCGCTCGGCCCACCTGGTATACATGCGGAACAGCATGCCCGCCCAGTCGCAGGCCTCGGTACCTCCGGAGCCGGCGTGGATAGACAGGAACGCGCTGGCCCTGTCCGCCTCGCCGGTCATGAGCTCGAGCGTCACGGCCTTCTCGAAGCGGGCGCTTATCGCCGCGTACGATTCCCGGATCTCGGGTTCCAGGGACGCGCCGTCCTCTTCCATGGCCATGCCGAAGACCTCGTCCAAGGCGTCGGTGGAGCGCTTTATCTCCTCCCAGGTCTCGAGGCGGTTGCGTAGTATCTTGAGCTCGCCCATGACCCGCTCGGAACGCTTCTGGTCGTTCCAGAAACCGGGCTCGGACGATTGGGATTCCTTCGTCTCTATCTTGGAGCGAATAGTCGCGGCGTCAAAGACGCCCCCAGATTTCGAGGACTTCTTTCTTGAGCTGCGCTATCGGAGCGGCTAGATCGTCGAGCATCGTCGTCTTCCTCTCGCGGGCGCCGGCTTTATTTCTCGGCCGAGGGCGCGCGCACGACGACCCGCTTCCATCGATTCTCCTTGAGGATCGAAACGGCGAGCCGCCCTTCTATTGGATACTGGTAGATACGAACGGTATCGTAGTAGTCGGTCACCTTGTCGATATCGCGCTTGAGCGCGGCGACCTGCTTCTCGCTGGCGCGAGAGCTCTCGAAACAGGCGCGCTGTACCTTCTCGAAGCCGTACTGCGGGAGGAGGCCGTACACGGCCGCCCTAGAGTCTTCTCCGCCTAGGTCGCAAACGACTGACACGAACATATAGCATCGTATACGATCGAATAGTTCCGTGTCAAACGAGGAAGGAATCCTATCGCTAGCGAGCCCCGTAGCCCTTGCGTTTCTCGCGTTTTTTCGTCATTATTCGCATACGGCTACGGAATCCTACGGTATATAAGGAACAAACCTTGATCAATGTCAGCGATCTCAAGCTCGGCTTCGGCGAGCGCATATTATTCAAGGACGTCAACCTGAAGTTCGTGCCCGGCAACTGCTACGGCATCATCGGCGCAAACGGCTCGGGAAAGTCCACCTTCCTAAAGGTGCTCTCGGGAGAGCTCGAGCCAGACTTCGGCCAGGTCTCCTACCCGCCCAAGCTCCGGATGGCGGTGCTGAAGCAGGACCACTTCGAGTTCGAGGACGAGCGCCTCGTCGACGTCGTCATCCGCGGCTACGACAAGCTGTACGCCATCATGAAGGAGCGAGAGGCCGTCTACGCGAAGGAGGACTTCAGCGAGGCGGACGGCATACGGGCCAGCGAGCTCGAAGGCGAATTCGCTGAACTTGGAGGATGGGAGGCCGAGGCCCAGGCCAGCATCCTGCTCTCCGGCCTCGGGGTCCCTTCGACCGAGCACGAGCGCCCGATGCGCGAGGTTACCGAGAGCCTCAAGGTGCGCGCGCTGCTGGCCCAGGCGCTCTTCGGCAATCCCGATATCCTGCTCCTCGACGAGCCGACCAACGGCCTCGACCTCGACAGCATAACCTGGCTCGAGGAATTCCTCATGGACTTCCAGAACATCGTCATCGTCGTATCCCACGACAGGCACTTCCTCAACTCCGTCTGCACCCAGATATGCGACATCGACTTCGGCCTCATCCGCCAGTACCCCGGCAACTACGACTTCTGGTACAAGGTCTCCAAGATGCTCCAGTCCCAGATGAAGGACGAGAAGAAGCGCCGCGAGGACAAGATCAAGGACCTCAAGGAATTCATCCAGCGATTCGCGTCGAACGCCGCAAAGAGCCGCCAGGCTACGAGCCGCCGCAAGGTCCTGGACAAGCTCGAGGTCGAGGACATGCAGCCGACGACGAGGCGCTTCCCCTGGGTCGGCTTCAAGCCGGACCGCGAGCCGGGCAATAACGTCGTCAGCCTCAGGGACGTGACGCTGCTCGCCGACGGCAAGCCCGTCCTGTCGAAGCTCGACATCGTAGTCAACAGGGGCGACAAGATCGCCTTCGTCGGGCGAGAGCACTTGGCCAAGACCGCCTTCTTCAGGATACTCGCCGGCGAGGAGAAGGATTATTCGGGCGACTGCTCGTGGGGCCAGACGATGAGCTCCTCGTACTTCCCCAAGGAGAACGCCGCCCTCTTCGACTCCGACGACACGATCGTCGACTGGCTCAAGCGCTACACCTCGAGCGACGACGAGACCTATATACGCTCGTTCCTGGGCCGTATGCTATTCTCCGGCGACGAGGCCCTGAAGCCGGTGCGCGTCCTCTCCGGAGGAGAGAAGGTCCGATGCCTGCTCTCCCGCATGATGCTCCAGGCCGCGAACTGCCTTATACTAGACGAGCCGACCAACCATCTCGACCTCGAGTCGATAACCGCCCTCAACAACGGCCTCATGGAGTTCCCCGGGATAGTGCTGTTCACGAGCCACGACCACGAGTTCGTGAACTCGATAGCTAACCGCATAGTCGAGTTCTGCCCGGGCGGCGTCATAGACCGCATGATGAAATTCGACGAGTACCTGAAGGACGACCAGGTCAAGGCCCTACGCGACCAGTACTACCACGGACACGTGGTAGCCGAGATATAGGAGAACGCCGGCGCGGTAGCGCGGCGTTCTCCGGCCGCGGTTCAAGCCGTCTCGCCTGGCCTCGCGGCTTAACCGCGGCTCCGGCGCGGTAGCGCGGCGTTCTCCGGCCGCGGTTCAAGCCGTCTCGCCTGGCCTCGCGGCTTAACCGCGGCTCCG
>JAHIWG010000124.1 GCA_018816345.1 Spirochaetota bacterium | reverse complement strand
TTCGTAATGTAGTAAACATTGCCCGGTGATTATCGTGGAGAGGCCACACCCGTTCCCATTCCGAACACGGAAGTTAAGCTCTCTAACGCCGATGGTACTGCCTTCGTGGTGGGAGAGTAGGTCGTCGCCGGGCTTTTTTTTTAATTGGGCCATCTCTCTCCCTGTAAGCGCCTTGGCCATAGTCGACGCGCGCGCGCATTAAGTACTGGCATTGCGCCGCGAGCCCGGGCGGAGCCTCCCTTACTAATAATCGGGCTCCATCTTGAAGGCCGAGATTCCGTCATGCTAGTCTTGGCCCACATGAAATTCCGGGTTTCCGCCGATAAGGTCACGATTTTTACATACTTCCTAATAATAATATCCATAGGCTCGTTGTTGCTCTCGTTGCCTGCGGCGTGGTCCGGCCTAGGCTCTATCACGTACCTGGACGCCATTTTCACTTCCACGAGCGCGGTCTGCGTAACCGGGCTCATTGTCGTGGATACCGCGCTTTTTAGCGCGTTCGGGAAGACCGTCATCATGCTCCTGATACAGCTCGGCGGATTGGGCATCGTTGCATTCGCGACGATCTACGTCGCGGCTCCGCGCAGAAAAGTATCCTTGCTGAACAGGGGCATCATCAAGGAGATGTACATAGACGAGGTAGAATCTAATCCCGTTAATATAATCAGGCATATCGTCCTGACTACCATCGCCATCGAATTCCTTGGTTTCTTGATAATAAGAAGCCGGTTCAAGGCCGCCGGGATACCTCAGTACAACTTCGCCGCCGCTTTCCACGCGGTATCGGCCTTCTGCAACGCCGGGTTCTCCACGTTCAGCGACAGCCTTGAATCGTTCGCGGGGGATTGGCGCATCAATCTCGCGTTCATAGGGCTCATAGTCAGCGGAGGCTTGGGCTTCGTGGTCCTACAGGATATCGGCCGCGTCTTCATGAGGACCAAGCGCCGGTTCAGCTACCATACTCGTATCGTTGTGTCCGTTAGCGCCGTCTTGATCCTCGCGGGAGCCGCATGCTTCTACGCGCTCGAGCGCGGCGGGGCTTTCTCCTCGATGAGCATTCCTGAGCGACTCCTAGCCTCCCTTTTTCAATCCGTCACGACGAGGACGGCGGGCTTCGATACTGTAGCCCAATCTGCCTTCGGTTTTCCCGCGATGCTATTGGCCGTGTTCTTGATGTTCACCGGGGGCTCGCCCGGCTCTACCGCCGGAGGGGTGAAGACGACTACCATTTTCATGGCCTTCGCGGCGGCGTTCAAGGGGCACGAGGACGATGGATCTATCATGTATAAGGGCGGGGCTCTATCCTCTATCATTATCTCCAAGGCGTTCTCGATAATCGTGAAGGCCGTCATTATCATCACCGCGAGCCTGCTTCTCGTCCTGTGCTTGGAGGGCGACGGCGCTTCCTTCCCAGACCTGTTCTTCGAGGTCGTATCGGCCTTCGGGACGGTCGGGCTATCGCGCGGCGCGACTGCCGGGTTGGGCGGGGCCTCGAAGGTAGTTATTATCATGACCATGTTCATAGGCAGGGTAGGCCTCTTCGCGATGGCCATTACCAAATCGTCGGATCGGATAGAGCGATTCGCCGACTATCCTCGCGAGAACCTGCTGCTAGGCTAGGAGGGCTTGTATGTCAAGGCAATACGCAATAGTCGGGCTAGGCAGCTTCGGCGTCCGGGTCCTGGAGAAGCTGTCCGAGGCTACCGACCAGATTATCATAATCGACAAGGATAAGGATGTAGTAGAGCGGTACAAGGATATGGCCGCGAAATCGTATATCGCCGACGCCCTGAGCAAGGAGGCGCTCGAGCGCATTATCCCCGAGTCGATAGACGTGGCGGTCGTCGACGTGGGCGACCACCTCGAGGCGGCGATAATAGTCGCGAACGCCCTAAAGAAGCTCGGAGCCAAGCAGATCATCATCAGGGCCGATAACGAGGAGCGCGGCGAGATACTAGAGATGGTAGGCGCCACCAAGGTCGTCTATCCCGCCCGCGAGGCGGCTACTAAGCTCGTGCCGATGCTGGTCTCTAGCTCTTTGTTCTCGTTCATGCCCATAAGCCCGAGCCTCGTCCTGGCTGAGGTCGGCGTGCCGGAGCGTTACGTCGGGTCGACCCTCGTCGAGGCTAATTTCAGGCGCACTAAAGGCATAAACGTCGTGGCCATCCGCAAGGAGGGCGGCGACGAGTACGTATACTTCGAGCCGCGGTATCGATTGATGGGCGACGACGTGCTTCTATGCGCGGGTACGGAGAAAGACGTCACGGCGTTCACCGGGGCGAGGATTACGGCCCGTAAGAACGTCATCGGCGATATGCTCCGCGGAATATTCGGCAAGCCTCGTTCCAGGAACGAAGCCGAGGTAAAAGAGGAATGATGGACAGTATGAAGGATTCGCGAACCCAGGACGCCTCCGCCGCGATCGCCGGAGGCGCTATAGCGCTAACCGGCGCGTATATCGCCGCCCAGATGCTCTCCGATATTGGAAGCCTCAAGATCGCCAACATAGGCGGTTGGGCCGTCGACGCGGGGACGTTCGTATACCCTATCACCTTCACGATCAGGGATATGATCCATAAGCGGCTCGGTAAGAAGGCGGCCCGGACGACGATCCTGCTCGCCGCCGGAGTGAACCTGGTCATGGCGCTCTATTTCTGGATCGTGAGCCTCCTGCCGCCGGACGCGGGCTGGGCCGCGTGGGAAGGCGCCTCGGTTACGGTGAATGACGCGTTCTCCCGGGTGCTCGCGCCCGCGTGGACCATCGTCGTCGCGAGCATCCTCGCCGAGGTAGTCAGCGAGCTGGTCGATACCGAGGTCTACCACCTATGGACTACCAGGGTCACGACCCGGTTCCAGTGGATGAGGGTACTGGTCTCCAACGCCGCCAGCGTCCCGCTCGATAGCCTCGTGTTCTCCTGGCTGGCCTTCGGGGTGGGCTTTGGCATGCCGGCCGCGGAGGTCTGGCAGATATTCTGGTTCAATGTCGTCGTCAAAGGCATCGTGACGCTGGCCAGCCTGCCGGCGATCTACCTGGTCAAGGACGCCAAGGGCTCCCGATAGAGCCCGGCGCGACAGGCCGCGGCGGGACCTGGTGATAGGCGCTGGCCCAAACCGCGGTGACGCTAGCGGCTCGGACCTGGACTGGAAGGGCCGCTCGATGTCAGCTAGACTATTAGCTCCGACCTCGCCATAAGGAGAACGCCATGGATACCATCTCTATCGTCCTGGTCCTATTCATAGTCCTGGAATGCCTCAACGTCATCCTCCTGTATAAGATGCCGTCGAGCACCAAGGGCAACGCCATCGGCGTGTTCAAGGCCTACGGGAAAGCGAAGGCGGACCCGGAAATAGGCGCGATGGTGGACTATCTCGTCAACTGGGTGGCCGGCACGAAGCTCATCTTCATCGTGCTGCTCATAGGCGTCATCATAACGGGAAGCCCGGCGACCAAGGTATTCAGCGCTATCGCCTTGATGTTCTCCATCGCTACGTTCTTCTCGAGGCTCTTCCCGATCATTAAGCGGGTAGAGGCCGAGGACGGACTGACTATCCGCGGCTACTCGCGTACCCTGGCTATCATGATAGGGAGCTTCATAGCCGTGTTCGCGCTGGCTCTCGTTATTTTCCTGATCGGCTACTTCCGCGGGTGATCGCTACTAGCGTCTTGGGCGCGGCCTCGGCCGCTCGCCTAAGCCGCGTCGCCTGGCGAGATCAGTCGTAGGCTGTTCCGCCGTCCCGACCCGAGTCGAGGCCGGACGCTTCTTCCTTATCGGTAGCGCGTACCGTGGTAGCGCCGTCGAGGAGAGCGAGCGTGACGAGGGTGAAGGCGAACGCGTAGATGGCCCCGCCTGACGCGATCGCCGCCTGCTTCAGGAGGAAAGCGTAGTCGCCGTCTACCAAGCCCGAGGCGGGGGCGCATCGGTATCGTTGGATCGGCCTCGTATCTTCCCGCGGCTCACGGGGAGCCGCCGGAGCCGCGCTCCATCAGGCTGATATAGCCGTCGCGGGAGAAGACTATATGGTCGAGGAGAGGTATTCCCAGGATGTCGCCGGCGCTCTTGAGGCGCTCGGTAATGTCCTTGTCCTCGGGCGACGGCTCGAGGCGTCCGGAGGGGTGGTTGTGGGCTACGAGGACCGCGCAGGCCCTGTCGGAGACCGCCTCGCAGAAGACCTCCCTAGGGTGCACGATCGTCCTGTTGACGAGGCCGACGGTGACGACCCTGACGGCTATGAGGTCGTGCGCGCCGTTGAGCGTGCAGCAGAGGAACCGCTCCTGCTTCCGGTCGTCGAAATGCCTGACGAGTTGCCACGCGTCCTCGGGGCCTCCGACGCGGCGTTCCCTGACCCCGAAGAACCGCTTGCCTAGCTCGAGCGCCGCGGCTATACGGCAGGCCTGGGCGCTGCCTACGCCGGGTATCGCGGAGAGCTCGCGGACGCTGGGGACCCCGGCGCTGCAATCGACCGTCGCGAGAAGCTCCTCGGCGAGCGCCCTGACGTCCTTGCCTCGCGAGCCCGTGCCCAGGATAGCCGCTACGAGCTCGAAATCAGCGACCGAAGGGGTTCCGGAAGCCGCGAGCCGTTCTCGGATATCGGGGCGCTCGTCGTATTTTCCACCGTACGTCTCGTAGAGCAGGGTAGTAGCGGCCATTCCGTCCTCCTACGGTACTACCGGGAGGGGCGCATACGCGCTTTCGGATTTGCTTCCGCATGACATTCCCATTATACTAGGAAAACGGAACGACAGGTTCCTCAACGCGTTCGGAGTACTTCAATTTCCGCGCCGAGCGGGATCGGGGCCGTAAGGCGCCGAATCATGTATATGAAGGGGACTGAATGAAAAGCGTAAAGGGTACCCAGACGGAGAAGAACCTCATGGCCGCCTTCGCGGGCGAATCCCAGGCGAGGAATCGCTATACCTATTTCGCCAGCAAGGCCCGGGACGAAGGCTATATGCAGATCGCCGCCGTATTCGAGGAGACAGCCAATCAGGAGAAGGAGCACGCCAAGCGCCTCTTCAAGCTCATGGAGGGAGGCGAGATAACGGTTACGGGGACCTTCCCGGCAGGACCGGTGGGCACGACCTCCGAGAACCTCCTCGAGGCCGCCGGCGGCGAGAACTACGAATGGAAGGAAATGTACCCAGGCTTCGCCAAGACCGCTAAGGCCGAGGGCCTGGACGCCATCGCCACGGTCTTCGAGGCTATCGCCGTCGCGGAGAAGCAGCACGCCAAGCGCTACGAGGGCCTGAAGGCCAACGTGGACGGCGGGACGGCCTTCAAGCGCGGCAAGCCGGTAACCTGGCAGTGCAGGAACTGCGGCTATATCTTCGAGGCCGCGGAGGCGCCCAAGGCCTGCCCGGCCTGCGCTCACCCGCAGTCGTATTTCGAGATCCTCGGCGAGAATTGGTAACGGAGGCGAATGACCATGATCGAAGCTATGCAGGTCTATAGGTGCGAGAAGTGCGGCAATATCGTCGAGGTGCTCCATGCCGGCGGCGGGGAGCTCGTGTGCTGCGGTCAGCCGATGGGGCTCCTTAAGGAGAATACCACCGACGCCGCCAAGGAGAAGCACGTGCCGGTCGTCGAGAAGGTAGCAGGCGGATGGCGCGTCACCGTAGGGGCCGTCGCCCACCCCATGGAGGAGAAGCACTTCATCGAGTGGATAGAGCTTATCGCCGGCGGGAAGTCGTACCTGGCCCACCTCAAGCCGGGGGACAAGCCCGAGGCCATGTTCATGATCGACGCGACGCACGTGGTCGCCCGAGAATATTGTAATATGCACGGTCTCTGGAAGGCCGAGGCGTAAGGAGAAACCATGGAAAAGTACATCTGCGACGTGTGCGGCTATATCTACGATCCTGCCGTCGGCGACCCCGACGCCAAGATCCCGGCCGGAACCGCATTCTCGGCTTTGCCCGAGGATTGGGTCTGCCCGATGTGCGGCGCTGGCAAGGATAGCTTTAGCCTAGCCTAGGGCCTGTTGCGCCGCCTCCCCGGCGGCGTGTACTATCGATGCCGGAAACGCGAGCGCAGGCTTTCGTTCCCGGCTTTCTTATTATCGGAGGATAGATGATTTCCAGGGAAGAATTCATTTTTACCATCGGCTACGACGGGGGGACCGCCATAGTCGACGGCAAGGCCAAGGCGAAATACGGCAAGCTCGGCACCGTCGAGTTGGCCGAGGCCGGCCTTTTCCGGGCCGCGTTCGCTTCCGCCGTATTCTCGGGGTCCGCGGAAGACCTCAAGGCGTTCGCCGATATCTATAACGCGAAGGCCGGGACCGATTACTCGACCCAGGAGCAGTTCCAAAGGCTCTTCGGGGTGAAGCAAGAAAAAGTGAAGAGAGTATTGGCTCTATAGCGGAGAAGCGTTACTATAGTACGAAGATTGGCACGAGGCCGTTCGCGGAGTTTCCGGGACGGCGCGCTCCGTTTCGCTCGCGTCGCCTACTAGGGACCGCGCAAAGAGATCGGGCGAGCCCGTCGATTATTTTCCCGCTCGCTCGCAAGAGGAACGCATAATGACAAAGAACCGAATCTCCTTCGCCGCCGCCGTTTTGTCCGTCCTTCCCTTCACTTCATGCCTCGGCCTCCCCGGTTTCGGGATAATCGGGAACGGCAAGGTCATTCAGTCGGAACGCTCCGTAGGCTCTTTCTCCCGCATCGAATCAGCGGGCTCCGCCGAGGTACGGGTTAGGAAAGGCCCCTCAGCCCGCGTCGTCGTGACGACCGACGAGAACGTACAGGAATACTTCGAGGCCAAGACCTCCGGAGACTCCCTGTGGCTGGGATTCAAGCCTATGACGGCGATAGGCCGGGTAACGAGGCTCATCGTCGACGTATATCTGCCCGAGCTGGAGGCCGTGGCCGTATCGGGCTCCGGCGACTTGTCTATCCTCGACTCCTTCAAGGGCGGATCGTTCAAGGCGGCTATTGCCGGCTCCGGCTCCGTGTCGGGTGGCGGAAGGCTATCATACGATTCCTTCTCCGCGAGGCTCAGCGGCTCGGGTTCCCTTCGGCTCGGAGGGGCCTACGAGACCGTCGTAGCGTCGCTGACCGGCTCGGGGGACATGGAGCTCGACTGTCCCTCAGCGGCGAGCATCGACGCTAAAATATCCGGCTCGGGGTCCATGAGCCTATCGGGCTCGTGCGACGCCCTGGACCTATCGATCGCGGGTTCCGGCGATTTCGATTCGCCCGATTTCAAGGCCAGGACCGCAAAGATCCTTATCACCGGCTCTGGAGACGCCGAGCTGGAGGTCGCGGAGCGCCTGGACGCCCGCCTGAGCGGCTCCGGCGGCGTAGAGTACGGCGGCAGGCCGACCGTTAACGTCAGCGTCACGGGGTCGGGCAGGGTACGAGCCGGCAAATAGCGTCGAAATCGGGCCTCCGAGGTAGTATACTGCTAGTGACCGAAGGAGGCCCGGATGAAACGCTTACTCGCGTTAGGAACGATAGCTCTCGTAGTGACCATCGGCGTAGTCTCGTGCTCGAGCGTCGACTCCGAAGCCCGGCCGACGACGCCCGCAGTCGCCGCCGATGACGGGGCGCCCTCCGACGCGGTCGCAGGCTCGCCCGGGGACTCTCCCAAGGAGGCGGGGGACGCCGACTACGCGGCGGCTCCGGTCCCTTCGCCCGCCGTGCGATCGGAGGAATCCGCCTCGCCTTCGCTCATGTTCGAGCGCGGCGCCTCCAAGTCGGCGCTCGGAGCGTCGGGATCGCCCGGGGCGCCTGGATCAGGCCCGAGGACGGCTCCTACGACGTCCGGGCTCAAGGCCGGCTTCTCCGACGATAACGCGCAGTTCGGCTATTTCGTCGATTTCCTTAAGAAGTACGAGGACGTCCCTCATTACCCCTACGATATCTCGGAGCGGCTGACCGCCCGCGTCGTGGACTCGGCGGGCAAGCCCGTCGCCAACGCGACGGTTACGGTAGCGTATAGGGGCAGGACCCTGGCGAGTGGCCGTACCTTCTCCGACGGCGCGTTCCGGTTCTATCCGGCGGCGCTCGGCACGAGGGCCTCGAGCTTCGATCTGCGGGCGAGGTCCGGGAGCCAATCCGTCGGCCTGTCCGTCTCGAGGGACGGCCCGCGCCTCGTCGAGCTGAAGATGCCTTCGCCGCGCGCGGTGCCCGACCCGCTTCCCCTGGACGTCCTATTCGTGATGGACACGACAGGCTCCATGGGCGAGGAGATAGCGCGGCTCAAGGCTACGATGGAGATAATCCACGACAACCTGAGCGGCCTCAAGCCCATGCCCCTGGTGCGCTTCGGCCTCGTCCTCTATAAGGATAGGGGCGACGAGTACGTCACCGAGGTCTCCCCGTTCACCTCGGACATCGACGCGTTCCGCGCGGCCCTCGATCCGGTAAGCGCGGACGGCGGCGGCGACGGCCCGGAGGACCTGGAATCGGCGCTCGACGACGCGATTCACGCCATGGACTGGAACGAGGGCGGCGTTAGGCTGGCCTTCGTCGTGACCGACGCCGAGGCCCACCTCGATTACGGCCGCGAGTATACCTATGTCGACGCGGCCAACGACGCCCGCGCCAAGGCCATAAAGCTGTTCACCATCGGCACTGGAGGCCTGCCGCTCGAGGGCGAGTACCTGCTGCGCCAGATAGCGCAGCTCTCCGACGCCCGCTATATCTTCCTGACCTACGGCGAGAGGGGAGAGTCCGAGGGCGGTTCCGAGGGCTCGGTCAGCCATCATACCGGATCGAATTTCCAGACTGACAAGCTCGAGGCGATCATCATCCGCTTCGTGAAGGAAGAGGTCGCCAACCTGTCGGACGCGCCTCTCTCCTCCGACGAGGATTACTTCAGCGCGCAGAAGGTCGGCGAGGAGACCCGCGACGAGACCCTGGGGAAACTGTTCTCGGAGGCTATCGCGAGCCTCGCGGACTACTCTACCTTCCATATCGCCCCCGAGACTCCTTGCGCGATCCTTCCGGTGAGCGCGGCTGGGGACGGCCTCGGATCCACGGCCGAGTACTTCGGGGAGCGTCTGGCGATGGCCTCCGCCGAGGCTAAGCGCTGGAAGCCCGTCGAGCGCAAGGACCTGCAGAAGATCCTGGCCGAGCTGGAATTACAGCTTTCCGGGCTGGTCGACGAGGGAAGCGCCGCCAAGGTCGGGAAGCTGCTCGGGGCGGACCTGCTCGTCTCCTCGACGCTCTATAGGCGGGGAGGGCAATACGAGCTGTTCCTGAGGCTGGTACGGGTCTCGACGGCGGAGGTGCTCTCCGTCTCCCGCGCGAAGATCGCCTTGGACCTGGGCCTTTGAGCGCCGCGGCCGGATCGGGCGCCCATGGCGGCTAAGCAGCAGAAGACGGGCTACGAATGCTCCGCGTGCGGGCGCAGGGAGGCTAAATGGCTGGGGCGCTGCCCGGAGTGCGGGGAGTGGAACACCATGCGCGAGAGCGCCGCGCCCGCTCCCG
>JAHIWG010000123.1 GCA_018816345.1 Spirochaetota bacterium | reverse complement strand
GAGGAGCGCCGCCGCGACCGCCGCGGCCTCGGCGGGAGGGAGACCGGGCTCGACGGCCGCCTCGAGGACGGCGTGGCCCGGGCCGAAGCCGTCGGGAGCCGTGCCCAGGTAGCCGACCGCCCTGGCCCCGACCATGGCTATGCGCCGCCTGACGGCGGTCTCCGGCGAGCGCTGGGCACCGGACAGGAGGTACGCCCAGTCGTCCGCCCTTCGCTGGGCGCTGACGCCGTAGGCCGCCGCGTCCGACTCGTAGAGCCGCGATAGCAGGTACGCGTCGCCAGGCTCGGCGTCGCCAGGCTCGGCATCGCCAGGCTCGGCGTCGCGGAAGGTCGGGCTCAGGGCTACGGCCGCGGCCATGGCCGCTTCCCTCGCCCCGGGACGGGGAGAGGCGGACCGCCACGACGGGCTCTCCTTGGAGGCTACCCAGGGCGCGAGCCGG
Source organism: Spirochaetota bacterium (assembly GCA_018816345.1). GTDB lineage: Bacteria > Spirochaetota > Spirochaetia > Treponematales > UBA12059 > SZUA-370. The sequence goes on along the minus strand of JAHIWG010000123.1, from coordinate 10,527 downwards.
GGCGAAAGCCTCAGCTGGACGCATAGGGGCGCCGCGTACTCGTAGCCGAAGCGCCGGTAGTAGTACGGTATGCCCTCGATGGTCGACAGGGGAAAGCCCAGGCGCCGCGAGTCGTCCTCGTAGCGCTTGATGAGCGCGCTCGAGAGCCCGAGGCCGCGGGCGTCCTCGGCGCTCGAGACGATCGACAGCTCGGCCGCGGGGATCGCGACGGAGGCGCCGGCGCCCGAGTAGCTCCAGGCCGTCGGGATGCGGCAGATCGTCGACAGCGCCCGGCCCGTGGCCTCGTCGTAGGCGCCGTACCAGTCGTCGAGCCCCATGCCCGGGTAGTCAGAGCGCAGGACGCGGCAGAGGGCGGCGACGCCCTCGCCGTGCACGGAAAGGTTCAGCTCGATGAGGCGCTCGAGCTCGGCGTCGCCTGCGGGGTGGCGAAGGCCGACGGCGCGGCCGTCGCGGCAGTTGATGATAATAGGATCCACGATGATTCCTCAATCAAGAAGTCTTGCTGGCGAGGAAAAGCGCGGAACGGCGTCCCGGCCGCGGCTACGCCGCGAACGGGGGCTCGAACAAAAGCAAGCGGTTCGGCCTTGCCGTCCGCTACAGGTACGTAGCCTTCATGCGACCTCCATGGGGGAATCGATACGTCGATACTAGCCGCCAGCGTCCGGTAGGTCAAGAAATCCTCGTTGGAATACTTACGTATAATCATGCTATCTACCGCAAACGTAGCTACTAATCGCCATATCTTGACATGCGTCGCGGCTTGACGATATAGAAGCGACGATTGACGCCGTTCAGCCTCTCGTACGCGAGGCTAGGCGCCAGGGACCTGCAGGAGAGAACAATCATGATCGACAACCACTCGCCTAGCGGCGCGATCCGCTGGCGCTCGCGCTCCTTGGCGACCCTCGCCGCCGCGGCGCTCGCCGGCCTGGCCATTCTCGCGTGCTCGCCTGATAGGAAGCCCGACGCCTCCGAGGCGTCCGCCGCCCAGTCGTCATCGCCCTCGGTTGAGGCGCTGCGCGACGACTACAGGCTCGCCTGCCGCGAGATAGCGGAGTCCTACGTCTACCTCGAGGAGAAGACCGGCCTGACGCCCGAGGCCTTCCTCGCGGCGACGCTGCCCAAGGCCGAGGCCATAGGCGCCGAAGGTGCCGCCGCGGCCGGGGCCGACTTCCTGGCGGCCTTGAGGGCGCTACGCTCCATGATGGCCGACGGTCACTTCGGCTGGTCTCTCGGCGAGGCCCTGAGGCCTTCCGCTCATATGAACCTCGGCGTGGTGCTGACGCTCAGAGGCGAGCGGCTAATCGTGGCCTCCCGCGCCCCCGACAGCACCCTCCTCGAGGGCGACGAGATCCTGACCTGGGACGAAAAGCCCGCCCTCGAGGCGGTACGCGCCCTGGGCGGCCTCGTCCCTCAGTCGACCGAGCGCTCGACGCTCGAGATAGGGGCCCGCTACCTGGCCTTCGAGCCGGCCTGGATGCCGCTGCGCGCGGAGCTCGCCGACGTACCGGTCGCGTACGCGCGCGGCGGGGAGCGCCGCCAGGCCGTGCTCCGCTGGCGGGAGGGCCGCCCCTCGGTCACTCGCAACGGCCTGCCCTCGCTCGAGGAGCTGCCGGCCGACGCCAAGGAGCTGAGCGGAGAACTCTACGTCTACGCCCTGGAGGTCGGGGGCGAGCGCTTCTCTGTTATCCACCCGCGCGCCTTCATGGATTGGCGTAACGCCGACCTCGACGCGGCCCTGAGGACCGCGGAGGCCTCGGGAGCCGGCACGCTCGTAATAGACCTCAAGGACTCCGCGGGCGGCGGCTTCAACCAGGTAGTCATACTGCTCCGCGCCCTCGGCGTCGACGATCCGCTCGCGCATTCGGTTACGGAGCGACGGGGCTCCGAGACGATCAGGACCCGCGTCGACTTCTCCGAGCTCGAGCGCGAGGACGCTCCCTCGAGGAAATGGAAGGGCCCCGTCGTCGTCCGCGTCAACCCCGTCGCCGGCAGCGCCTGCGACTTCTTCGCCGTCGTCGCCAAGCGCTCGGGGCGCGCCGTGATCATCGGCGAGGGTAGCGCCGGCCGCGGAGCCGGTACCGACACCATAGACCTTCCCGGCTCCGGCGCCTCGATAGACCTGCCCCGGCGCGATCGGACCCTGGACGGGCCCGGCGGCCGTATCGAGGGCGGGGGCGCCCTGCCCGACCTCCCCTGCGAGGGAAGCCTCGAGAAGGACCTCGCGCTCTACCTCGAGCGCGGGGCGAGCCGGTCCCCCGCTAGATGAACAGGTTGACGTTGGAGCCGCTCGCGGCCTCCATGTAGGTCGCGACGCCGCCTATCTCCACGCCGTCTATCAGCTCCTCGCGGGCGACGCCCATGATGTCCATGGACATCTGGCACGCCACGAGGCGGACGCCCGCCCGCAGGGCCTGCTCCATCATGGCCTCCAGCTGGTCCACCTTCTTGGCCTTCATGCGTCCCTTCATCATGAGGGCGCCGGCCCCGCCGAAGTTCATCTTGGAGAGGGACAGCTCGCCCATGTGGCCGGGTAGCATCCACGAGAACACGCGGCCCATGAGGTCCTTGGCGACGCGGGGCTTGCGCTTCCGCTTTATCACCGAAAGGCCCCAGAACGTGAAGAACATCGTGGGCTTCTTGCCGGCGCTCGCCGCTCCGTTGGCCAGGACGAGGCTCGCCAGGGCCTTGTCCAGGTCGTCGGAGAACACGACGAAGGTCGCGCCGTCGAGAGCGCCGCCGGAGGACGCCGGCTTGGCCCCCGTCCCCTTCTCCACGACGGCCGTGATGACGCCGCCCGATTCCTCCAGGGATACGAGCCTGTTGCCCGTCATGTTGGACCAGGCGCGGGCGTCGCGGGCGAAGCCCGGGTCGCTGGCCGACAGGATTACTCGGCCGCCCTGGGGCAGCCTGTCGGTCTCGGCCTTGAGCCTCATGACGGGCCCCGGGCACTGGAGCCCGCACGCGTCGACGCGGACGGTGACGTCGGAGGCGCGCGCCAGGTGCTCGGGCAGGCCCGAGCCCTCGCCGTAGGTCTCCGTCAGGGAGGAAGCGGCCTCGCCGCGTCCCGCCTGGATGCCGGCCATGCCGGGCTTGTAGACGCCGGTATGGGACTGCCTGGCGCTTGCCAGCTCCCAGGTCTTGTACCCGCCCGACAGGTTGCCCAGGTCCGTCCAGCCGTTCTGCCTGAGGACGCGCTCGGCTAGGTAGCCCCGGAGGCCGGCCGCGCAGAATACCAGCACGGCCCTGTCCCTCGGGATCTCGGAGAGGCGGGCGCGGACGGAATCCACCGGTATGTTGACGGCGCCGGGTATGGTGCCGAGCGCGAATTCCTCGGCGGTGCGCGTATCGAGCAGGAAGGCGCCGGCGGCGGCCATATCCTTGGCGGCGCTCCACGGCACGGGCCTGGTAAGGCCCTGGAGGGCGTTCTCCGCGGCCATGCCCGCTATGTTCACGGGGTCCTTGGCGCTGGAGAACGGCGGGGCGTAGGCATGCTCGAACTCGGCAAGGTCGACCACCGAGGCCCCGCGCCGCACGGCCTCGGCGAGCACGTCGATGCGCTTGTCCACGCCGTCGTAGCCGACGACCTGGGCGCCGTACAGCCTGCCCGATTCCGGGTCGAAGACGGTCTTGACGGCCAGGGTCGCCGCCCCGGGGTAGTACCCGGCGTGGCTGGAGCCGTGGGTCACTACGGAGCAGACCGGGACGCCGGCCGCGGCGAGCGTCTTCTCCGATAGGCCCGTGGACGAGGCGACTATGTCGAAGACCTTGGCTATGCTCGTGCCTATAGCGCCCTTCCAGGCCCGGCCCGGCCGGCCGACTATGGCGTCGGCGACGACGCGGGCCTGCTTGTTGGCCGGGCCGGCGAGCGGCACCCCCAGGGGCTTATTCAGCACGGGGTTCATGAACGACGCGGCGTCGCCGAGGGCGTACACGTCGGGGGCGCTCGTGCGCATGCGCTCGTCTACGAGTATCCCGCCGTTGGGCGCGAGCGCGATGCCGGCTTCGCGGGCTATCTTCGTATCGGGCCTGACGCCTATCGACAGGATGACTATATCCGAGGGCAGCTCCGCGCCGGACGCGAGCTTGACCACTATCCTGGAGCCGCGCCTCTCGAACGAGCTGACGCCGTCGGAGAGGTACAGCTCGACGTTCTTGCCTTTAAGCTGCTGGTGGACCATCGCGGCCATCTCGGGGTCGAGGACGTTCATCACCTGGTCCTGGGCCTCTACGACGGTGACGAAGACGCCGCGCTCGTGCAGGTTCTCGGCCATCTCGAGGCCTATGAAACCGCCGCCTACGATGACGGCGCGCTCGGGGCGGCCCTCGTCGACCCGCTTCTTGATCGCGTCCACGTCGGGCACTGACCGGAGGGTATAGATGCCTTCCGAGCCGATGCCGGGGATCGGGGGGCGCAGGGGCTCGGCGCCCGGCGATAGCACCAGCGCGTCGTACCTCTCTACCTTCTTGGCGCCGGTGCGCACGTCCAGGAGCGTGACGCTCTTGGACGCGGTATCGATGGCCACGGCCTCGGTACCGGTGCGCACGTCGACGGCCAGCCTCGACTTGAAGCCTTCCGGGGTCATGACGAAGAGGCGCTCCCGCTCCGAGATGACGCCGCCCGCGTAATACGGCAGGCCGCAGTTGGCGTAGCTGATGTAGTCGCCGCGCTCGACGAGGATTATCTCCGCGCGCTCGTCCAGCCTCCTGAGCCTCGCCGCTGTAGAGGCCCCGCCGGCGACCCCGCCTATCACGATATATCGTTTCATATTAATCTCCCTCCGATGACGTTCCTCGATCGAGGCGATTAATATATATATCTTATTATATATTGTAAAGTATTGATTGGTAAAAAGCGACGCCTCGGGCAAGGAAAGACGCCGCTCGGCGCCCAGGCTTAGAAAAAGGCCCCGGACGCGGGTCCGGGGCCTTCATTACGCCGCGAGCCCGCCGCAAGGCGCTCGGGCTCTCCGCGCTCAGGATACCGCCTTGGCGCCTTCCTCTATCGCCCGCATGTTCATCGGGATGAATTTGTGCTTGCTCTCGCTGAAGAAGGTCTTGAGCACGGCCTCGAGCTTATCCAGCTTGACCGCCCCGGTAGCCTTGGACAGGGCGCCCATCATCACCATGTTGGCGAACTTGACGTCGCCCAGGCGCTCGGCTATCTCGTTGCAGGGCACCTTGATGACGCGCGCGTCCGTCCGCTTGGTGTCCACCTTGACGAGGCTGGAGTTGACGAGCAGCGTGCCGCCTTCCTTGAGGATGGCCTCGCACAGCGGGAGGGAGTCCATGTTCATGACCACGGCGCTGTCCGGCGCGGTCACGAGGGGGCTGGCTATCTCCTCGGTGGAGACGATGACGCTGGCTCGGGCTATGCCGCCGCGCTTCTCGGCGCCGTAGAACGGGAAGAAGGTGACCTCGAGGCCCTCCTTCATGCCGCAGTATACCCACAGCTGCCCGAGGGAAATGATGCCCTGGCCGCCGAAGCCGGCCATAAAGGTCTTCTCGGTCATTTCGCGGCCTCCTTGACGGCGCTGCCCTGCAGCTCGTCCTTTATCTCGCCTAGCTTATAGAACGGGATCATGTCGCTCTCCACCCACTCGACGCTCTCCACGGGGTCCATCGCCCAGTTAGTCGGGCACTGGGACAGGATCTCCACCATGGTGGAGCCCTCGCCGCGCAGCTGGGCCTCGAAGGCCTTCTTGATGTACTGCTTGGTCTTGCGCGTATTGGCGGCGTTGTTCACCGCCCCGCGCGCCAGGTACCTGGTGCCCTCGAGGGTGGCGAACATCTCCAGCACGCGGATGGGATAGCCCATGCCGGCCTCGACCGGGTCGCGGCCGTAGGGCGCGGTGGTGGCCTTCTGGCCGACGAGGGTCGTCGGGGCCATCTGGCCGCCGGTCATGCCGTAGATGGCGTTGTTGACGAAGATGGTCGTGAACTTCTCGCCGCGGTTGGCCGCGTGCACCGCCTCGGCGGTACCGATGGCGGCCAGGTCGCCGTCGCCCTGGTAGCATATGACCAGGTGGTCGGGCAGCATCCGCTTGACGCCGGTAGCGCCCGCGGGCGTGCGCCCGTGGGGCACCTGCACCGAGTCGAAGTCGAAGTAGATGCTGGCCCAGATGGAGCAGCCTACCGGGTTCAGGATCACCGACTTCTGCTGCATGCCCAGCTCGTCTATGACCTCGGTGATGAGCCTATGGATGACGCCATGGCCGCAGCCCGGGCAGTACTTAGTCTGGATAGGCTTCAGGCTCTTGGGATGTCCGTATATGAGTTCCACGCTCGCCCCCCTTATTTCTTCAAGATCCGGCGGATCTCGGCGAGTACGTCTTCCTCTGTCGGAATCATGCCGCCGCAACGCCCGTAGAAGGACACTTCGCTCTTGCCGCGCGTATGCAGCCGCACGTCCTCGACCATCTGCCCCATGCTCATCTCCACCGTCAGGAACCGCTTGCCTGCCAGCTCGCCCAGGCGCTTCTCCGGGAACGGCCAAAGCGTGATGGGGCGGAACAGCCCGACCTTGAGCCCGAGCTTCCTGGCCATCTGCATCGCGCCGAGGCATACCCTGGCGGAGGTGCCGTAGGCGGCGAGTATCAGGTCGGCGTCCTCGACGTGCTGCTCCTCGTAGCGGACCAGCGTCTTCTTCATCTCGTCGTAGCGCTTATAGCGGGCGATGTTGGCCTGCTCGAACTCCTCGGGCACGAGGTGGGTCGAGTCCACGTGGTTGACGGGCCGGCCGGCGGGCCTGTTTCCCGAGGCCCAGGGCTTGGCCACGCGCGTGGCGGGGTCCTTGGGCTGCGGCAGCACCACGCCCTCCATCATCTGCCCTATCATGCCGTCGGCGAGCACCATCGCGGGCATGCGCCACTCGTCGGCCAGGTCGAAGGCCTCGAAGGTAAGGTCGGCGGCCTCCTGCACGCTCTTGGGCGCGAGGACGATATGGAAGTAGTCGCCGTGGCCGCCTCCCCGGGTGGACTGGAAGTAGTCGCCCTGCGCGGGGGAGATGCCGCCGAGGCCGGGGCCGGAGCGCGCCACGTTGATGACCACGATGGGGACGTCCGCGCCGCAGGCGTACGATATGCCTTCCTGCTTGAGCGATATCCCGGGGCTCGAGGAGCTGGTCATCGACCTGGCCCCCGTCGCGGCGGCACCGTAGACCATGTTTATAGCCGAGACCTCGCTCTCGGCCTGTATGAACACGCGCTTATGGTCCAGCATGTGCTTGGCCATGTACGCGGTCAGCTCGTTCTGCGGCGTTATGGGATAGCCGAAATACGCGTCGCACCCGGCGCGGACGGCGGCCTCGCCCATAGCCTCGTTGCCCTTCATCAGGCGTTTCTCATCAGCCATGTCGGACTCTCCTTTAAAGCTTATAGACGCTGATCGCCACGTCCGGGCAGACCGCGAAACAATTGCCGCAGGCTATGCACTTCTCCGGGGCGACCGCCTTGGAGGGATAATAGCCCCACGAATTCGGCTCGACGTCGGCCGCGAGCACCTTGACGGGGCAAGCGCGGACGCACAGCAAGCACCCCTTGCACCGCTCCCGATCGATCTCGAGTTTTCCTTTAGTAGCCATGGCGACTCCTTCTCGTAATCCCGTTCCCCAATCGGGGCGTTGTTCGGTTGACTGCATAAAGCGACACTAATACAGATTTTGTCATATTGCTAGATCCTGGCCCTGGCCCTGGCCCGGACGCGGCCTACCCGACCAGGGCCGCCAGGGCTATGCTCGCGAGCTTCGTCTCCCGGCTGTCGGCCCTGCTCGTCAGCACGATTGGCTTGGCCGCCCCGGCCACGATCCCGGCTCCCTTGGCGCCGCCCAGGTCGAGGAGGGCCTTATAGAGGACGTTCCCGGCCTCGATGTCCGGCGCCACGAGCACGTCGGCGTCGCCGGCGACCTCCGAGACGATCTTCTTTATCCTGGCGCTCTCGGCGCTGACGGCGTTGTCGAGGGCCAGGGGACCGTCGACGACGCAATCCTTGACCTGGCCGCGCCTGTTCATCTGCGTGATGATGGCGGCGTCTACGGTGCACGGCATCTTGTCCGGGTTGACCTTCTCCACCGCGGCCAGCAAGGCCACCTTGGGCCGTTCCGCGCCGAGGGAGCGGGATACCCTGACCGCGTTGGCGATAATATCCAGCTTGCCCTGGATATCGGGCGCGATGTTTATGGCCGCGTCGGTGACGATGAACAGCTTATGGTAATGGGGCGACTCTATGACGGCGACGTGGCTCGTCAGGCGCCCGGCGTTCAGGCCGGCTTCCTTGTTGAGCGCCGCCTTGAGGAGGATGGAGGTATCGAGCACCCCCTTCATCAGTATGTCCGCCTCGCCCGAGCGCACGAGGGAGACGGCCAGGGCCGCGGCCTTGGCGTAGTCCTTCTCCTCGACGAGGCGGATCCCGGAGACGTCGGCCCCTAGCTCCGCGGCTATGGCCCTGATGGCGTCGGCGTCGCCTATCAGGATAGGCTCGGCTATGCCGGCGGCCTTCGCGTCGAGCGCCGCCTCCAGGGCCGAATGCTCCTGCGCCGCGGCTACCGCCACGCGCTTGCGGCCTCCGGCCCTGGCCGCGGCTATGATCTCCGCTATCGTATTCATGTCAGCTATACTCCTTGGCCTCGCCGGCCAGGCCGCGCTCGCCGGCGGCCGCGAGGGCCTCGAGCTCTCCCTCGCCGGGGTATACGGTGATCGGGGCTATCCAACCCGCCATGCGCGAGAGGCCCTCCTGCACGGGCTTGCCGTAGGCTATGCCTCCGGTCAGCACGATGCCGTCCACCTTGCCGTCGGCCGCGGCCGCGAGCGCCCCTATGGCCTTGCCTACGTTATAGATGAAGGCCTCGTAGACGAGGCCCGCCTCGGCGTCGCCGCCGTCGCGCTTCGCCTCGAGCACGCGCATATCGTTAGTCCCGGCGAGGCTCACGATGCCGCCCTGCCCGTTAATCATCTTCATCACCTCTTTCTCGGTGACGGTGCCGGAGAAGCACAGCTTGGCCAAGGCTCCCGCAGGCAGAGTGCCTGAGCGCTCGGGGCTGAACGGCCCCTCGCCGTTGAGCGCGTTATTGACGTCGACGACGCGGCCGCGGCTATGGAGCCCCACCGACACGCCGCCGCCCATGTGCGCCACGATGAGCGTCACGTCCTCGTAGCGCTTGGCGTTCTCGGAGGCCCATCGCCTGGCCACGGCCTTCTGGTTGAGCGCGTGGAAGATGCTCTGCTTGCGGAACAGCCTATGTCCCGCGATCCTGGCCACGTCGGAAAGCTCGTCGACGACGACGGGGTCGGCGATGAAGGCGGGCACGCCTATCTCCACGGCGAGCTGGTCGGCTATGAGCGCCCCGAGGTTGGAGGCGTGCTCGCCGTAGCGCGCTCGCCTCAGGTCGTCCTTCATCGCCTCCGAAACGGCGTACACGCCTCCCTGGATCGGCTTCAAGAGCCCGCCGCGCCCCACGATGCACGAGAGCGTAGACATGTCGAGGCCGCGCGAGGAGAGCGACGCCCTGATGGTCTTCAGGCGGAACCCTATCTGCTCGGCGACTGACGAATATGGGGCTATCTCCTCGGCCGAATGCGCCACGCCCTCCGAGAACGATTCTACCCCGTCTTCGTAGACGGCGATCTTCGTCGAGGTCGATCCGGGATTAATGACGAGGATCCTCTGTGGCATACAGACTCCTTATGCTGAGAGCGTGGTTTATGCGGTTCGTAATGATTATACGCAATACACTGATGACGCGCAAGTAAAAAACACTGTTTTTTATTAATAAACAAAATGGCGTTTTTATATTTGAAATAATCGATTCAGCATAGACGCACTTTGTCTCTTCACCGGAGCGCTTCGAAGCGCTATACTCAGATCGTACCGGCGACGGTACCGCCGCGCCCGCGCCGATCGTCTGAGTCGGAAAGCGGACCCGAGCGCCCGCGCGGATTCCCGGGGATTCCCCGATCCGCGCATGGAGGCAACGCATGAAGGCTCTCGTCAAGAAATCTCCGGAACCCGGCCTATGGATGGAAGACGTGCCGATGCCGGAGGTCGGCGATAACGACCTGCTCATCAAGGTCAAGAAGACCGCGATATGCGGCACCGACGTTCATATCTACAAATGGGACGCCTGGTCCCAACGCACGATCAAGACCCCGATGACCATCGGGCACGAGTTCGTGGGCGAGATCGTGGAGATGGGCCGCGCGGTAGCGGGCTATAGCGTAGGCGAGCGCGTGTCGGCCGAGGGGCACATCGTCTGCGGCGTATGCCGCGCCTGCAGGGCCGGCAAGCGCCACCTCTGCCCCAATACGCGCGGCATAGGCGTCAACCGCGACGGCTGCTTCGCCGAGTACGTCTCCGTGCCCTCCTCTAACGCCTGGCACGTCCACGACGCCATATCCGACGACATAGCCGCCATCTTCGACCCCTACGGCAACGCCACCCATACGGCCCTTTCCTTCGACATGGTCGGCGAGGACGTCATCATAACCGGCGCCGGCCCCATAGGCTGCATGGCCGCCGCGATCGCCCGCCACG
>JAHIWG010000122.1 GCA_018816345.1 Spirochaetota bacterium | reverse complement strand
TACGCGGCGTCCATCACGGGATTGCCGGCGATGAGGGGAATATTGGCCTTGCCTCCCATGACGCGCAGGTTGACCGACCATAGGCCGGTCATCACGACGATACCGGCCAGCAGGGACGGCACCCTGAGCGCGGCGTATATGGCGCCGGTGGCGGCACCAGCGAGGCCGCCGGCGGCCAGGGCGCCTAGCATGGCCACGACGGGATGGGCGCCCGACGAGACGAGCGCGGCGCCTACGGCCGCGCCGAGGGGGAAGGCCCCCTCGGCGGTAAGGTCCGGGAAATCCAGGACGCGGAACGAGATGAATACGCCGAGGGCCAGTATTCCGTAGACGAGGCCCTCGACGAGTACCGCCTCTATCACTTCCTTCTCCGCTCGACCGAGCCGTTCCTCACGATCGAGGTGGCTTGGGCGACGAGCTCGGCCGAGGGCGAGAGGCCGAGCCTGGCCGCTACGTCAAGGTTCAGGACGAGGCTCTTCTCGGCCGGCGCGCTCGGGAAGTACGTCGGGATGGAGCCGGGCTCCTCGCCGGCGAGCACGCGGGCGACGAGCCGTCCCGTGGCGCGGCCCATCTGGTAGTAGTCGAAGCCCAGCGCCGCGAGCACCGGCACGGACTCGGCGCTGGTCGGGTCGGCGGTCACGAGGGGCAGTCGCTTCTGCAGGCATATCTCGGCGACGGCGTTGACGGCCGAGAACACCGTGTTGTCGTTGCCTAGGTAGAGCCCGTCGATCCTGCCCGCTATGGACTGAACCGCCTGGCGTACCTCGGAGGAGTTGGCCACGGTCGACTCGACGAGCTCGATGCCTTTCCCGGCGCAGTACTCCTTGACGAGCGACGCGAGCTTGACGGAGTTGGCCTCGCCCGCGTTATAGACGTGGCCAAGCCGCTTTATAGGCTTGAGCGAGACGAGGAGGTCCAGCTGGGCGGCGACCGGGGTCATGTCGGAGGTGCCCGTCACGTTCTTGCCGCCCCCGTCGTACGAGGCGACGAGCCCGGCGGCGACGGGGTCGGTGACGGCGCAGAATACCACGGGCAGGTCCCTGATCGCGTTGGCGAGGGCCTGGGCCGTGGGGGTCGCGATGCCCACCGCGGCCTTTACCCTGTCCGACTTGAATTTCCGCGCGATCTGCGCCGCCGTGGCCATGTCGGCGTTCGCGTTCTGGAGGTCGAAGCGCGCTCCGGGCACGGTAGCCGTCAGCTCGTCTATCACGCCCCGCTCGAGATCGTCGAGGGCCGGGTGCGATACGAACTTGGCTATGCCTATCGGCGTATCCTTGACGGCCGATACCGATACCGCGATCGTCGCCGCCGCGAGCATCAGCGCCCCGGCGAATAGAATGCTTCTTCTCATGAATATCCTCCAATAGTGTATCTACTAGTAGAAACGATAGGGGCAAGATATCCGACTATGCAGAACTCGTCAAGCGGGGGATCCTTAAGGGCGGTTGGCGGAGAGCGCGGCCTCGATGACGCGGCGGCCGTAATCCAGGGCCTCTGACATCGCGCGGGCGGCGCCGGCCGAATCGCCCGCCCCTATCGCCTCCGCGATGGCCTCCTGCTGGGCGGCCGTAGCGGCTATTGTCCCCGGCTCGGCGTAGAATCGCTTCGTGTAGTACAGGTGGAGCGACCTGCTGGTCGTATGGAGCGACCGGAACAGGAGGTTGCCCGAGCCCGATACGATGCGGCTATGGTAGCGGTAGTCGAGGGCGGCGGCCAGCGAAGCGTCCGTCGTCGATCCCAGCTCGGCCGCGAGAGCTGCGAGGTCGCGGGAGCATCCTCGAGGATCGCGTATCGCGGCGAGGCCGGCGGCCGTCGTCATGAGCATCTTCCTGTACTCGAGGAGGTCTATGAGCAGGGCGGGGTCGAGGGTCTCGTCGCTCTCCATGAGGTAGAGGAGGAGGTCGAACGAGGCCTCCTCCAGGTACTCGCGGACGTAGGTGCCGCTCTGCGGCTCGGTCGAGAGCAGTCCGAGCGTCTCGAGGCGCCTGATCGCCTCGCGAATGCCGTTGCGGCTAGCGCCGAAGCGTTCCGCCAGCTCCCGTTCCGGGGGCAGGCGGTCTCCCGGCTTCAGTTCCCCGTCGAGGACGAGGCGTTCGAGCTGGAACGCAATCCTATCGGCAATCGTAGGGCGCTTGCCGTCGCTTGTATCGTCGACCATACGTACTCCTCGACCCGCCGATAGTACCGCAGAACGGGGCTTGATTAAAATAGGTCGCTAAGCTAGAAATAGTTTCAAATATAAAAATGAGAAAATAGAAAATGAAACGTTTCTACTAAAATGGACATTTTGGCCAGTGACAATGGGATTAAATATTGTTATACTAGCGCTACTATGGAGAAGAACTTCTGATGAACGACGAAACGGGGCTTGTCGCCTTTAACCTGGGAGAGATGTCCAGGACCCTCGCCGCTACCGACGATCCCGAGCTGATCGAGGATTTCCTATTCAGCCTGTTCACCAAGGCGGAGGCGGACGAGATCGCGAAGCGCTGGGCTCTCGTGAAGCGGATAGCCGAGGGCATGCCTCAGCGCGGCATCGCGGCCGAGCTCGGCTTGTCGCTCTGCAAGATCACCAGGGGATCGAGGGAGCTCAAGAAGCCCGATTCCTCGTTCAAGAGGATGCTCGAGATCGCCGGATACTCCGTCGTGGAGAAGAAGCGCAAGCAGTAGCGCGTCGCGCCGCCCGCGCGGCAACGCGCGCGGGGCGGCCTAGGCCGGCGGCCGATAGGTAGCGGCCTAGGCGAGCGTGACGCTCTCTATGATCACGTCGGTCTTGGGCACGTTCTGGTGCGGGAACCTATTGCCGGTCTCCACCGCGGCTATCGCGTCCACGACGTCCATCCCCCCGCTAACCGCGCCGAACGCGCAATAGCCCCATCCGGACTGGTCCTTGGAGCGGTAATTAAGCGCCTTGTTGTCGACGACGTTTATGAAGAACTGGCAGGTCGCGCTATGAGGGTCGGACGTCCTGGCCATCGCGATCGAGCCGCGGGCGTTCGGCACGCCGTTGTCCGCCTCGTTCTTTATCGGCGCCTTGGTATCTTTCTCCTTGAGGCCCGGCGTCATGCCGCCGCCCTGGATCATGAAGCCGGGTATGACCCGGTGGAAGACGGTGCCTGCGTAGAATCCCGCCTGTACGTACTCTACGAAATTCTTCACGGTAGCGGGGCTCTTGTCCTCGAACAGCTCGATATCGAACGAGCCTAGGCTCGTCTTGAACGTCGCGATCGGATTTGCCATCATTGCTTTCCTTTCTTGGGTAGGGCCTTCAGCCTAACCCGAGCCGGGCTTCCGAGGCAACCGGCGCGGGCGACTCGCGGAGATGACATCCGGAGGTGATATCCGGAGGCGATATCCGGAGGCGATATCCGGAGGCGATATCCGGAGGCTGCTCGCGGGCTCGGGATCGCTTTACACGCTCCCGCGGCCGCCCGTACAATATATCGATTCGATCGGAGGACAGCAATGACGAAGGTTCTATCTCTCGGCGGCTCGATCGTGGCTCCGGACGCTCCAGACGCCGCGTTCGTGCGGGAATTCGCCGCCTTGGCTCGGGCGTGGCTCGACGTCGACGCGGCGCGCCGCCTCATCATAGTCGTCGGCGGCGGCGGCCCCGCGCGGGCCTGGCAGAAGGCCTACAGGGAAGCGGTCGACGTTCCCGACTCGGACGCCCAGGACTGGATAGGCATCATGGCGACCAGGCTCAACGCCCAGCTCGTGCGGAGCCTCTTCCTCGAGCTATGTCCCCACGAGGTGGTGACCGATCCCACGGGCGTCTCGGTGTTCGGCGGCAGGGTGCTCGTGGCCTCCGGCTGGAAGCCGGGCTTCTCCACGGATTTCGACGCGGTCGTCCTGGCGGAGCGATTCCAGGCGGACGTCGTCGTCAACCTCTCGAATATCGCCAAGGTCTATACGGCCGATCCCCGCGTCGACCCGAGCGCCGAGCCCGTCGACTCTATATCGTGGAAGGACTTCCGGGCCATGGTGGGCGACGAGTGGACTCCTGGCAAGAACGTGCCCTTCGATCCCGTGGCGTCCAGGCGCGCCGAGGAGCTGGGCCTGAGGGTGGTCTGCGCCGCAGGCAGGGACTTGCCCAATCTCCGGGCCATACTCGACGGCGAGCCCTTCGTCGGCACGACCATAGGGGTATGACCGGATAGCCGGGCGCCGGCTATCCGCAGGCCGGCGTTTAGCGGTCCTCGGCGACTTTCGGGGGCTCCCTAGGGGCGCTCAGGGTTTCCTGAGCCGCTCGAGCAGGGAGGCGTAGCGGGCGGCGTAGGCCTCCTTGCCGAGGCCTTCCGCCAGCTCGCCCAGCGCGACGAGGCAGCGCTCCGCCTCTTCCCGGCGGTTAAGCGTGAGCCAGACGCCGAACGCGCGGCGGTAGCGGTCGAAGGCGGCCGCGTCGTCGCCGGCCTTGCGGAATAATCTGGCCAGCGCCTCGAGATCGGCGCCTATACCGGGAGAGTTCTCGGCGGCCTTGTCCGCCTCGAGGGCCTTGCCGGCCCAATCGACGGCCGCGGGCAGGTCGCCGCGCGCGTTCGCTATGGAGGCGAGGGCGTACCGGTTCGATCCCAGCTCGACCCAGCGCAGGGCCTTCTCGTTGGCCGCGGCGGCCTTCAGGACGAAGGCCTCGGCGGCCCCTAGATCGCCGCGGGCCATGGCCGCGACCCCCCTGTTATGCGATACCACCGCGCTTATCGCGTCGTTCCCCGCCGCCAGGGCCTCGGCCTCCGAGAAGAGCGCGTCGGCCGCGGCGGCGTCCCCGCCCGAATAGCGGAGCTCCCCGAGGTTCGACAGGCACAGGGCGACGAGGCCCGGCTCCCCGAGGGCCCTCGCGTCCTCGAGGGCGTCGCCGAATTCGCGCTCGGCGTCCTCCGGGCGGCCCAGCGCCAGGTAGACGCGCCCGAGCGATCCCCGCGAGGCTATCGCGCCCCCCACGTCGTCTACCGACAGGTTGGAGTCGAGGGCCTCGCCGTAGTACTGGAGCGCCGAGGCGTACTGGCCCGACTGCAGGAAGCCGTCGCCGAGCTTGGAGAATTCCGCCGCCTCGTTCTTGATCGCCACGGCCGCGGCCGGGCGCTTGGGCGCGCTGGAGCACGACGACGCGGCTAAGGCGACCGCCGCTAGCGCGAGGACGGCGCAGGCCGCGGCCGCGCGGGCCGACGTAGTCCCGGTCCTCATTCGAAGCTCCCTTCCCTCATCGCGCGGTACAGCGATTCCTGCTGCACCCGCTCCGTGACGCCGCCACGTATCAGCGGATTGTTTCTGACTCCCTCGAGCACGTCCTGGGCCTGCTGGATCGCGGTGCGCGTCTCGTTGAGGAGGCCGGCCACCTTGGGCATCTCGCTATTGAGCCCGGAGATGATGCCCTGCAGGCTCTTCATGCTCCTGTCCACCTCGCCGACTATGCTCATGACCTTCTTGTAGAGGGCGTCGTCGTCGTCGAGGAAGGTCTTGATGGAGCCCGACGGATCGAGCAGCCGCGGCACGAGCCCCGTCGGGTCGCGTATGGAGTCCGTCGTCGCGACGAGGTTGGCGCTTATGGTCTCCAGCTCGGAGAGCAGCGACGAGACCTGGTCGAGGAGGCCGCCGACGCGGGCCCTCACGTCGCCCGCGGCCGCGCTCGCGTCGGTGACGATGTCGCCGAGCGGCCCCGTGCTCTGCCCGGCCAGGGCCCTGTTCACCTCGGTCAGCGTCCTGTTGACCGTGACGACGGTCTTGTTGGTGTTCTCCAGGAGCGGGTTCACGTTGGCCAGGAGCCGCGTGATGGTATCGTCCTTGGGAGGTATCTCGACGAGTTCCTGCTCGATGAGCGTCTGGCCCTCGGGCGAGGCGGCCGTCGGTATGAAGGCGCCCTCGGAGAGCCTGACCTCGCTGCGGCCCGGATGGAAGAGGAGCTGGGACCCTAGGCCTATAGGCGACACGGTCAGCTCCAGGATGGAGTATTCCCTGACCTTCTCGTAGTAGGTGTCGAAGATATGGAATTCCGCGTCCACGGTATTGTTCGCGTTGAGCGTCAGCTTGTCTATCTTGCCTACCGTGAAGCCCTTCATCATTATCGAGGTGCCCGGAGCGAGCCCGGCCGCGGACGCGAACGACGTGACGAAGCCGTAGTCCTTGGCGAACCATCGCTGGTTCGCGCCTATGAGGACTACTATGGCGACGAAGAAGGCGAGCGCCACGAGGATGAATAGCCCGACTATCTGGTCGGCGAATTTGATCTTGAATTTCATACGTCTCCCCGCTGAGAATTCTCGGCGCCGTCGCTCCTCGCCGCGGCCCGGCTACCCCTGGCCCTGAGCCTCGCTAGCGAGCCCGAGAGGGCCGCCTCGGCCCGGCCCACGGTCTCGTCGTAGGTACCGAACGCGGCCATCGACCCTCCTTTTATGACCCCGAGCCTGTCGGCGAAGCGGTAGGCCAGCTCCGAGCTGTTGGCCACGATTATCACCGTGCGGCGCTTCTGCTTGAGCTCGGCCAGGAGCTCGTAGACCTTCTCGGCGGCGTCCTCGTCGAGGTTGGACGTAGGATCGTCCATGAAGACGACGGCCGGATCGTTCACGACGGCCCGCGCTATCGATACGAGCTTCTGCTCGCCCGACGATAGCTCCGCGGGCCTCAAGGCCATCCCCTCGTCGTAGCCGAGCTTGTGCAGGACGACGCGCGCCGCCTCCGCGATCGTGCTCTCCCCCATCCAGGGCTTGTGCACCCTGAGCGGCATCGCGACGTTGCCGAGTATGTTGGTATCGGCCCATAGCGCGGCGTCCTGGAATACGAAGCCGGTCGTGGCCCGGAACGACAGCTCTTCCTTGCGGGTCAGCCTGGCCAGGTCCGAGCCGCCTACTGAAACCGCGCCGGAGTCGGGCACGACGAGCCCCGCGGCCACCTTGAGCAGGGTGCTCTTCCCGGAACCCGCGGCCCCCATGACGACGCTGCAGAGGCCCTCGGGGAAGGCGACGCTGGCGCCGGACAGGATCTGGAAGCCGCCCGAGGAGGCCGTGACGTCCCGGAGCTCTATGGCCGGGACTAGGGAATCGCCCTCAGGCATATTGCACCAGCGTCAGGAGGACGTCCGCCACTATTATCAGGATGAAGCTCAGTCCCACGGCCCGTATGCCGGCTACCGGTATCTCGGTGCTCGCCCTGTTGACCGAGAAACCCTGGTAGGTAGCGACGACGGACACGACGATCCCGAAGACGAGGGCCTTGGTCAGGCCCGACGCGACGTCGCCGACCGTCAGCGTCGACATGAGGGCGCCGAGGTATTCGAGTATCGGCGTCGGCTTTATGACCTGCACGACGATGAACGAGCCGAGGAGGCCGAAGATATTGAAGTAGATGGTAAGCACGAGCATGGAGACGACGACGCCTATGAAGCGGGGCACGACGAGGTACGATATAGGATTGAGCCCGACGGCTATGTACGCCTCTATCTCGTGGTTGACGACCATCGTGCCGAGCTGGGTGGCTATCGCCGTCCCGGAGCGCGCGGTGATGACGAAGGCCGTCAGGAGCGGCCCGAGCTCCCGCGTGATGACTATTATCAGGATGGAGTACATCAGCTGGCTCTGGCCGAATTGCGGAAGGAGGCTGGATCCTATGACGTTGATGGCGGCGCCTATCGCTATCGCCATGATGGCGTTTATGGCCAGGGCCTCGTAGCCGGTGAACAGGATCTGGAGTATCAGGACCTTGTATCCGACCTGGCTCTTGCTGAAGAATCGAGCCGTCTCCTTGAGCACGTTATAGAAGAAGCCTAGGCTGTAGAGTAGTGACGCGGCCTTGAGCCGCGCGGATCGTCCTAGCGTCGCTATCATTCCTGTTGGTACCTTGCTTCGAGTATCGGCTCGAGCGGCCCTAGATTCAACACGCTAATGCCGCGGCAGCTCGAAAAGCCCCGAGCCGCCCCGCGCTCGCAGCAAGGCGGAGCAAACGGCGGAGGAAGGCCTCGTCACGGCCTTCCCGAGCGCCTTGTCGATCTTTCTGCCCAGGCTGCTGCCTGTCGAACCCGCCCCGCGAGACCCCGGATCGTCCCTGAGCCAGGCGGACCACGAGGGGGGCACGGTCCCGAAGGGGGCGACGGCGCGTATCATGGCCCTGTAAAGGTCGTTCAGCTCGGCGAAACGACCCCACTCGCCCGAGCCGCGGGCCGTCTCTAGGGCCGTCGTGAAGTCCCCGTCGTAGGCGAAGCGGAACAGGTCCCCTTCCATCGCCGCCCAAAGCGCCAGGGCCAGGCTCGCCGTGCCGCCCTCGGCCCGGCCGAGCGACGCGGAGAGCGAACGGAAGGGATCGTAGTTGTGCAGCCCGAAGCGGAACGGCCCCAGGGCCGGGTCGAAGGCGACGATCGCGCGTAGGCCTAGGACCGAGCGCGGGCCCCTGAACGTGCGCGGGCCGAGGATGGCGCCGGAGCCCTCGGCTATCGCGCGCAGGGAGACCGTCGATATCTCCTCGTCAGCCAGGGAGTAGACTACGCCGCCCGGGTCTTCGGCGTAGGCTTCGACGCGAAGCGCGCCCGAGCCCTCGTCGAGCGTTCCCATGCCGAAATAGCGCTCTCCCGCGAGCAGGGCCCTGGCTCCCGTAGCTGTCATCCCCCTATCGTACACCGCCCTTCGCTTCTCGTCGACCTTGACGAGCGGCGACCTTGACGAGCGGCCCGGCCCCGCCTAGGATCGAGCGATATGCTGATATTCCACCTCGCCGACCTGCACCTGGGAAAGAGCCTGTACGAACGCGACCTCGTCGAGGATCAACGACATGCGCTCGCCGCCGTCATCGCCGCCGTCGTGGCCGAGCGCCCGGCCTGCGTCGTCGTATCGGGCGACGTGTTCGATAGGGCCGTGCCTAGCGCGGACGCGGTGACCCTGCTCGGCGAATTCGCCGCGGCCATAAAAGCGGCCGACGCCCATACCGTCATCGCGATGATCCCGGGCAACCACGACTCCGCGGCCAGGCTCGCGTTCCTGGCGCCTGTCCTGGCCTCCTCCGGCGTCTACATCGCCTCCGACCCCCGCGCCTGCGACGTCCCCGTCATCGTCGAGCGCGGCGGCGAGGCCGCGCGGCTCTGGCTCCTGCCCTTCCTGACTCCCGGCGCCTTCGGGGTACCGGAACCGACGGAACGGCCCGCGCCCGACGCGACGGGCCCTAGGGCCGGACGGGACCGGCCGGCCGAGGTCCAGGCCGACTTGTTCTCCGAGCCGTCCGAACCTGCCGAACCTGTCGAACCTGTCGAACCATCCGAAACGGCCGTGCCGACACTGCGATCGCAGGCTGACCTCTTCGCGGAGGGCGTCAGGAGGATATGCGCCGCGATGGACCGCGCGCGCGCGTCCGGGGCGGCTCCGGCCGCCGACGTGCTCGTCTGCCACGCCTTCGCCGCCGGAGGCGCGCCGAGCGATTCGGAGCGCGTCTTCCTGGGCGCCGCGGAGCTCGTGGACGGCTCCGCCTTCGATAGCTTCGACTACGTCGCCCTCGGCCACCTGCACCGGCCCCAGGCGGTAGGCGCCAAGGGCCGCTACCCGGGCTCCATCCTCGCGTATAGCTTCTCGGAAGCCGGGAGCGAGCGAGGCTACCTGGCCGTGGACCTGGCCCCCGGCCGCGCCTCCGCGGAATTCCGCCCCGTCAGGCCGCTCCGGCGCATGGTCCGCCTAAGCGGGCGCTTCGACGACGTGATCGCCGATCCCGGCCTCGGGCGCTACGCGGGCGATTACGTCGAGGCCGTCCTCGACGACGCCCAGGCCGTGCTCAACCCCATGGACGCCCTAAAGAAGCGCTTCCCCTACATCCTGTCGCTGAGGCAGGCGGCCTTCGAGCGTAGCGCCGAGAGGCCGATGACGAGCGGGCCGGCCGGCGGCGGACCCGCCTCGGTGGCCGACGACTTCAAGGCCTTCTATAACGACGTGTTCGACCGGGATCCCGCGGCTGCCGAGGCCGAGCTGTTCGCCGAGCTTTACGAGGAGGCTTCCCGTGAGGCTCCGTAACCTGACCATGACAAACATAGGCCCCTACGTCGGGCGCGTCCGACTCGACTTCGAAGAGCTCGGCGAGGTGTTCCTCGTCTGCGGCAAGACCGGCTCGGGCAAGACGACCATCTTCGACGCCGTATCGTATTCCCTGTACGGCTCCGCCGTGGGAGCGAGGGACATCGTATCCCATTACGCCAAGGGCGACGACGACGTCTCCGTGGAGCTCGAGTTCGACGTCGGGCGCGACCGCTGGCGCGTCCAGAGGACGCCCTCGCGGACCGTCCCCAAGAAGCGCGGGGCCGGAACTACGGATAGGCCCTCCGAGGCCGCGCTCTGGAAACGGGGGCCTTCCGGCTGGGAACCCGCGGGGGACAAGCCGAGCGAGGTCGACGCCGCCGTCTCCAGGATAGTCGGGCTATCCGCGGACGAGTTCACGAAGATAGTCCTCCTGCCCCAGGGAGAGTTCCAGCGCTTCCTCGAGATGAAGACGAGCGACAGGACGGGCATACTCGAGAAGCTATTCCCCGTCGATATCCACGCCGCCGTGAGCGACCTCGCCAGGATGAAGGCCAGGGAGGCAGAGGCCAGGGCGAGGGAGCTGGACGCCGACGCGAGCGCGATGGAGGCCGCGCTCGGATCGGATCCCGAGACCTCGCTAGCGGAGGCCAGGGCGGGGCTCGAGAAGGCGAGGAAGGCCGAGGAATCGGCCCTCGCCGCCCGCGACGCGGCCCAGGCCGCCTCGCAGGTCGCGGCCCTCGGGGCGAGGGCCTGGGCGGAGTACGACGCGGCCCTCGCCGAGAAGGCGGCCCTGGAAGAGACCGCCTCCGAGGCGGGATCGGCGGCCGCGAGGCTGACCCGCGCCGAGGCCTGCCTGGGCGCCGAGCCCCAGGTGGCTGCCGCGAGGCGGGCCAGGCGGGAGAAGGCCGACGCGGAGGCCGCGGCGAAGGCCGCGGGCTCCGACTTGGAGGCTATAGACGGGCGGCGAGGCGCCGTCGAGGCCATGGAGCTACGATCGGCCGAGCTGGCCGAGTCCCTCGAGGCCATGGACCGCGAAGCCGGGCTTTTGCAGGCCAGGGCCGCGGCCTGGGAGCGTCTCGCGGCGGCCCGTTCGAGGATGGGCACTCTCGCCGTTGGCCTGGCCCAGGCCGAGTCAGCGCGGGATCACGCGGCCGCCGGCTTTTCCGCCGCTACCGAGCGGCTCGCCATCCTGGAGGCCGCCGCGGCCGACGCCGACGCGCTAGCCGCCGAGCGCGCGGCGGCCGCGGGACAGGCCGAGGCGGCCCGCGACACCGAGCGCCTCGCGGCCGAGGCGGCCCGCGCGGGAGCCGAGCTGGAAGCGGCTCGGGCTAGGGTTAAGAATGGCGAGGCTCTCGTCGTCGAGACCGCCGAGGCCCTGGAAGCGACGAACGCGAGCCTCGAGACCGCCGAGGCTCGCTCCTCTCGCCTCCTTGACGCCGCCGCCGCCGCCCGATTGGCCTC
>JAHIWG010000121.1 GCA_018816345.1 Spirochaetota bacterium | reverse complement strand
GACGATGACCGAGGCCTCCCTATCGGCGTAATCGGCCTCTACCGCGGCGGCCAAGGCGGCCGCGGCGGCTACGAGAGGGTCCCGGGTTCCGCGGCGGACGCGCAGCTCCTGCCGCGACACGGCGAGCGCGTCGACGCGCGAGGCGGTACGGCGAACCGATTTCCTGGCCGGCGGGCTATCGAACAGCACGACCTCCAGCGTCTCCGCGCCCAGGCGGACGGGCATGGCGACGCAGAGCCCGGCCGGCGCCGAGAACCCGCGCCCAAGGGCGCCGGCGGCCTCGCCGAGCGAGGAGCCGTCCTCGCGCGACGGAAACCCGACCGACAGCCCAAGTATCCTGGAATCGATGACCATGACCTCGGCCTCACCGGAGGGAATGCGGAGGGAGACGGAATCGGGGCCCGCCCTCCCGGCGTCGAACAGCAGCCTCGACGCGCAGAGCAGCGCGGCGGGCGGCGGGTCGCGGGGCTCGCCGGCCGAGTCCCAGGTACGCGCCTCGGGGCGCCCGTCCCTCCTGCCCAGCACGATGACGCCTACGGCCGAGGCTCCCCGAGACCGGCTGCAGATATCGACGGCTATAGGACCCCACGGCAGCTCGTCGCCGGGCGCCTCCGAGGAGCGATCGAATACGATCCAGGGGCAATCGGCGACGCGAAGCTTCAGGAAGGGCAGGTTCATCCGGACACAGTAGCTCGACGCGGACCGGCGCTTCAAGTACCGGTCAGCCTCCGGCCGCCAGCCTGGAACGTAGACAACGACTCGGTTATTCATATACTTTAGCTAATCCTCGGGCCCTACCTTCGGAGCGACATGAAAGACTTGACCCAAGGCGGCGAGACCCGCACCATCATATTCTTCGCCCTCCCCATGCTCATAGGCAACGTCTTCCAGCAGTTCTATAACCTGGTGGACAGCGTCGTCGTCGGCAACTTCGTCGGCACGACCGCGCTCGCCGCCGTCGGGACGGCCTTCCCCATCATATTCCTGATGATATCGCTGGTCATGGGACTAACGATGGGCACGATGGTGCTCGTCGCCCAGTACTTCGGGGCCAAGGACGAGGAGAAGGTCCGCGCGTCCGTCGACACCGGCTACATCACGCTCTTCTGGTCGGGGCTCGCCATGTCGATCATCGGGGTCCTATCCACCGACGCGATCCTCACCCTGCTCAAGGTCCCGGCGGACGTTTTCCCCGAGGCCTCGGCCTACCTGCGCATCATCTTCTCCGGGCTCCTGGCGATGTTCGGCTATAACGGGATATCGGCCGTGCTACGCGGCCTCGGCGACTCCAAGACGCCGCTGTACCTCCTAATGGCCGCGAGCCTGCTCAACGTGGCGCTCGACCTCCTATTCGTCGTCGCTTTCGGCTGGGGAGTCTCCGGGGTCGCGTGGGCCACCGTCATCTCGCAGGGCGCCTCGTTCGCGGGGGGGCTAGCCTACGTCGACAAGAAGAACAGGCTCGTCCGCCTGGAGCCGAAGGCGCTGCGCTTCGACAAGGACATCTTCAAGCACAGCCTCCGGATAGGGCTGCCTACCGGCGTACAGCAGACGATGGTGTCGCTAGGCATGATGGCGCTGTCCCGTATCGTCAACGGCCACGGCACCGCCACGATAGCGGCGTTCTCCGCGGCGTCCAGGCTCGACAGCTTCGCGTCGATGCCGGCAATGAACCTGAGCCAGGCGGTCTCCACCTTCACGGGGCAGAATATGGGCGCCGGCAAGACCGAGCGGGTCAAGCGCGGCCACCTATCGGCGATCGTAGTAGGCGGCGCCATATCGCTGGCCGTAGGCGCCGTCGTCGTGTTCTTCGGGGAGCAGCTCATGGGATTGTTCACGCGCGACGCCGAGGTGATGGCGATAGGCGCCAGGTACCTCGCGATAGTCGGCGCGACCTACCTCCTCTTCTCGACGATGTTCATTAACAACGGCGTCATGCGCGGCGCGGGCGACGCCTTCATCCCCATGATCAATACGATACTGGCGCTCTGGGTGGTACGCATCCCCTGCGCCATCCTCTTCTCGGGGCCGCTCGGGCTCGGCTCGGACGGAATCTGGTGGAGCGTCCCGGCGGGATGGCTGATGGGGGCGACCTTCTCCACCTGGTACTACCTCGGAGGGCGCTGGAAGCGCAAGGCGATCGCCGCTCCGGGCCCGGGCGCCGCGAGGAGCTAACGACAGTACCGGGGCGCCGATAGCCGAGAAGCGCTCGCGCGGCTATAATCGAGCCATGACTAAGCCCCGCGCGGCATCGTTACGCAGGCCCAAGAGCAGGATAGAGCGCTATAGATCCCGCTTCCTGGCGTTCAACGTGCTCAATTCGCTATCGTTCATGCTCCTGTCGGGCAATATACCGACCCTGTTCGCCCTCGAGATGGGCGCGACGGGCACCTACATCGGCATCCTCGGCTCGCTTAATTTCATCACGTACTTCTTCATGCCCCTAGGAAGGCGGGCCATCCGGGGCAGGCCTATCATCAAGGTATTCGGCTGGTCGTGGATGTTCCGCTACTGGGGCATGGCTCCCGTCATAGCCGCGCCCCTCCTGGCCCGCGCGGGAGCGCCCTCCTGGGGCCTCGTCCTCCTCCTCGGCGGAAGCCTCCTCTTCAATATCTTCAGGGGAATAGGCCTCATAGGGAACAACCCCGTGCTGGGCATGATGGCGAGCGAGCGCGACAGGGGGGCCTTCCTGTCGAACGTCCAGATCGCCAACAGCCTATCGGCTATCGCGACGAGCGTCGCGACCATGCTGGTGCTGGGCGCCTGGTCCGGGGACGCGCTCTACGGCGCCCTCATAGGCGCCGGCGTGCTGGCCGGCTCCGCGGCGTCGTCGATACTGCTCGGCCTGCCCGAGCCCGAGGCCTATAGGCCGCCGCAAGGCTCCTCGTTCTCCGCGACAGTGAAGGAAGCCTGGGCGGACCCGCGGCTCAGGCGCTTCGTATGGGTCTTCGCGCCGCTCTCGTTCTCCGCCGGCATGGCGCGCACCTTCATAGTGACCCACTCGCGCGTGCTGTACGGCCAGAGCCCGGGCCTCGTCATGGCCTACTACGTGGCCTTCAACCTAGGGAGCGTCGCCGTGGGCTACCTGTCGAGGAAGCTGATGGACCGGCTCGGGGCCAAGCCGCTATACGTGGTGTTCACGGCCGTGGCCGCGCTGGCGATGATACCGGCCGCCGCGAGCCCCGCCTTCGGGACCGCGGCCGGCACCGTCGCCTTCCTGTGCCTCCTCAACTTCATAGTCGGCCTGGGCATCTCGGGCGAGGAGAACGCCGGCCAGACGTACTTCTTCTCCATAGTCAGGCCGGAGCACATGGTGGACCTCGCCGTCGTCTACTACGTCGTCTACGGATTCGGCGGGGCTCTGGGATCGGCCGCCGGAGGCGTTTTCCTCGACGCCTTGTCGGCCGTCGGGATTAGCGTCGCGACGAGCTATCGCTACCTCTACGCGGCGGCCTTCGCGGTGACGGCCCTATCGGCGGCGTGGGCGCTGAAGCTGAGCGCTCCGGGCTCGGCCTCGGTCAGGGAATCGCTCGGGGTGCTCTTCTCGATGCGCGACCTCAAGGCCATAGGGCTCCTTGAGCTCCTGGAGAAGAGCGGCTCGCCGGCGGACGAGATACGCATCATCCGCGAGCTAGGCGGCTACGGGGCGGCGGTAGCGGAGCGGGAGCTCCTGCCCTACCTGTCTAGCCCGAGGTTCGACGTCAGGGTGGAGGCCCTGCTCGCGCTGGAGAACCTGGAGCGGCTCTCGGCCAAGGCGCTCAAGGCCATCGAGCTCGAGATAGAGAAGAACACCTATACCACCGCGTACATCGCCGCCCGCATCCTAGGCAAGCGCGGCAGGGCCGAGAGCCTTCCGGCCCTGAGGGCGGCGCTGGGCGCGGAGGACTATATGCTCCGCGGGGCCGCGGTGACGGCGCTCGCGGCCATGAGGGACGAGGCGAGCCTACCGGCCATCGAGGCGCTGGTCGAGGGGACGGGCAACCCTAGGCTCATGATCAGCGCCGCCTCGGCGATAGAGCAATTCGGCAAGGCCAGCTCCGTGCCCACCCTCGTCGCGGTGCTCAAGCGCAAGGATCCGCCTTCGTACGCCTTCGACGAGATAGTCCTCGCCCTCGCCGGCATCCTCGGCGGCCTCCGGGGCTTCTACCTCTCGTATTCCGCGTACGCCCTCGACCCGAGGGAAGCGGTGGCGGGCCTGCTAGACACGCTGGAAGACGCGCTCCCCCCGAGCGGATTCTCCGGGACGGCCGAGTTCAAGGCCGCGCTCGCGGCCTTCGTCGCCGACGGGTCCCACGGCACGGCCGTCGCACGGGTCCTGGACGACGCGGGCTTCCTGGACGTCGGCGTGGCGACGGTGCTCGCCGAGGCGGCCCTCGACGACGACCTAGCCGCGCACGGCGGCTTCAGGTTCTTCTTGGCGGCCTGCGCGGCCGAGTCGGCAATTACTGGGCGATCGTTACCGAAAGGACGCTAGAACATGGGTAGGACGATAGGATTCATAGGCGCGGGCAAGATTGTCGACATCATGCTCGGGGCGCTCGGCCCCGCGCTCTCCGGCGACGAGCTGTGGGTCTGGAACCGGACCGCGTCCCGCTCCGAGGCGCTCGCGTCCAGGTATCCGGTGCGGGTCGCGCCTAGCATACGGGAGCTGGCGGAGCGGTCGGATTGGCTATTCATAGCCGTGAAGCCCCACGCCGTCGCTAAGGTGCTATCGGAGGCGTGCCTGCACGTCAAGGAAGACGCGCTGGTCGTCTCGATGGCCGCGGGCGTCACAATTGACTCGATCAAGGCCCATTTCGCCGCGCCCCCGGCCATAGTCAGGATCATGCCTAACCTGCCGCTCTCGGTAGGGCACGGCATGACGGCGATCTGCCCCGATCCCGCCGTAAGGCCCGACGACGTCGAGTCCCTCCTTACGCTGTTCTCGACCGTGGGCCGCGCGAGGCTCGTCGAGGAGAGGCTCTTCGATACGGTCACTGCGCTCTCGGGCTCGGGCCCCGCCTTCGCGTTCCTGTTCATCGAGTCCATGGCTGACGGCGCGGTGCTCAACGGCATGGATCGCACCCAGGCCTACGAGTTCGCGGCCCAGACGGTGATGGGCGCGGCGAAGATAATACTCGAGTCCGCCAAGCACCCCGGCGAGCTCAAGGACATCGTCGCCTCGCCGGCGGGCACGACCATGGCCGGCATCCACAGCCTCGAGCGCAAGGCCTTCCGCGCCATAGTCATGGACGCCGTGGACGCGGCCGCCCGCCGCTCGCGGGAGCTGAACGGCTAGCGGCCGGCCCGGCTGGAGCCCAGCCAGGAGCCCGGCCTAGAACGCCGCGGCGGCGAAATCCGCGGCCGTGAACGTGTACTCGCCCAGCTTCCTGTTCGACGCGTCGTAGACCTTGACGAGCACGTTAACCGTGACCTCGCCAGCGGCCGAGCCGGCGACGTCGGCCAGGGATAGCGTGGCGTCGTAGCTCTCGGCGAACTTCAGGCTGACGACGTACTTGCCGCCCTTGTGGCTAGCGGTCTCGTCGAGCGAGAAGCCCGCGTTCATGGAGACGGCCGCGTAGCCCTTGGCCCTGTAGCCCGCCGATAGCGAGCCTGTGAGGGTCGAGTCGCCCTTGGCCTTGAGGTTCATGACGGCGCCCTTGAGCCCGGCGGGAGAGTAGGCCCCGACAGTGGCCTGCAGGTCGGCGTTCAGGCTGACGGAGACGTCCATCGCCGCCGCGAGGATGTTCTCGGCCGTGCTCGCCACCGCGTTGGCCGACATCGAGTAGCCCATCGACCCGCTCAGGCTGACGGCGGGGTTGCTGGAGAGCGCATAGCCGGAACCGGTCCAGGAATAGTCCATGCTGCCGTCCGAGTTAACGGTAAGGCCGGTAGTAGGGAGCGCCCTCGAGGCGGCGGCGGGAGCCGGCTCGGAATAGGCGGGCAGGAGCCGGGGGAAGGCCCTGGCGATGACGTCTCCGGACGGCCCGGAAACGGAGAACTCCGCGACGGGCACGGCGCCGGATTCCAGCCCGGCTATGACGGCCGTCTTGGCCTCCGCCTGGCTCGAGGCGGGCGTTCCCGAGAACGGTTCCAGTTCCGTGGCGCTCACCTGATCGGCGTTGTAGAACAGCGAATCAATGAGCTGGCAGGAGGAAAAGGAGAGCAGCGCGATGGCTGCGAGGGCGAGGACTAAGCGCTTAGCCATTGAAAACCTCCGAATCGATATTTAGAACGAACGCTCGTTCGTTAGTACGATTGTAGTATAACATGCCGCGCGTCGTATGACGACACCCGTGTCTGCGCACGCTCGATTCTTTATTAATCCCCCATTGTGCTATATACTGATCCGGATCGGGCCGGGCCCGGCCGCCGTACCGCTCTGGCGGAATCGACATTGGGAGAAAAAAACATGTTCGACCTTGGCAACCTCGTGGCCATAGGCATTACCTTGATACTACTGCTCGCGTACCGGCTGCTCGACCGCGATAACAGATCGCTCGAGAAGGTCAAGCGCTACGCCGACAAGCTGCGAGAGGAAATGGCCGCCTTCGCCGATAAGGGATCGGAGGACCTCAAGTCGTACGCCATCGAGCTAGAGGTTCACCAGAAGGCCGCCAAGGAAGTCCTGCGCCGGGTGCAGGTCGCCGAGGACGCTCTTAACGCCAGGGCCGAGCAGATAGGCGGCATGGCGGCGCGCATCGCCGAGTACGACAAGGCGCTCGCCGAGCTCCGCGACATGAGCGCCCGCGTCGACGAGAACCTCGCCGCCATACACGACGAGAGCGCCTTCGTCGACGGCGTCGCGAGGACGCTCAAGGCTAGCAAGGACGAGATCGAGCGGCTCAAGGCTTCAGTGCCAGGCATCCGAGAGGGCATAGCCTCCGACTCGAAGGACATGATGGACGACCTTCGCTCCGTCTTCTCCGACGAGATCCGGTCGGCGCTCGACGACGCGCAGGCCCAGGTCGAGGCCCTCCGCGAGCGCGCCCGGGAAGGGACCGACGCGGTAGCCGAGACCAACGCCGAGGCGGTGAGGGCCGCCGAGGAGCGCTTCAGGGCCATAGAGGCGCAATTGGCCGACGCGTTCAAACGCGCCCGCGAG
The DNA here is from genome assembly GCA_018816345.1 of Spirochaetota bacterium. Lineage (GTDB taxonomy): Bacteria > Spirochaetota > Spirochaetia > Treponematales > UBA12059 > SZUA-370. Next base: position 37,179 of record JAHIWG010000121.1, on the reverse strand, counting down.
GAAGGCGAGCGGCTCGAGGACTCGAGCTTCCAGAAGCTGCAGGGGCAGATAGAAGCGCGCGGGGCGAAGCTCGGGGAAGCGATAGAGGATCGCTTCAACGCGCTGCGCGACCAGGCCAAGGAGAAGATCGCCGAGACCCAGGGCATGCTCAAGTCGTTCAAGGCCGAGTGGCGCAAGGACGCCGACGCCGTCCTCGCCGAGCTCAAGGCCGAGGCCCAGGACGCGGCCGATCGCTCGTCGGAGCGCATAGACGAGGCGGAAGCCAAGGTAGCCAAGGCGGAGTCGCTGTACGAGGAGCGTTACGCCCGCATCGAGGCCAAGGCCCACGAGACCGCGCAGGCCCTCCAGCTCAAGGTCAAGGAACAGCTCAAGGCGTACCAGGAAGATAGTGCCGCCAAGCAGGCGGCCATCAGGTCCGCTATCAAGGAAGGCCTCGTCGAGACGAAGGGCGAGGCCGAGGCCGCGGCGGCGGAGCTGGCCGAGACGCTCGCGGCGTTCCGCTCCAGGATAGACGAGACCGCCTCCGAGCAGGCGTCTCGCATCGCGGCCATGAACTCGTCGCTATCGGCGGCCGAGAGGAAGGCCGACGACGCCGTCGCCGCGCTCAGCTCCAAATTCACCGACCGCGGCGCGGACCTGGAGAAACGGGTGCTCGCCGGGTTCGAGGCGCGCGCTACCGAGCTCCGCGATGTCGTCGAGTCGGGCCTATCGAGGCTCGAGGGCGTCCGCCTCGACGCCGACCGCATGGAGGCGGCCCTCCGCGATTCGATGGCCGGCGTGGAACGCCGCGTCGAGGAGGATTTCGCGCTGTTCGGCAAGGATCTCGCGTCGAGGCAGGCCGCGTTCGAGGAAGAATTCCGCGGCGAGTCGGCCCGCGTGAAGTCCGCGGTGAAGGACCTCGACAGCGACCTGAGCGCCCTCAAGTCCAAGGCCTACGCGGACGTCTCCGAGAAGCTCAAGATCTTCGAGGACGAGTTCTTCACCGACCTGCGCGTCAGGAGCGAGGACGCCAACGAGCGCTTCGCCGTCTGGCGGGCGGAGATGGACGACCGCCTCGCGTCGACGATACGCGAGGCCGACGCGGCCCGGGCCGAGACCGACAAGGCCTGGTCGGAAGAGGCGCGCGCCAAGCTGGCCGAGACGCAGGCGCGGGTCCAGGACCAGCTCGAGAAGCTGGCGTCGCAGGTGGACGCGCACCGCTCGGCCATCAGCGAGCGGGTCGGCGAGGCCGACGACGCGCTCGCGACGCTCAAGGCGGCGGTCAAGGCCGACCTCGACGACGCCCGCGCCGCCGCGGACGCCTATATGAACGCGGAGCTGGAGCGCTGGAAGCACGCGGCGGGCGAACGGGTCCGCGGCGCGGAGAGGCAGGCCGACGCCGACGCGAAGGCCCTCGTCGAGGCGGCCGAGGCCGCCAAGCGGCGTTTCGAGGAAGCCAGGGCCGCCATCATCGCGGATTCCGGCGAATGGAAGGCCCGCTTCACCGAGGCCATGACGGCCGCCGAGTCCGATCGCGTAGCGTCCGTCGCGGCGCTGGCCGAATCGTTCAAGACCGACGTCGCTTCCATCTCGGAGAGCTGGGAGAAGGAACGGCGCAAGGTCATCGAGGCCGCCAAGCTCGAGCGGGACTCGCTGGCGAGGGACGTGCGGGCGCTTTCCGACGACGTCGGCAGATTCCGCCAGGAGCTAGCCCAGAAGACGGCCCAGGCCCTCGACGACTTCAACCGCTCCTACGACGGCCTATCCCAGGACGCCGCCCGAAAGGCGCGCGAGTCCGCGGCCGCTATGGACGCCGCGATAGAGGACTACAAGCGCGAGGCTCGCTCCCTCAAGGACGGGTTCGAGGCGGCGAAGTCACAGATGACCGGCTCTCTCGACGAGGAGAAGAAGGCCAGGCAGCGGGCCTTCGCCGAGATGGACAAGGAGGTCAAGGCCTTCCAGGCCAGTACCAAGCTGTTCGAGCGCACCGACGAGCTGCGCTCGTCCCTTTCCGAGGCCATGGAATCTATGAAGGCGGACCTTTCCAGGGTCGAGTCGAGGCGCGCGGAGATGGCCGAGCTCGAGACTCAGTACGGCCGGGTCAAGCGGCTCGAGGACGAGCTGGGGCAGAAGATAGCCAAGTTCCTCGCGGAGAAGCGCCGCCTGGACGCCATGGAGGAAGACTTCAAGCGCCTCCTATCGCTATCGCAGGCCGTGGACCAGAAGCTGGCCGCGGTCACGGCCAACAACGACCAGCTGACCCAGATCCAGGCCGAGGTCAGGAGGCTCTCCGACATCTCGGACGAGGCCGCCGAGAAATACGACCGCATAGAGAAGAAGTCTAACATCCTCGACTCCACGGCGGACGCCGTGGACAAGAGCTTCCAGGCCATAGGGGAGCTGGAACGGAACGTCCGCGCCATCGACGCCGAGGTGCGGGAGATACCTGACCGCGTCATAGACCTCAAGCGCTCCATGGACGAGGTCATGTCGTGGAAGCCCAAGCTGGACGCCGCCGTCGTCAGGCTGGACGAGGTGGACGGCGTCCTCGTCGACGCCGAGAAACGGGTAACGGAGCTGCAGAAGGCGCGCGACTGGCTGGCCAGGGCCGAGACGCGATTCGACGAGCTCAATAAGAAGACCCAGGACCACCTGAAGCTCCTGAACGACATACTGAAGGACGAGCCTAGCTCCGGCCGCAAGGACAAGGGAGCGCCCCCCATCTCCGTGCAGGAGACCGTGCGCAAGCTCGCCCACCAGGGCTGGAAGGTCGAGGAGATAGCGCGCGCCGTCAAGCTGTCGCGCGGCGAGGTAGAGCTGATCCTGGAGCTAGGCGGGCAGGACTGACGCCGCCGCCGGCCCCCGGCCGTAGCGTCGGCGGGCTATGCCCCCGGACGGCGGTACGCCTCTCGCGAACTGCCCTTCCCGGGCCTAGGGGCTACGGAGTCGGCGTCGGCGGGGCGTCCCCCGTCGGCTGATCGCTCGTCGCGGGAGGGGCTTTCTCGGCTAGTATGCCGGCCTCCTCGAGCGCGGCTCGGACGGCCCCCGGAGAGACGAGCCCGGGGGCGTCTAAGAGGCCGGCCGCGAGCTCCCCGTCCGCGAACCCGTTGAGCAACGCCGACTTCAGCGCCTCGAGGCCTCCCGGACCGTCCTCGGCCACCGTAAGCCTGAGCCGGGCGAGGGCGAACCAGGACTGGGAATCGGCCTCGTCCTTGCCGACCAGGGAGGCGTAGGTCTCCATCGCCTTGGCGTAGAGCCCGGCGCGTTCCTGAGCCAGGGCGAGCGCCCGCGCGGCCGGGGCCGCGTCTGGATTGGCCGCGACGAAACGCTCCAAGAGCGGGATCGCGGCCTCCGCGTCGCCCTCGGACGCGAGAATGAGGCCCTTACGGAAGGCGGCGTTAGGATCCTCGGGCTTGAGGGCGAGCACGGCCTCGTAGCGCTCCAGCGCCTCGCCTCCCCTTCCCGCCGCCTCCAGGAGCACCGCCAGGTTGTAGACGCTCGCGACGTCGCTCCCGTTTAGGGCGACTACCCGCTCGTAGACCGCCAGGGCCTCGTCGTCGCGCTCCGACATGTGGAGGGCGTAGGCCTTGACCGAGAGCACGGCCGCGTTGTCGGGATCGGTCTCGAGATACTCGTCGCTCTTGGCTATCGACTCGTCGTACTTGCCGGCCTCGGCGAGGGCCCTGGACAGGTTGTAGCCCGCGACGCCCTGGCCGGGATCGAGGGCCATAGCCCTCGACCAGGCGTCGCCGGCCTTGTCCCATCGGCCGAGCTCGGCCCACGCGTTGCCCAGCTCGGTCCAGCCTACGGCCTGGCGCATAGCCTGCTGCGAGGCGCAGGCGCCGGCCGAGAGCGAGAGGGCCGCGGCGAGGCAGGCGGCGAGGCGACGGTAGCGGGCCGAGGCCCCGCCGGAAGCCCGGAGGACGGTCATCGCCTGAGCACCGTCTCCTCTATCGTGCGGATCTGCGCCCGGTAGAGACTGGAGATGGTCGATCCGTAGTCGGCGATCAGCTGTATCATGTCGCGCGGCGTATCGTCCATGTCCTTGCCGTTGATCCTGTCTCCGGCGTCGCCGAGGCCGGGCATGATGTACGCCAGCTCGTTGAGCGCGGGATCCATCCAGAGCGTGTACACGGTCATGTTCTCCACCGCGCGGACGGCGCGGAGCGCGCCCTTCAGGGCGGAGATGATGGTCAGGAACTTGACCGAGCGCGGCTTGACTCCGAGGTCGAGTATGTACTTGACGACGGTGACCAGGCTGCCTCCGGTAGCGTTCATGGGGTCGGCGAATATGAGGTCCTTTCCGTCGAGCTCCTCGGGCCGGAAATAGGATCGGTCGAGGTCCAGGACGTACTCCATGGTGGACTCGTTCTTGGAGTCGTCCCGCTTTATCTTGAACAGCGCGAACGGAGTGACGTAGCCCTTGGACGAGAACTCCTGTATCTCCTTGGACAGTATCATGGAAGGCAGGAGGGCGCCCCGGAGCATGACGCACATCACCGAGTTCTCGATGCGGTCGTCTATATTGGGGATCTTATGCACCGCGAAGTTCTGCACCGGCACGGTCACCGGGGTGCGCGGTATCAGGTAGTTCTTGTTCTCGCTCTTGGCCCCTCCGAAGGCCAGCCCGAAGAGGAGCTCGTAGGCCCGTTGCGTATAGTAGGTGAATTCCTGGTGCTGCGTATTGATGTCGCGGAGCTTGGCTATGAGCCTGGAGGCCTCCCCGTGATGCTCCGGGGCCGTCTCGAAGGAATAGACCTGGATCCGCGGCTCGGCCTTGCATATCTCCTGCATCAGGCCGCCCATCTCGTTATAGAGGGAGATGAGGTTCGCTTCCTCTTTCTTGCGCTCCGGCTCTCCGCGGGCGGCTGACAGGATGCTGAAGGACAGCATCGCCTTGCGGTACAGCCCGTCCATCTTGTCTATCGTCGACCTGTCGGCGTCGTTCAGATACCCGTCCAGGTCCTGGGCCTTGAGCACTACCTTGTTCATCGCGTTCCTCCGGGCCCCCGTCGCGGGGGCGGGCGCGCCGCTCGCGTCGCGGCAATCGATGCGGCGGCCGCCGCGACGGCCCCGCGACTAGGTCCTGGGATCCGTCAGGCTCGGCGTATCACCGTGCCCATGGCGCCGTTGCCGATACCGACGGCGTTGCCCTCGTCGAAATCGAGGTGGCACTCGAGGGCGTAGGCCGCGTTGACGCGGCAGACGACGTCGCGGAAGACGGCGCCGCGCTCTCCCGGGACCTCGAGGTCCACGATCTCGGTGTCCTTGACGCCGAACGCCTCGGCGCTCTTGGGGTCGAAGTGGATATGGCGCTTGGCGACGATGAGGCCCTGGGACTTCTTGACCGCGCCGGCCGGCCCCTCGATCTCGAAGGGGCTGGAGCCGTCGAGCTTACCCGACTCGCGGGTAGGGCAGCCCGGGACCCCGAGCTTGAACATCTCGCTGGCCAGTATCTCGCACTGGGTCTCCTTCCGCTCCGGCCCGAGGACGCGGACCTTGGCGATGGAGCCCTTGGGTCCCTTGATCGTGACGACCTCGTCGCAGGCGAACTGGCCTGGCTGCATCAGGTCCTTGGTCTTCGTTAGCTTGTGGCCCGCGCCGAAAAGGGCTTCCACGTCCGCGGAGCAGAGGTGGATATGGTGGTTGGAAAGGTTGATGAGGACCTGGGTCTCGGGCATGGTATCTCCTTGATCGCCGCCCTGGGCGGCCGTTTGCTATGGCGGGACGCTTTTTCAGGTGAATCAGCGTCATCGGAGTATAGCAAAGATCCCTCAGGCTGTCACTGATCAAGTCGAGCAGGTAGGCCGTCATGAAACCTATCGAGACACGGAGGCACGGAGACACGGCGAAGTGTATAGAGGCGAGGAAACGGAGCCTATGTTTTTCCGCGCCCGCATGGCCTGGCGCAGTAGCGCCGTCAGGAGCGTAGCGGCGGCGCCTGCCAGCACGGAGGGACTATACGGTTGAGGCTGCTGTCACGCGTTACCGGCTGTGCCGTATCGTGAAAGAAAGGTCCTTATGATCTCTTGCTTAAAATCCGGGGTCATCTGATCGAGGATTCCTCCTTGGTATACCGCCGGCCAAGTGAAGGCTCCACCCAACATCGCCGAAAAGACCCTCGACGCAAGGATATAATCATCGGTAGCGAGCTTGCCATCGAGGAACGCGGCGCGCATCCAAGATATCAAGCCGTTCTCGGACCTCGCATGCCTAGCCATCGCTTCCTTGGCTAAATCGGGATACGTCGTGAAAACCGAGAGCAACAGCCTGATCAACCCCATCCATGTCGGATTTTGGGCTACGGAAACCTCAACGTCGATAAACTCGCCTAGCTGCTCGTCTATAGTCCGGCTATTGTCGTATGGAATGTCCTTTAATTGCCGCATCTCCTCTTCAAAGAGTTCTATCACGGAACGCAAGAGGTCTTCTTTACGAGGAAAATGGTTATAGACTGTTCGCTTAGACGCGGCCGCGGCCTCGGAGATCCGGTCCATGCTGGCGTTCTCGAAACCCTCGCTCAAGAATACTTTCACCGCCGCGTTCAAGATGGATTTTCGTTTTGCGCTCGTATCTCTTTTACGTCTGTCCGTGTCTCGGTCCTCCATTATCCCGCCTCTTCCGATGAATACATACACTTATCAGTGTACTTTATCTTGACTTAATATACACTACACCGTACAGTGTATTTTATAATGCGTCTTATATTAGATCGCCATTGAAAACAAGGAGACTACCCATGGATGAACAGGAACTTTATAGGAATCGCAGGAAAAAAGCCAGGCTGGCTGGTGTATGCTACCTGATTCTCGCCTTGGCTGCGTTGCCAGATATGCTTCGCAAGTCTCTCTTCATAGCAGGCGACGCCGTCGCCACCGGCGGGAACATCTTGGCCAACGCCGCGCTTTTCAGGCTAAGCATACTCGGGGATATAGTGACCGAGGTTTTCTTCCTTTTCTTAGCGCTATCTTTATACGGCCTGCTCAGGGAAGTCAGTCGTGGAGCCGCTCGGGCGATGCTCTCGCTGGTCGTGATCGCCGTAACCATGACGGTATTCAATACGGGTAACGAGATCGCCGCGATAGGCCTTTTCGAGGCCGATGACCAGGTCCATGGCATCCTCATGATCGCCGCCTATCAAGCGTCTGCCCTCCCCGTCTCGGTCTTCTTCGGGCTCTGGATGATGCCCCTCGGGTACCTCTTCCTCAAGTCAGGATTCATGCCGAGACTATTGGGAATACTCGTGACGATCGGAGGCTCGGGGTACGTGATCCATTCGATCGTCAGCGTCATAGCGCCTAGAGCCACTGAGCAATTCGTCTTGCTGTCGGTCATCGCCGAGGTCGCGACGATCGTCTGGCTTTTGGCTTTCGGCGTAAAACGACCTTCCGGGAAAGGAGGCGTTCGCTCCGCGATATGAGAGCGGCCAACGCGATCCCGACGCCGCGGGCTTAAGCGAGCCCCGGCGCCTTATTCCGCTTTCCTGGCGTCGATGATTACGAGCTGCGGCGACTCTTGGCCGTTCCAGTAGTTCTTCGTCAGCTTGAAGGCCACGTCGAGGCGGTCGCCCTCGCGGAAATCCTTGCCGTAGCGATCGGCCGAGTTCCACCAGAGGGCCGGCCAGCGGTGGGCGCCGAAGTCCAGGAGCAGCTTCAAGTGGCTCTTCTCCTGCTTGCCCACGATATCGGCCTGCAGGACGGTAACCGAGCGCGAGCTGAAGACGAGCGGCGCGTTGCCCTCGCCGTAGGGCTCCAGGCGATCGACCAGGTCGGCGAGGCTCGGGGCCAGGTATTCGTGAGGGAGCTCGGCGTCGATGTCGACGGTCTCCTCTACGACCTCCAGGTCCACCGCCGAGAGGTACTCGGAGGCGAGGCGCTCGAACTCGGGCCACTTGTCGGCGCTCATGGAGAAGCCCGCGGCCGCGTCGTGCCCGCCGTAGTCGTAGAACAGCGCCTGGCAGTACTCGAGGAGCCCCTTGACGTTGAAGCCCCGGGCGCTCCGTACCGACGCCACGGCGCTGCCGTCGGCCATGAAGGTAGCCGCGACGGCGGGAGCCTTGAAGGTGTCCGCGAGGCGGCTGGCGACGATGCCGGTGATGCCGCGGAATATATCGGGCCTGCCGACGATCACGAACTTGCCGCCGGAGGCCTCCGCGGACTCGCGGGCGGCCGGGTAGACGGCGTCCCAGCACTCGGCGCCCATGCGGCGGCGCTCCACGTTAAGCTCGAGGAGGGCGTCGGCCTGGGCGGCGCGCTCCGCCGGATCGTCGGCCAGCAGCATCTTCACGGCGACGTCGGGCTTGCCCATGCGGCCGGCAGCGTTGATGACGGGAGTCAGCTGCCAGGCCGCGTCCGTGGAGCTTATACGCTTGCCTACGAGGTTCTGCCTGGCGACGAGCTCCGCGAGGCCCTTGCGGGGCTTGCGGTTGAGCGCGGCCAGGCCCTGCCGCACGAGCACGCGGTTCTCGTCGCGGAGCGGCATCAGGTCCGCTACGGTGGACAGGGCGACGAGCTGGAGGGCGTCGCCCTCGGCCTCGCCGTTGCATCCCGCCTTCCTGAGCGCGAACGACGTGAAGAGGCTCGCGAAGGCGTCGAGCTCGCCCGAGGCCTTGTCGGAATACTTGCCTATCTTAGACATCTCCGCGAGCCGGACGAGGCTGGCCCCGGCGGCCTGCGGGATGACGCGCCCGACGTCGGGCCGCACGTCGTAGAAATTGACCTCGGCTGCCTTGCCGAGGGCCTTGGCCAGGAGCCTCTTCTGGATCTCGCCGTCCCAGACGAATATCTGCCGGTCCTTGAGGAAGGGCACGAGCCTCGTGCGCTCCAGCTCGACCATGCCCGGCACTATAGTCTCGGCTATGCGCGCCGTCTCGACGAGGTTTGAAAGCCGCAGGGCCTCGATGACGTAGGCGTCCTTGACGGGCCTGACGTTGAGGAGGGCTATCTGCTGCTTATACAGGCCGCCCTTCGCGAAGCGCAGGGCCCACGCCAGCTTGTAGGCGACGCCGCAGCCGGAGAGGTCCCGGAACGGGTAGCCGGAATCCGCGAGCTTGGGATTGACGACGGCGAGCGCCGGAGGAGGGACGTCCCCCTGGAGCACGTGGTGGTCGACGACGATGACGTCCACGCCCTTCTCCCTGGCGTAGGCTATCTCCGCGTGGTTGGAGATGCCGCAGTCGACGGTGATTATGAGGCTGCCGTAGTCGGCGGCGAATTCGTCTATGGCGGCGCGGGACAGGCCGTACTTCTCGTCGTCCGTCGGTAGCCTATAGCGGGCCGCTATCCCGAGCGCGGCGAGCGCCTCGACCATCAGCGTCGTCGCCGATACTCCGTCGGCGTCCCGGTCGCCGAAGACGAGGACTTTCTCCTCCTCGTCGGCCGCGAGCAGTATGCGGTCCACGGCGTCCTCCATGGAGGAGAACAGGAAGGGGTTGCGCAGGAACCGCGCGTCGTCCTCGAGGAAGAACAGCGCGTCCTCGGGCGTCTGGACGCCGCGCCTCGCGAGCACGGCCGCGGTGAGGAGGTCCAGGCCGAAGCGCTCCGCCAGCTCCCGGACGATCGACGGCGCGGCGTCGCGCTTCTTCCACCTCATAGCGCGGTTATTTCCTTGACGATGAGGGAAGTGGCGGCCTCGGGGGCCGGGCCTACGGATAGGGCCCCGGACACCAGGTCCCAGGCCGCGTCGAGGGACGCCGCGTCCTTGCCGTACACCGTGGCTACGAGGTCCCCGGCGGCGACGCGGGCGCCTTTTTTCCGCTCGAAGACGAAGCCGACGTCCGGCGCTACCGGATCGCTCGTCTTATTCCTCCCGACTCCCAGGTAGACGCCCGCGAGGCCGATCTTGAACGCGTCGATAGAGCGGATGAACCCGGCCTCCGGGGCGCGAAGCTCCCGCGAGTGCCCGGAGCGGTAGTTACTGTAGAGCGAGAGCATCTTCTCTACGTCGCCGCCCTGGGTCCTGACGTTGCGCTCGAAGAGCCGGTACGCCCTGCCGGAGGCCACGGCCTCCTCGCACATCGCGGTCGCGCTCCCCACGTCCCCGGCGACGCCGCCGGCCACCAGCATCCAGGCGGACAGGCGGTAGGTCACCTCCATGAGGTCGGCGGGCCCCTCGCCTCGCAGGCAGTCGATGGACTCCTCCACCTCGAGGAAATTGCCGACCTTGTCTCCGAGCGGCTCGGTCATGTCGGTGATGACGCCGACTATGCGCTTGCCCATCGCCTGCCCGGTCCTGACGAGGCTGGAGGCGAGGCGCTCGGCGTCCTCGACGGTCTTCATGAAGGCGCCGGGGCCGCTCTTCACGTCGAAGACGAGGGCCTCCGCGCCCTCGGCTACCTTCTTGGACAGGATGCTCGCGGTGATGAGCGGCACGGACTCGACGGTGGCGGTGACGTCGCGGAGGGAGTACAGCCGCTTATCGGCCGGCACGATGGCGTCCGTCTGGCCGGTCATCGCGAAGCCGTCGCGCTCGATGTACTCGCGGAAGCGCTTCTCGTCGAGGCGGGTCGTGTAGCCCGGGATGCTCTCCAGCTTGTCCAGGGTCCCGCCGGTATGGCCGAGGGCCCGGCCGGACATCATGGGCACCCTGACGCCGCAGGCGGCGACTATGGGCGCGAGGATCAGCGAGACCTTGTCGCCGACGCCGCCCGTGGAGTGCTTATCGACGAAGGGGCCGGCGATGCCGGAGAGGTCCATCGTCGAGCCGGAGCGCAGCATCAGGTCGGTCAGGTCGGCCGTCTCGCGGAAGCTCATGCCCCGGAAGAACACGGCCATCAGCCAGGCGCTGACCTGGTACTCGGGCACCTCGCCCGAGACGTAGCCGTTCACGATAGCCGCGATCTCCTCGCGCGAAAGCTCGCCGCCGTCGCGCTTCTTCATTATGATGTCCACGGCCCTCATCGAGGCCTCCTTACAATAAGCCGGAATTCAGGGTCTTGAGCGGCGAATTCGCCGCCTTGGCCGCCAGGTCGAGCGCCATGGCCTTGAGCGCGTGGCGTGCCTCGTCCGCGAGGCCTACCCTGACGGCCTCGATGAACGGCCTGCGGCCCGCCGCCTCTAGCCAGGCGATGGCGCCCTGGGGCACGGGAACGGCGTCGTGATCAGCCTCGGCGCAACGCGCGCAGGCGAACCCCCCGGAACCGCGGGAATAGGAGTGTAATGCATCGCGGCGTATTGCGCCAGCGCAGGCGGCGCATTCCCCGGGATCGGGCATCAAGCCCATGGCGTCGAGGGCGCGCAGGGCGAAGAGCGAGACGGCCCTATCGACGGCGCAGCGATCCCGCCCGCGGGCGGCCTCGTCTATGGCGGAGAGCGCGCCCAGGGCCAGGTCCAGCGCGTCGGCCCAGTCGCCCCCGAGCGCGCAGGTCGCGAGCAGGAACTCGCTGGCGAACGACGCGGCGGCGATCGCGCCGAGGTCGCCCCTGATGTCGGGGAACTCGCGCAGCGGGTCGAAGTCGGTCAGCTTGACGAGGCCCTTGGCCGCGTCCCTGTATATCCAGGCCCGGCCGTAATGCCAGGGGGACGCGAGCGAGCGGAGCTTGCTCTTGCCCCCGCCGAACACGAACGCCTCGACGAGGCCCTCCTCGGCCGATAGGAGAGTAGCGACCCGGGCGCCGGAAGGCACCTCTTTTGAGCGTAGTAGTACCGCTTCGAAGGAAGCCGAGCGCGTCGCCATAAGGAAGGCGAGTATCGGCCGCCCCCGGCGCCCCTGTCAAGGCGCGCCGGGCCTACTGGACGATCCGACGAGCCCCGGGCTTGCGCGAGCGCGCGCCGTTGCATTAGCCTTAACGCGACGCCGACGAGGTCGGACGATCCGAGAATCGCTATTAATGGAGGAATCTTATGATTTTCCTTCCTATCGGCCTAGCCGCCGTCGCGGCTATCCTTTTCTTCATCGGCCGGAGCCAAGGCAAGAAAGCCCTCGACATAGCCTCTACCGAGACGTCTACGGCCGCGAGCCTCGCTACCGAGGCCTCGGACGTCGCCGCGGAGATAGGCGCCGGCTCCTTCGCCAAGGCGGCCGAGATCAAGGGCGAGGTCGAATGCGACTCGCCCCTCGAGGCCGAGATGTCGGGGATCCCCTGCGTATGGTACCGCTCCACCGTCGTCCGGGAATACGAGGAAAGCTATACGGAGCGCGACTCCAACGGGAACACCCGCTCCGGCACCAGGCGAGGATCCGAGACCGTCTCCGCGAACGAGCGCCGCGAGCGTTTCATGGTCCGCGACGCTACCGGCGCCGTCGAGGTCGATCCCGAGGGCGCTCCCATGGACGGCGAACGCGTGCTCTCGAGGTTCGAGCAGGGCGATAGGGGTCCGGCCCTCTCCATCGGGGGCTTCAGGCTCGCGCTCGGGGCCGTAGGCGGAGGGCGGCGCACCATAGGGTACAAGCTCGAGGAATGGGCCCTGCCCGTAGGCGCGCGCGTCTACGTGCTCGGGGAAGCCAAGGACGAGGGCGGGTCCCTCCGGGTCGCCAAGCCGTCGGCCAAGGGCGGCCGATTCATAATCACGGTCAAGAGCGAGGAGCAGGTACTCCAGGCGGCCAAGTCGGGCTCGGCCGCGCTCCGCGTCGCGGCCGCCGCGCTCGGAGCAGCGGCGCTCGCCGTCCTGGCGCTCATGCTCGCCGGAATACTATAAGCATGGACCTCGACGCACGGGACTCGGCGCGTCGCATGGACGATCTCGTCGACTTCCTGCCGGACGCGACCATGGCCATAGATGCCGACGGCCTGGTCGTCGTCTGGAACAAGGCGATGGAGGCGATGACCGGCGTCCCCGCGAGCGACATGCTCGGCAAGGGCGAATACGCGTATTCGGTACCGTTCTGCGGCGAGCGCAGGCCGACGCTAGTCGACTTCGTGCTCTCCGGGGCCGAGATACCGGCGGATCGATACTCGAACGTCATCAGGAACGGCGCCTCGGTTCGCGCCGAGACGTACTGCGCGGCTCTCTACGAGGGCAAGGGCGCCTACGTGCAGGCTACGATCGCCCCGTTAAGCGACGGCGAAGGCGCCCCGCGAGGGGCCGTCGCGTCGATACGGGACATCAGCGAGACCAGGCACGCCCTGGAGCGGCTACGCCTGGACGAGGACCGGTACCGGTCAATAATTACGGTCTCGAACACGGGGGCGTGGGAATACCACCACGAGACCGGACAGCTATGGTGCAGCCCCGAGTATTTCACGATGCTGGGCTACGACCCGGCCGAATTCGACTCCCCGGACGGCAATTACCTGGATAACGCGTGGATAGACCTGCTCCATCCGGACGATAAGGACCGCTCGACGCGCCTGTTCGCCGATTACATAGCCGCCGGCTCGCCCGGGATGTACGAGAACCACTCCAGGCTGAGGCACAAGGACGGGCGATGGGTCTGGATCTGGGCGAGGGCGCAGACCCTCCGCGACGCGAGCGGCAAGCCCGGGCGCCTCACGGTCGGCACGCACATCGACGAAACGGAGAGGAAGGCCGCGGAGGAGAGCGTCGCCGACTTGCTGGGCCAGAAGGAGATACTGCTCAAGGAGACCCATCACCGCGTCAAGAACAATATGAGCATTATCCAGGGACTCCTCTTCATGCAGGCCGAGGCGCAGCGCGATCCCGCCGCGAGGGCCATACTCAACGACGCGGCCGGCCGGGCCCAGAGCATGATGGTGCTCTACGACAGGCTATACCGGACGGAGAACTACCGCGCCCTGGGCATGAGGGAATTCCTGACGCCCCTCGTGGCCGCCATCGTCAAGGTGTTCCCGTGCCAGCGCCCGGTACGGGCGACGGTCAGCGCGGGGGACTTCGTGGTAAGCGAGAAGCGGCTATCCTCCCTGGGCATCCTCGTCAACGAGCTCATCACCAACTCGATGAAGTACGCCTTCGACGGCGCGCACGACGCGTGGATATCTATAGTCAGCGCCAAGGAAGGCCGCGCCGTCACCCTGGAATACAAGGACAACGGGATAGGCCTTCCCGACTCGGTTACCCTGGAGAATTCCACCGGCTTCGGGATGCAGCTCATCGGTATACTAGCCGAGCAGATACACGGCTCCGTCCGCATAGAGCGCGGAGAGGGCGCGACGTTCGTCATAGAGTTCGACGACTAGCGCCGCGCTCCCCTCCGGGCTAGAACCTATACCGGCCGCCGAGGCCTCCCGAGCCGCCGATGCCGAAGCCGGGAAGCAGGTAGATATCGAGGCCCGCCTCGATGAACAACTCGAAGGGTACGTTCCTGAACCTATACGAGACGCCGGCGGGCACCCTCGCGCCGAAACTCGCCCCGCCGTCGTAGACGTTGACGATGGCGCCCGCCCCGACGAAGGGCGTAAACGATTCCGTCTCCACGACGAGCGTGCCGGGGAAGGCGTACTCGAAATTTCCCTGCAACAGGAGGGAATAGCCGCCCTTACCCTCGGAGAAGTCCCACGCGGCCTTGATATCGACCCATGTCGCGGGCGAGAGGTCCATCTCGAAGGTGATGCCGCTGGGCTGGCCGAGGAAGACGCCTATGCCCATGGGGCCGTCCGCGGGCTTGCCGGACAGCCGGATAGCCACGGACGGCGTCGACTTTCCCTTGCCGGCGGCGTCGGGATCGGCCGCGGCGGCCGGCGAGGCGACGAAGGCGGCCGTTATGATCGCCAGGATACTGATCGCGATACGTTTCATTGGTAGCTCCTCATGCCGGCTTTAGCCGGCGCGTGGCTGGAAAGGTAGCATAGCTTTAGTCTATATTCGAGCCCTAGTCGCTAAATTAGCCGGGAGAGTGATCATGTTGAGCTACAGGCACGGCTTCCACGCCGGCAACCACGCTGACGTGCTGAAGCATATCGTGCTCGTCGACTGCCTCCAGCGGCTCGTCCTGAAGGAATCGCCGCTCCTGTACGTGGACACGCACGCCGGCGCCGGCTCGTATAGGCTACGCGAGGGCTACGCGGCGATGAACGAGGAATGGGCAGGTGGTATCGAAAGGCTTTCCGCCGCCGCGGCCTCGGAAGAACCGAGCCCGGAGGCTCCGCCCCCGGCCGTGGGGAGGTACCTTTCGCTCGTTCGAGGCTACGGCTCCTCCTATCCCGGTTCTCCGGCGATAGCCGCCGGCATGCTGCGCCCGCAGGACCGCCTGGCGCTGTTCGAGCTGCATCCGAGCGATTCAGGCCCGCTCTCGGCGTTGTTCGCCGGGGACGGGCGCGTCAGGGTCGTGAACGCCGACGGTTTCTCGGGGCTACGCGGGCTGCTCCCGCCCCCCTCGCGCCGGGGCCTCGTCCTTATAGACCCCTCGTACGAGCTGGCCGCCGACTACGACCGCGTCGTCGAGGCGGTCTCGACGGCCGTGCGACGCTTCGCGACCGGGGTCTACGCGATCTGGTACCCGCTCCTGGAGCGCGACGAGGCCCGGAGCCTACCCGGCCGGCTAGCCCGGCTGGCCGCCAAGTCGCTGGACGTCAGTCTGCGAATCCGCTCAAGCCGCCCCGGCGAGCGAGGCATGTCGGGCTCAGGGATGGTCGTCCTGAACCCGCCCTGGATGCTCCGGGAAACCATGGACGAGGTCCTCCCCTGGCTCGCGCGAGCGCTCGGCGAGGACGGGCGGGCCGGCTGGACCGTGAAGGCGGCGCCCTGTATCGAGACGTGAGGAGCCCGCTCTCGGTTATCGAGCCCGCGCGGAGAGGGAGAAGCGCAAGCGCGCGCCTCTCCCCCGATAGGGCCAAGCGCCCAGGCTTACACGACGCCCAGGCTGCCGAGGACGATGGCGATCACGCCGGTCGCTACTGGGATGACCACCGAGACCATGCCGATATCGGCGTAGCCCTGCTTATGCGTGATGCCGGTGATCCCGAGCAGGGTCACGACCGCGCCGTTGTGGGGCAGGCTGTCGAGCCCGCCGCAGGCGATCGCCACCACGCGGTGCAGTACCTCGGGATCGATCCCGAGCGCCAGGGCCTGCTTGTAGAACGTCTCGCCCATGGCGCCGAGGGCTATGCTCATGCCCCCGGAGGCAGAGCCGGTGATTGCCGCGAGCACGTTGGTCGCGATCGCGGAAGTGATGAGCGGATTATCAGAGATGCCGAGGAGCGCGGCCTGGACAACGGCGAAAGCCGCCAGGGTCTTGACCACGTTGCCATAGCCCACTTCGCTCGCGGTATTGAGGATCGGGAGCATGGACCCGAAGACGCCGGCGTTGACCGTCTCCTTCACCTTGAAGCGCTTGAAATTGACGGCTATGGCGGCCGCGATGCCAACGATTAGGGCTATGATGAGGCCCCAGTTCCCTCGCACCGAGTTTATGGAGGTCTCGAAAGGCTTGGCCGCGAGGTAGCCGAACGCCGGGTTATTGGCCGAGTAGACGAAGGTGATTAGAAGATAATTCAGGACGAGCACGATGAATATAGGGACGAGGGCCACGAGGACCTTCGGCAGATTCGCGCTATCCAGCTCCTTGAGGTTCTCGTTCCCGTGGTCGCCGTAGAATTCGCCCTTCGCGTTCAGCTTCCTCGCGCGGCCCATGAGCCAGGCCGTCCCGGCCGCGAACATGATGAGGCCGCAGACGGTGCCGAGGATCGGGGCCGCGTAGACGGTCGTCTTGAAGAAGGTCATGGGAATGGCGTTCTGTATCTGCGGGCTGCCGGGGAACGCGGTCATCGTGAAGGTGAAGGAGCCGAGGGCTATGGCGCCGGGTATGAGCCGCTTAGGCGTTCCCGCCTCCCGGAAGAGATGCGCCGCTATCGGGTAGACCGCGAATACCACGACGAACAGCGATACTCCGCCGTAGGTCAGGACGCCGCACGTCAGGACGACTGCCAGGATGGCCTTGTCCTTGCCTATCTTAGTGGCGATGGCGTGCGCGATGGCCTTGGCGCTACCGGAATCCTCCATTACCTTGCCGAATATGGCGCCGAGCATGAAAACCGGGAAGTACAGCTTGAGGTAGTTCGCCAGGTTAGGCATGAACACCTGCGTGTACGTGGCGATGAGCGGCATACCGGAGAACGCCGCGGCCACGAGCGCCAGGACGGGCGCTAGGATGAGGACCGAGATGCCGCGGTACGCGAGGTACATCAGCAATCCGAGCGATAGAATGATTCCGATTACTCCGACCATGTTTTTCCTCCAAGATCTACGATGATTAGGGTCAGAACCCTCGCGAGGCGCAATGGATTCGTTGGACCGACCTGCTGCAGCGTCGCGGTTTCGGCCCGAAGGCCGTCGATCGGTAGCTGTTCCTCCTAACCTGCTCCGGGATCGGGCGCGTCGCTACGCGCTCGTAATGCGAGAAGACGCAGCTATCTCGAACGCCTCAGCACCGTCACGGAGTTCGTCACCGCGGAACCGCCCACGTTGAGCGTCGCGGTGACCTCCGGCACGCCAGCCGCCCGCGCCGCGCCTATGGGCTTTCCGAGCATCTGCTTGTAGAGGAGCACATGCATGGAGGCTCCGGTCGCCCCGACCGGATGCCCCTTGGCCTTCAACCCGCCGGACAGGTTCACGGGGCAGGCGTCCCCGGGCGAGAAGCGGCCGGCGACGTAATCCCGGCCCGCCTCGCCGTCCTTGGACAGGCCGAGCGCCTCGGTGCAGAGCAGCTGGTTAACAGTGAAGCAATCGTGCACCTCGACGGCCTTCAGGTCCTTGGCCGCGACGCCGGCCTCGCCGAAGGCCTGAGCGACGGCGAGCTTGGCCGCGATGAGCTCGTGCATATTCTCCCTGTCGGCAATTGCCAGTCGCTCGGTCGTATGGCCGATGCCCGCGAACTCAACGACCGCTTCCTTCCTGGCCCTCGCGATATCGGTCCTCGCGATCACCAGCGCCGCCGCGCCGTCGCTTACCAGGGAGCAATCGTGCAGCCTCAGGGGATCGGCCACCATCGGGTTCTTCTCCTCCGGCAGTTCCATGATCGCGTCCGCCGTGAACAGCTGCGACCGGTCGCTGGGACCGCCTTTCCCGAAATGGGCCAGGGGGTTGAGGACGCCGTTGCGGTACATGAGGGCGCCGGCGGAGGCGAGCATGCGCCGGAACTCCTCGTCCCCGAGGCCGTAGCGGGACCGGTAGCCCTTGGCGTACTCGGCGAACAGTCCAGGGAAGGTCATTCCCGTCCCGCCTTCCGACGGCCAGAACGAGGCCCCGGCCAGGGCGTGCGTGACGCCGGTGGACTTGAGCAGGTTCATCTTCTCGACGCCGACGACGAGCGCGGTCCTGTACCTGCCGCTCTCGATCCCGTATATCGCGTTCAGTACGGCCATGGACGAGCTGGCGCACGCCCCCTCCACGCGCTGGGCCGGCTTGAACCTGAAAGCCTCGGGGAACGCCTCGAGCGCGTACGGGCCCAGGTGATCCTGGCCGGTGAAGAGCCCCGGGGCGAACGCGCCTACCCAGACGGCGTCTATCTCCTCGGGCGCGAACCCCGAGTCCTCGACGGCGCCGCGTATGGCCTCGTCCATCAGCTGATATATGGTCCTCGTATCACGTATCTCGCCCGTCTCCCTGTTCTTCTGGACGAACGAGCCGAATTGCGTGTTGTACGCGCCGACGATACTAGCCCCAGCCATTCCGAGCCTCCTATTGAATAGTTCTAGTCACTGACCTTAGTCATCGACATTAGTGCGCGTTTATTAATATTGTCAAGAAGAATATTTCGTCGCCATGGCCTCCGCAACCCATCGCGTCATCACGGCCATTCTCCAGACGACTATGACCATCCTGCCTTATAATGACCACGGTCATTGAAATCATTTGCTTGATCGACGGATATGGTTTATAAGTAAACCGGACCGGCAACGAAGACTGCAACGCCGAACCTACGGCGCGGCCCCGCGCGGGCCGCGCCACGACACACGACTCATAGGAGAGGCTATGCCAAAGAACAAAGTCACCACGGCGCGAGAGGCCGTGTCCCGCATACGCTCCGGATCCGTCGTCGCGACCGAGGGCTTCGTAGGCAACGGCTTCCCGGAGCACCTAGCCGTGGCCCTCGAGGAGCGTTTCGACCTGACGGGAGAACCCAAGGGCCTGACGCTCATCTACGCGGCCGGCCAGGGCGACGGGAAGAGCAAGGGCCTGAACCATTTCGCCAAGGACGGGCTCGTCAGCAGAGTCATAGGCGGTCACTGGGGGCTCGCGCCCGCCCTCGGCAGGATGGCGATGGAGAACAGGATAGAGGCGTATAACCTGCCCCAGGGCTGCATCTCCCACCTGTTCAGGGATATCGCCGGGGGCCGCCCGGGCCACGTAACCCGCGTCGGCCTCCAGACCTTCGTCGACCCGCGGAACGGCGGGGGCAAGATGAACGCCAGGACGACCCAGGACATCGTCGAGCTTGTCACGCTCGGCGGCGAGGAATACCTCTGGTACAAGTCCCTGCCGATCGACGCGGCCATACTGAGAGGGACCTCCGCCGACGTCCACGGCAACATCAGCATGGAGAAGGAAGCGCTTCTCCTCGAGAACCTGGCCATCGCGCAGGCCGCGAGGAATTCGGGCGGGATAGTGATAGTCCAGGTAGAGCGCATCGTGGAGGCCGGCTCGCTCCGGTCTGACCAGGTGAGGATACCGAGGATGCTCGTCGACTTCGTCGTGCAGGCCCCCCCGGAAGCCCATTGGCAGACCTTCGCTACCCAGTACAACCCGGCCTATTCCGGGGAGACCCGCGTCCCTGTCGCGGCGCTCAGCGCCATGGGCATGTCGGAACGGAAGATAATCTGCAGGAGGGCGGCGATGGAACTCCGGGAGGACGCGGTCGTCAACCTCGGCATCGGCATGCCCGAGGGAGTTGCCAAGGTAGCCGCCGAGGAGGGCATCCTCGAATCGATGATCCTAACGGTCGAGCCGGGCCCTATAGGCGGCATACCCGCGGGCGGCATGGACTTCGGCGCGGCCACGAACGCCGAGTGCGTAGTCGACCAGCCTGCCCAATTCGACTTCTACGACGGCGGGGGCCTTGACCTAGCGTTCCTCGGCCTGGCGCAGGTAGACGAGAAGGGCAACCTGAACGTGAGCAAATTCGGGCCGAAATTCGCGGGAGCCGGCGGCTTCATCAACATTACCCAGAACGCCAAGCGGGTCTTCTTCCTGGGAACCTTCACCGCCGGCGGCCTCGACCTGCTGATCGAGGGCTCTAGGCTCGTCATCAAGCGGGAAGGCGACGTCAGGAAGTTCGTGAAAGCCGTCGAGCACAAGACTTTCAGCGGCGAGTACGCGGCCCGGGTCAGCCAGCCCGTGCTCTATATTACCGAGAGGGCGGTCTTCTCGCTCTCGGCGGAAGGACTGGAGCTCGTCGAGATAGCCCCGGGAGTGGACCTGAAGAAGGACGTGCTCGATATGATGGATTTCGCCCCTATCGTCAAGCCGCCGCTCAGGCTCATGGATCCGAGGATATTCGCCGAAGGGCCGATGGGACTCGGGGCGCCGCCCGCGACGGGCCGGTAGCCGCCTCGTCCGAGCGCCGGGCCTTCCTCGGGAGCCGCCCACCCCCGGGGGCTCCCGGCGCTCGGGATCCCGACCATTGTCCATAAGGCTAGGTCCATGATAATTTATGCGCTCGTAAAAGCTTTGGCCTCAAGGGTAGCTAACATGACCAAAAGACAGAAACAGGCTCAGCAGACGCGCCGGACCCTGTTCGAGAACGCTGTCGCTCTGTTCCGCGAAAAAGGATTCGACTCGGTCACCGTGGAGGAGATCACCACGCGGGCCGGCACGGCGAAGGGTAGCTTCTACACCTACTTCCGGACCAAGAGCGATATCATCATCGAGGAGTTCAAGGCGATAGACGATTTCTACCTGAAGTACCAACACAACCTGAAGCGCTACGGATCCGCGCGCGCGAGGATCAGCGCCTTCGTGCGCGCGCAGACCAGGCACGTCCGCGATAACGTCGGGGTGGCGATACTCAAGATACTCTACGCCACGAACATCAGCGACCCCCTCGCCGAGAAATTCCTCATCAATCCCCAGCGCTACCTCCACTCCCTGGTCAAGGAGATAATCGTCTTCGGCCAGGAAAGCGGCGAATTCAGGGACGATATAGACGCCGACGAGCTTACCCTGCTCTTCAACCGCTCCATGCGATCCGTGTTCCTGGACTGGGCCATCTCGGACGACGACTGGGACCTGGTAGCCGCCGGCGTTCGCTACTGCGAGCTCATGCTGATCCCAGCCCTCGTCGGCGCGGGCCGCTAAGGCGATAGCCCGCGGGGGGCGATCGTCGGGGGTCCGCCCCGGACGGGCCCCCGCGGGCTTTTATTTTTTTTGACACAATACTCTAATAGGTATAGAATGCCCTCGTTCAACATACTCGGTCACTGACCGTAGTCATCTATTTGAAGGAGACAGCAATGGAGATAAAGGGATCGGTAGCGGTTATCACGGGCGGGGCGAGCGGCATCGGGGAGACGGTCGCGCGCGCGCTGGCGGCGGAGGGCGCGTCGGTCGTGCTCGGCGACATGAACCAGGAGGGCCTGGACAGGGTCGTCGCGGACATCAGGAAGGCCGGCGGCAAGGCCGCGGGCAAGACCCTCAACGTCACCGACGACGCCTCCACCGCGGCGTTCATGGACTTCGCGGTAGCCGAGTTCGGCGCCATCAACATCGTCGCCCCGTGCGCCGGCATCATCCGCGACGCGATGTTCGTCTCCACCGACAAGGAGACCGGCAAGGTCAAGCGCGCCATGAGCACCGCCGACTTCCGGGCCGTCATGGACGTCAACCTCGTCGGCCCGTTCATAACGCTGCGGGAGGCGTCTATCCGCATGGTGGATAACGGCTGGAAGGGCGTCCTCTTCACCATCTCGTCGATACAGAAGGAAGGCGGCGTCGGCCAGCTCAACTACTCGTCGACCAAGGCCGCGATGGCGCTCTGGCCCAAGATCCTCGTCGGGGAATTCCAGATGAAGGGCATAACGGGCATCCGCGTCGTGTCCATCGCCCCCGGCTACGTCGGGACCCCGATGGTCAAGGGCATGGACCAGGGCGCGCTGGCCAAGATCGTAGCCGGCGTGCACCTGGGCAGGCTCATCGAGCCCGAGGAGATAGCAGACTCCATGGTATGGGTCGCCAAGAACGACGCCGTCAACGCCACCTGCATCGAGGTGACGGGAGGCATGATCTCCGGCCTCATAGCCAAGTAGCGGCCCGCCGGCGCGCGCGGACGGCCCCGCGGGTAGCACCTCGACCGCCATCGATAAGCGCTATCCCGCCACGGCCTCGATCACGCGTAGCCAGTTCCCGCCCATTATCCTGGCGGCGTCCTCGTCGGAGTAGCCGCGCCCCAGGAGCCCGGCCGTGATATCGGCGAGCCGGGAGCAGTCAGGCATCACGAGGCCGTAGGGCGCGGAGAAGCCGTCGAAATCGGTTCCCAGGCCTACGTGGCCGGGACCGACGGCCGCGACGAGCCGGTCTACGTGGTCGAGGACGCGGGAGACGCTCACCCTCGCGGGCTCGGAGTCCACGAAGACGCCCGCGAAGGTCACGCCCACGAGCCCGCCGGTCGCGGCTATTCGCTCGGCCTGGGCGTCGGTCAGGTTACGGCGGTGATCGCAGACGGCCCTCGAGTTGGAATGGGAAGCGACGACCGGGCGGCTCGCCACGGCCAGCAGGTCGTCGAGGGCGCGGTCGCTCAGGTGCGACGCGTCGACTATCATGCCGAGCCGCTCCATCTCGGAGACCACCTCGAGGCCGAAGCGCGTGAGCCCGTCCGGCCCGGGATGCTCGGCGCCGCGGCCGATGGCGTTGACCCTGTTCCAGGTCAGCGTCATGAGCCGCACGCCGCGGTCGTAGAAGGAGCGCAGGTCGTCCAGGCTCTCGCCTATGGCCTCCCCCCCCTCTATGGCCAGGAAGGCGGCCAGCGTCCCGTCGCGCTTGGCGGCTACGACGTCGGCGGCCTTGGTCGCGAGGCGCGCGCGGCCGCCGGAGCGGTCTATCGCCGATTCCATCGCGGCCAGGAGCCTGAGCGTATGCTCGCGCGCCTCGGGCAGGAAGGCGGTATCGGTGAACAGCGCGAAGAACTGCGCCGTCACGCCGCCCTCGCGCAGGCGCGGGAAGTCGACGTGGCCCGTCTCGTTGCGGACGCACAGGTCCAGCGGCGCGACGGGTTCGCTCTTGAAGTCGAAGCCGGCGGCGGGGATGGCCGTATCGCAGTGGCCGTCTATGACTACGAGGCTCTCGTGCAGTTCCCTCGCGCCCATGCTAGGCTTCCCTCGAGACGAGGTCCTCGAAGGTCTCGCGCCTGACGGAGAGGCGGTGCTCGCCGGCGTTCGTAAGCACCATCGCCGGGCGCGGGAGGCGGTTGTAGTTGCTGGCCATGGAGTGGTTGTACGCGCCGGTCGTGAAGACCGCCAGCGTGTCCCCGGGCATGGGCGACTGCAGGGCCACGTCCCGGATCAGGATGTCGCCGGTCTCGCAGCACTTCCCCGCCACGGTGACGACCTCGCTCCTGGCGGCGTCGTCGCGGTCCGCGACGGTAGCCTCGTAGATCGCGCCGTAGAGCGCGGGCCTCGGGTTATCGGGAAGGCCGCCGTCGACGCCTACGTAGGTCCTGACGTCGGGTATGGCCTTCCTGGAGCCGACGGTGTACAGGGTCATGCCGGCCTCGCCGACTATCCAGCGGCCCGGCTCTATGACCACGCGGGGCACGGGCAGGCGGGCCCCGGCGCAGGCGGTTCGGACGTCCGCCATCATCGCGTCGACGAAGTACGACAGGGGCCTGGCGCGCTCGTCGCCGCTGTAATGGACGCCGTAGCCCCCGCCGAGGTTGAGCTCGCGGGTCTCGAAGCCGTACCGGTCCCGCACCTCGGCCATGAGCCTGCAGACTATGCTAACGGCCTTGAGGTGCGACTCGTTGGACAGGAGCTGGGAGCCTACGTGGAAATGGAAGCCCAGGAGCTCCACGCCCTCCATGCGCAGGGCCGCGCCGACGTACTCGTCGCGCACGCGGGGGTCGAGGGGAATGCCGAACTTGGAATCGAGCTTGCCCGTGGATATGAAGTCGTGGGTGTGGCTGTCGACGCCGGGGGTGATCCTGAAGAGAATCTTGGCGCGCCGGCCGAGGGCGCGGGCGGCCTCGTCCAGCGTGGCCAGCTCGTGCAGGTTGTCGACGACTATCCTGCCGACGCCGTACTCCACCGCCATACGGATCTCGGCCTCGGTCTTGGAGTTGCCGTGGAAATAGATCCTGTCCATGGGGAAGCCGGCCTTGGCCGCCGCGAACAGCTCGCCGCCCGACACGACGTCCAGGCCTATCCCCTCCGACGCGACTATGCGGCATATGTCCAGGGTCTGCAGGGCCTTGCTGGCGTACAGGGCCTCGGTATCGGGATAGCGCTCGAGGAAGTCCTTGCGGACCTCGCGGAGGCGCTCGCGTATCATGCGCTCCGATACGACGTAGAGCGGCGTCCCGTATTCCTTGGCGAGCGTGACCGCGTCGCAGCCGTCGAACTGTAGATGTGCCATGGGGTATCCCACCTTCCCGTGTAATATTGCCTCCCGGGAGATTAGCATACCGGGCGGGGCTAGGCTAGCGCAGGGCCGCCTCCGTCAGTTCCAGCGTCCCGGAATCCGCGTCGAGGACGGCCTCGACCCCCAGGGGGAAACTGAGCGTCGGCGTCGAGTGCCCGGCCGAGAAGCCGGCGATCGTCGGCTTTCCGGCGCTCGCCACGACGTCGGCGAAGACCCTCTCGAGGGTCAGCGAGCGTTCCGGGTCCTTGGCCTCGCAGCGGGTCCAATGGCCGAGCACGACGCCGGCGCATCGCTCGAAGACGCCGGCCAGCCTGAGCTGGGTAAGCATGCGGTCTACGCGGTACGGCTCCTCGTCGACGTCCTCCAGGAAGAGGATGGCCCCGTCCGGCTCCAGGGCGTAGGGCGTGCCGGTCAGGGCCGCGACGAGCGACAGGTTGCCGCCGACCAGGGGGCCGCGGGCCGCGCCCCCCACGAGCGTCGTCGGCGCGACGGGCCCGCCGACGCCCGGGGGCGGGGACAGGAGCCCGAGGGGGCCGGGCGTCGTCAGGGCCGCCGTCCACGAGGCGGCCGAGAAATCGTCGAAGCCCCCGACCATGCTCGCCGCCATCGGCGCGTGGAAGGTCGGGAACCCCGCGTAGCGGCGGAACGCCAGGTGGAGGCCGGTGATGTCGCTATAGCCGGCGAAGACCTTGGGATGGGCGGCTACCGCGGCGTAGTCTATCATGTCGAGGATGCGCGGCGTCCCGTACCCTCCCTTCATGCAGACGATGCCGTCTATACGGGGATCCGAGAAGAACGCGTTCAGGTCGGAGGCGCGGAGCTCGTCGGGGGACGCGAGGTAGCCGTGCTTGCGTCTGCAGCTATCGCCCACCACGACCTCGAAGCCCAGCGCCTCGAGCGCGGCGGCGCCCTTGTCGGCCATCCCGGGGTCCTTGCTCGAGCCCGACGGGCCTATCATGCCTATGACGTCGCCCCTCCCGAGGGCCTTGGGGAGCGTCCGGCTCATAGCACGAAGAACAGGAACGCCAATACCGCCGCCCAATCCTTGGACTCGAAGGCGACCTCGTGGGCGCTCGGCCTCGAGGCGCCCGGATAGTACGAGCCGCGGTTGGCTAGCCAATGCTGCTTGAAGTATATGGACACCTTGAACGAAGGCGGCATCCTGACCATCATGTCCTTAGGGTCGGCCGACAGCGCCTCCGAGGCGGCCGCCGCGATCCGCTCCTGCGCGAGGGCGGGATGGATGGATACCGAGGCGTTGCCGTTGCCCTCGGAGACCGCGACCGTGCGGATGTTCGGGTTCACGGAGGCGGCCGTGGCGCAGAGGGCCGCGTCGCCCGCCAGCATCAGCACGGGCACGCCGACGTGGCCGGCGATGTACGAGTTGATGAGGAACTCGGAGGCGAGCTCCCCGTTTATCCTGACCGCGACGTTATTGCCGTTCATCGTATGCGCCAGCGGGTTGCCGTCGGTGCCGGCGGCCGAGTGGTACCCGACGAAGAACACGCCGCCGAAGCTCCGGTCGAGCCCGGCCATCATCACGAAGGGGTCGCGGGTCCACGAGCGTAGTATGCGAGCCTGCCTGGGAAGGGCCGACGGGTCTATGGAGCGGCCCGAGCCGTGGGCGTCCTTGACCAGGATATCGGTCACGCCGCGCCCGACGGCCGCCTCGCAGGCGACGGCGACCTCGCGGGTCATCTCGGTCCTGAAATAGGCGCCCTGGGCCTCGCCTATCTCCGTCTCCTTCCAGTCGGCTATGCCGCACACGCCCTCGATATCGGCGCTGACGTAAAGCTTTTCCATGTATCCTCCATTCGTTTCAGAATTCGACCAAAGAAAAAAGGGAAAGATCAACAGAGAGAATAAGAGTAGAAGAGACAAGAAAGAGAGTTACCTTATAATTGTTCCTCTCTCCTCTCCTTCTTGTCCCCCTTTGCTCTTCGTTCCCTTCAGGATTACAGGCTCGTTCAGGGCTGCTCGAGGAGGCGGAGGGCGGCGGCGACCTGCATCGCGACGCCCAGCGGCAGGCAATCCTCGTCTATGTCGAACGTCGACGAATGGATAGGCGAGGTTATGCCTTTCTCGGCGTTGCCGCAGCCGAGGTGGTAGAAGGCCCCGGGCCGCGCCTTGCAGAAGAACGAGAAGTCCTCGACTCCCATGCTAGGCTTCTCCTTCCAGTCGACCGAGCCGGGGCACAGGATATCGTCGGCGGCCGCGGCTATCACGTCCACGACGGCCGGATCGTTGACGAGCGCGGTGTAGCCGTAGCTCACGTCGACGGAGCCCGACCCCCCGAACGAGGCGGAGACGCCCTCCACGACGGCCCTGGCCCTGTCCACCAGCATGTCCCGGGTCTCGTCGCTCGTCGTGCGCAGGGTAGACCTCATCTTGACCTCGCCCGCCACGACGTTCGACACGGTTCCGCCGTTAATAGTGCCAATCGTCAGCACCGCGGACTCCAGGGGCGACACGTAGCGCGATACGAGCGAGTGGAGGGCCGTGACGACGTGGGCCGCTATCATGACGGCGTCGACGCCCCGCTCCGGGTAGGCCGCGTGGCAGCTCGTCCCGCGGATAGTGAAATCGAGCTCGGTGGACGAGCCGTTGAGGGCGCCCTTCTTAGTCTCGATGCGCCCGACCGGCAGGTACGGCATCACGTGGAGGCCGAGCGCGTAGTCCACCCGGGGATTCTCCATGCAGCCGTCCCTGATCATAATCTCCGCGCCGCCGTCGGTCTCCTCGGCCGGCTGGAACAGGAGCTTCACGTTGCCGGCCAGGGAGGCGCGGCGCTCGGCGAACCATCGGGCCGCGCCTAATAGTATAGCCGTATGGGCGTCGTGGCCGCAGGCGTGCATGACGCCGTCGTTCTCCGAGGCGTACTCCGCGCCCGTCTCTTCCTTGATGGGCAGGGCGTCCATGTCGGCCCTCAGGGCCACGGTCCTGCCCGGCTTGGCGCCCCGGACGAGGCCGACGATGGCTGTGCCGGTACGGACGCGCTCCACGCCCATCTCGTCGAGCTTCGACTCGATGAAATCCGCCGTGCGCGTCTCGGCGCGCCCGAGCTCCGGATGGCGATGCAGGGTCCTGCGGATCTCGACGAGCCAGGGACGGATGTCCCACGCGTCGATGCGAAGCTTCTTAGGCTCTATCACGGTGTGCCTCCAAGCACGTAGTCTGACTCGGCGACGACGCGGCCGCCCTCGCGGTATACGCGGGGCACTCGCCTGCCTATGGAGCAGATGACGTCGTTGCGGTTGGTCTTGGCCCATTCGGCCATCTCGAGGACCGGGATGCCCTCGCCCGGCCGGTCGGCCCGGTCTCCGCCCAGGAGGACGGCCTCGTCGCCCTCGCTGACGCCGGGCACCGCGCTCACGTCGACGGTGCACTGGTCCATGCATACGAGGCCGACGACCGGCGCCCTGACGCCCCGCACTACGACGCTGGCCACGTTGGACAGGGAGCGCTTGTAGCCGTCAGCGTAGCCTACGGGCAGCGTCGCGATCAGCGCGCCGCCTGGCGGCGCCGTAAAGGTATAGTCGTAGCCGACGCCCTCGCCCTCGGCGAGCGGCCGTATCCTCGATATGCGGGTAGAGAGGCGGAAGGGCGTGCGCATGCCCGCGCCCTCGGTCAGGGGGGTGCCGAGGGGAGTCACGCCGTACATCACGGCGCCGGCCCTTACCATATCCAGGCGGTACCCCGGATAGCGCATGAGGCCGATGGAGTCGCAGACGTGCCGCAGGGGGAAGCGGACGCCGAGCGAAGACGCATCCGATAGGAGCCTGCAGAACATGGAGAACTGGGCCTCGTCGGAGGCCTCGTCGTTGAGCGCCAGGTGAGTGAAGATGCCTTCGAGCCGGAGGGACGGGAGGTCGGCCATCCTCGCCAGGAGCCCGGCGGCGGAGCCCTCGGACGAGCCCGGCTCGAAGAGCCCGGGCTTGAGCCCGAGCCTGTTCATGCCGGTATCGACCTTGACGTGGGCTACCGCCTTCGCGCCCGCCAGGCGCGCCGCGGCGGAGAGAGCCTCGGCCTGCTCGTAGTCGAATATCGTGCAGGCGATGCCCCGGCTGACGGCCTCGGGGAAGTACTCGCTCGGCGTATGCCCCATCACGAGGACGGGCGCGTCGGGGAAGGCGAGCCTCAGCTGAACGGCCTCGGGCATGCACGCCACCGCGAGCATGTCGGCCCCCTCGCGGAGGAGGGCGCGCGCGACCGGCACGGCGCCTAGCCCGTAAGCGTCCGCCTTGAGGACGACGGCGGCCCTAGGCGCCCGGCCGTCCGCGGCGGGCGGTCCGTCCGATAGCATCTCTTTTACTCGCCTGAAGTTATGAACGACCGCGTCGAGGTCGACGTCGTAACGGGTATGCCTCATCATGCCAGGTCTTCCTCCATGCGCGAATCCGAGTAGATCCTCGGGACCCTCTTGGAGACGGCGCAGACCACCTCGTAGTCTATCGTGCCCAGGAGGTCGGCGACCTCGGAGACCGAAGGGCCGCCGGGGCCGAACACCGTGGCTACGTCTCCCTGGCCCACCTTAGGCAGGTCGGTCAGGTCCACCATCATCTGATCCATGCACACCCGGCCGACTATCGGCGCGCGCCCGGAAGGGAAGCCCACCGAGCCGCGGTTGGAGAGGCCCCGGGATACGCCGTCGGCGTAGCCGAGAGGCAGGGTGCCTATGCGCGCGTCGCGGCCCGCTCGGAAGCTCCGGCCGTAGCCTACGGACTCTCCCGCCGGCACGAGCCTGACCTGCACGACGCGGGCGCGCAGCGACATGGCCGGGGACGGCCGATACGGGGGCTCCAGCTCCGTGGACGCGCGCAGGCCGTAGAGCGCGATGCCGGGCCTGACCATGTCGAGGCGGGCCGCCGGGACGTGGATCAGGGCCGCGCTATTGGCGATATGGCGGACGAAGCCCCTGACGCCCGCCTTGCGTACTTCGTCGACGGCGGCCGTGAAGCGCGATAGCTGCAGGGCCGCGAATTCCCCGTCGGCGGCGTCGGCGGCCGCGAAGTGGGAGCAGACGCCCTCGAGGACGGCTCCCGGCATCGACGCTATAGCGGCCGCGGCCGCTCCCGCCTCGTCGGGGGACACGCCGAGCCTGGCCATGCCCGTGTCTACCTTCAGGTGGACGCGGGCGACCTTGCCTTGGCGCTCGGCCTCGGCGGCGAGGACGCGTGCGTTCTCCACCGACACCGCCATGGTCGACAGGCCCCAGCCGGAGGCCCGCCTCGCGCCTTCCTCGCCCGTGTAGCCGAGCACCAGTACGGGCTCGACGATACCGGCGCGCCTGAGCTCGACGCCCTCCTCGACGAAGGCTACCGCCAGCGACGTCGCGCCGGCCTCGATGCAGGCGCGCGCGACCGGCGCCGCGCCGTGGCCGTAGCCGTCGGCCTTGACGACGGCGCACAGCCCGGCGTCGTCCCCGGCGAGCGCCGCCAGCGCCCGCGCGTTCTTCCTTATAGCGGAGAGATCAACCTCCGCCCATGCTTGCCTATCGACCATCGGGACGCGCCCTCCATCAAGCGCGGGAATACTCGAGATTATCACGGCGGCCCGGCCGCCTCAAGCGGGGCCGACTCGCTCGGCGACTCGCCCGTCGCCTCGCCCGTCGCCTCGCCCGTCGCCTCATCCGTCGCCTCGCCCGCCGCCTCGTCTATGGCTACGCCCTCGCTTCACCAAACGCGGCGGGACGTATACAATGCCGGTCGCGGCCGGTCTTCGGGCCGCGAGGAGCCAGCAGTGGTACCCGTCATCGGAGTAACCTCGTTCGACGAGCATAAGAACAGGTCGGTCTACGTATCCATCAACATCAACTACGCCTACTCCGTCGCCGCCTCGGGCGGCCTCCCCTTCGTACTGCCGGGGCCAAGCGGGCTCCCGTCGGGCGACGAGGAGACGGAAGCCTTCGCGCGGGACTACGTCCGGCGGCTGGACGGCCTCGTCCTGTCAGGCGGCGGGGACATCGCGCCCTATCTCTACGGCGAGAGCCCGTCCGCGGGCGTCGCGCGCATGGACTCCGCCCGCGACCGCTGGGAGCTAGCGCTATTCTCCGCCGCCCGGGCGCGCGGGCTCCCGATACTAGGCGTGTGCCGAGGCTGCCAGCTCGTCAACGCGGCGCTCGGAGGCACGCTGTACCAGGACATCAAGGGGCAGCTGCCCCTGGCGGGAGGGCACTCCTTCGACATGCCCATGGACGAGCCGGCCCACTACGTCGATATCGTCCCCGATACGAGGCTCGCCGCCATGTTCGGAGAGGGCCGCGTCCTGGCCAACAGCTTCCACCACCAGGCGGTCAAGGACCTGGCTCCCGGGCTCGTCGTCTCCGCCCGCGCTCCCGACGGCGTCGTGGAGGCCGTCGAGGCCGTCGACCGCGAGCCCTTCCTCGTCGCCGTGCAGTTCCATCCGGAAGGGATGAGCCGGCGCTACCCCGAGTTCCTCGCGCCGTTCGCCGCGCTCTCGCAGGCCGCCGCATCGTTCAGGGCGGCCTCCGGCCTGGCGTAGCGCACATCCCGGAGCCGCCCGCGCCGTTCCGGGCGGAGGCCTCCCGCTCAGAGCCTGCCCGCGGCCAGGCCTTCCCGGTACGCCTCCAGTTCCTTGGAGTTGGCCAGCACGAAATGCCCCCCTCCGACGTCGGACCAGGCGGGCCCCTCGACCGAGTAGTCGTGGCACGCCGGGTCGTAGACCTTGACGACCTTCCGCCTCTCCGCGAGCGGGTCGGGCTGGGGTATGGCCGAGATGAGGGCCCTCGTGTACGGATGCAGGGGGTGCCGGAACAGCTCCTCGGTCTCCGCCAGCTCGACTATCCTACCCTTGCTGATGACGGCGATGCGGTCGGTTATGAACCGCACGACCGAGAGGTCGTGAGCTATGAAGAGGTACGTGAGGCCCTTGGCCTTCTGTATCGACGATAGCAGGTTGAGCACCTGGGCCCGTATAGACACGTCCAGGGCGGAGATGGGCTCGTCGGCGACGATCAGCTCGGGCTCCATGATCAGCGCCCTCGCGATGCCGATGCGCTGCCGCTGGCCGCCGGAGAACTCGTGCGGGAAGCGCGAGGCGAACTCCGGCAGGAGCCCCACCTCGAGCAGGGCCTTGGCCACGAGCTCCCTGCGCTCCTCCTCCGATCGCTTGACGCCTATGTTATACAGCCCCTCGGAGACTATGTAATCGACCTTGGCCCTCTCGTTCAGGGACGCCATGGGATCCTGGAATATCATCTGTATCTTGCGGACGACCTCGAGGTCCAGCTCCTTGGGAATCCGGCCGTCGATCCGGCGGCCCTTGTAGAGGATTGAGCCGGAGCTCGCGTCGTTGATCCTGACGATGGCCCGCCCTATGCTCGTCTTGCCGGAGCCGGACTCGCCGACGAGGCCGAAGGTCTCGCCCTTGTAGATGCAGAAGTTGACGCCCTTGACGGCCTTGAAGGTACCGCCGCCCTTGACCTTGAAGGCTACCTCAAGGTCCCGAAGCTCGAGTACGACCTCCCGCGATTCGCCGCTCATAGGGCCCCTCCGTTCTTCGCCGCGTCGCCGAGCTTGGCGCCGCCGAGCTTGGCGCCGCCGAGCTTGGCGCGCATCGCGAGTATCGCCGGCGGCGGCTCCATGGCCGGCGCGCGCGGGTCTAATAGCCAGGTGGCGGCGCTATGCGTCGGGCTTACCTGGAACATCGGCGGCTGGGCGGCGAAGTCCACCTTGAGAGCCTTGGGATTACGGGGCGCGAAGGCGTCCCCGACGACGGTATTGAACAGGTTGGGCGGCGTGCCGGAGATGGAGTACAAGGGCTGTCCCTTCACGCCAAGCTGGGGCAGCGACGACAGGAGCGCCCAGGTATACGGATGCCTGGAATCGTAGAACACCTCCTCGGCGCTACCGGTCTCCACGATCTGCCCGGCGTACATCACGGCGACCTTGTCGGCGACGTTGGCGACGACGCCGAGGTCGTGGGTGATATAGACGGTCGTGAAGGCCAGGTCGCGCTGGAGCGCCTTGATGAGGTCGAGTATCTGGGCCTGGATCGTCACGTCCAGGGCCGTCGTAGGCTCGTCGCATATGAGGATGCGCGGCTTGCACGCCACCGCGATGGCAATGACGACGCGCTGCCTCATGCCGCCCGAGAATTCATGGGGATACTGCTTGCGCCGCTCGGACGGGTTGTCGATGCCCACGCGCTCCAGCATCTCGACGACGGCGTGATCCGCTTGCTTGCCCGAGAGCCCGTGGTGGAGCTCGAAGACTTCCTTGATCTGCGCGCCTACGGTCAGCAGGGGATTGAGGGCCGTCATGGGATCCTGGAATACCATCGAAATCTTCTTGCCGCGTATCGCGAGCCAGTCCTTCTCGTCCTTGATAGCGGCGAGGTTCCTGCCCTCGAACACGGCCTCGCCCGAGTCGACCCAGCCGTTCTGGTCGAGCATGCCTATGAACGACTTCGTCAGCACGGACTTGCCGGAGCCCGACTCGCCGACTATGGCGAGGGTCTCGCCCTCGTTCAGCCGCAGGCCGGCCCCGCGTATCGCCGTCAGCGTCCTCCCGCGCAGGTTGAACTTGATGACGATGTCCTTGGCCTCGAGTATCGCGTCGCCTTTTGCCATGGCCTCTTCCTTACACGTGGTTGCGCGGGTCGGAAGCGTCCGAGAACGCGTTGCCGAGCACGTAGAACGATATCGTTATGAGCGACAGGATGATCGTCGGGAACAGGAGCTGGTAGCGCAGCTCCGGCGACATCATGATCTGACGGCCCTCGTTGACCAGGTTGCCGAGGGACGGGATGCTCACCGGGAGCCCGAGCCCGATGTAGGTAAGGAACACCTCCCAGCCTATCGTGCCCGGGATCGAGAGCGCCGTCTGCAGCATTATCACCGACACGAGGTACGGCAGGAGGTTCTTGACGATTATGCGCCTGCTGGGCGTACCTAGGCAGCGCGACGCCAGGTTGTACTCCCGGTCCCTGATAATGACTATCTGGTTGCGGACGAAGCGGGCCAGGCCCAGCCATCCGGTGGCGCACATCGCTATCACCATGGTCTTGAAGCTTGGGCGCAGGATGTAGGCCAGCAGCATGAGGACTATGGTCGTAGGTATATTGTTGATGACGTTGTATATCTCGGTGATCACGCCGTCGAGCCTGCGCACGTAGCCCCATATAGCCCCGAAGGTGATGCCTATGAGCATCTCCGCCACGCCGACGAGCAGGCCAAGCATCAGCGACGTGCGCGTCCCGCCCCAGATCCTCGCCCACAGGTCCTGGCCTATCGTATTGGTGCCGAACCAGAATTCCGCCCCCGGGGCCACGTTGCGGTACTGCATGCCCGTCGCCGGGTCGATGTGTATATGCGTCGGGCTCTTCTGGCCGGGCAGGAGCGGCTGGACGAAGGTGAACAGGAGGAGCGCGCCCAGGAGGAGCAGGAACCCGAGGGCCACGCGGTTCTTGAGGAAGCCGCGCATGGTCGAGCGCCAGTACGAGTAGTCGGAATAGCCTCCGCGCTCGGCCGCGTTCGCGTCGAAGTCGGCCGGCACGAAGAGCGAGGCGTCGACCTTGGCCGCGATCGCCTCGGCGCTCTCCGAGCCCGCCGCCAGGGGCTCCCTCATCATCGCGCCGCGGATCATCGCGAGGCTCCGCTCTTGGAGAGCTTGATCCGGGGGTCGAACAGGGCCATGAGGAGGTCCCCGAGGAACAACCCGATTATGCCTACCGAGGAGAATATGAGCACGAGCGCCTGGACCATCGTGTTGTCCTGGCGTTGGATTACGTCCACGAGCAGCCCTCCCATGCCCGGTATCGAATACAGGGACTCTATATAGATGGAACCTGATATCGTCATCAGTATCGAGGCCGGCAGGTACTGGGCCATGGGCACGTAGGCGTTCCGCATCACGTGCCTGACCATAATGGTCGACTGCGACAGGCCCTTGGCCTTGGCAAGCTTTATATAATCCTTATTTAGCTCGTCCACCATGTAGCGGCGCATCCACATCGCGTAGCCGGCGATGCCCCCCAGGGACATGGAGACCGCGGGGAGTATCCAGCTCGAGGGCATGTACTTATCGAACAGGAGCGGCAGGTCGAGGAGGCTCGTGCCGTAGAGCTGGATGAACAGGAGGTAGACGGCCAGCGGCACCGCGTTCACGAACACGACGTAGCCCGTCCATAGCTTATCCAGGCCCTTGCCCTTGTTCTTGGCCATCGAGACGCCCATCCCGAGGCCGGCGATCAAGGCCAGGCAGGTGGCGACGATGCCGAACTTCATCGAGTACGGCACCCTCGGGCCGATTACCTCCAGGACGGGTACGTCCTTGCGGTAGATGGTCGATACGCCGAGGTCGCCCCGCAGGAGGCCTTTATAGAACGCGCCCATCTGGACGTACCACGGATCGAGGAGGCCCATCTTCTGCAGGACCGCCTCGCGCTGGCTCTCGGACAGCTTATCGTACCCGTCGCCGAAATAGCCTTCGACGGGCAGGAGCCTCATCAGGAGGAATACCGCCGATACGACGATGAACAGGGTAATGAGCGACTGGCCGAGCCGCTTGATCGTGTATTTGAGCATCGAACCGTGGCCGCGAGAGACTACCGGGACCCCCCGGAGCGTCGTCGCGGCGCTCCTCCTCGCGGGATTGAACGTCGTACGATCGTAGCACGGTTACCCCCAAGCGCGCCATAAAAAAAAAGCAACTGTGCTTTTACTTTTTCGCAACACAATATTTCACGAATAATTTGACTTAGCATTCAAAGGGTGAAATACTGCCTATTACGACGGTGTTACCGCCCCTTCGATTCCTCTCTATCAAGGAAACGACTAATGAAGAAGAAGCAGCTTATCGCGCTAGCCGCCCTCGCCGTACTCGCGGTCGGCCAGGCGTGGTCCCAGCGCAAGTCCGGGGACTACTACGAGATGTACTCGGGCGAGGTGACCACGCTCAACTACCTCATCTCCGGCTCGGAGAACGAGCATTTCATGTTCGCCAACATGGTCGACAACCTCGTAGAGTACGACCAGTACGGCGTCCTAAAGCCCTCCCTCGCC
The DNA here is from genome assembly GCA_018816345.1 of Spirochaetota bacterium. Classification (GTDB taxonomy): domain Bacteria; phylum Spirochaetota; class Spirochaetia; order Treponematales; family UBA12059; genus SZUA-370. The sequence goes on along the minus strand of JAHIWG010000121.1, from coordinate 1,755 downwards.
GAATCGTGGACCTCGTCCCCCGACGGCCTCGTCTGGACCTTCAAGCTCCGCAGGGGCGTGCAGTGGTACGACTGGAAGGCCAAGCCCTACGCCGAGACCACGGCCCAGGACTGGGTAGACGCCGCCAAGTACATCCTGACCAAGGCCAACGCCTCGACCATCGTCGACCCTCTGTCGACCGTCATCAAGGGCGCCGACGAGTACTACGAGGGCAAGATATCCGATTTCTCCCAGGTAGGCGTCAAGGCCCTCGACAAGTACACCCTGCAATATACCCTAAAGGCCCCCGTGCCCTATTTCCTGTCGATGCTCAGCTACGTGACCTACCTGCCGGCAAACGGCAAGTTCCTCGATTCGATGGGCGCAACCTTCGGGCGGGATAACAAGGCAGTCCTGTCGAACGGCGCCTACATCATGACCGAGTTCGAGCCCCAGGTCTCGAGGGTCCTCGCCAAGAATAAGAGGTACTGGGACCAGAAGAACGTTCATATCCCGAGGCTGATATACCGTTATAATAAGGAAGCGCGGACCCTCGCGCCCGAGCTTTTCCTCCGCGGGCAGAGCTCCTTCGCGACCATCCCCTCGAGCATCCTGGATACCTGGATGAAGGATCCCGCCAAGAAGGCCCAGATACACCCGACCAAGATAAGCGCCTACTCCTACTTCTACGGCTTCAACTTCAAGCCGACCTTCGCGGCCGAGTACGAGCCGGAGAACTGGGCCGTGGCCGTGAACAGCAAGAATTTCCGCAAGGCCATATTCCACGCCTTCGACCGCAAGGCCGCGATGCTTACCTGGGAGCCGTTCTCCCCCGAGCGCCGCCTCATCAAGACCGTAACCCCGCCCTTCTTCACCAACGCCGCGGGCAAGGATTTCGTAACGACCGGAGACCTCGCCGCGATCTCGGCCGGAGCCACCTTCGACAAGGCCAAGGCCCTCGAGTTCAAGGCCGCCGCGATGAAGGAACTGGCCGGCAAGGCCACCTTCCCGGTCAAGATCATGATGCCGTACCGCGCGGACAATGTTTTCGAGTGGGTTAACCGCGTCCAGGTCGTCGAGCAGCAGCTCGAGACCCTGCTAGGCAAGGACTTCATCGACGTCATACCGGTCTCGTTCCCCGCTACCGGCTTCCTGAGCGCTACCCGACGCGCCGGCAACTACGCCATGATGGAGCTGAACTGGGGCCCCGACTACGCCGACCCCCAGACCTACACCGACCCCTTCGTCTCCGGAGCCAACTACGTCTTCCTCGACAACTCTCCCGCCTACAAGCAGGCCGACGGCAAGACGAGCTATGACAAGCTCGTAGAGGCGGCGATGGCGGAAATGCGCGACATTAAGAAACGCTACGAGCTGTTCGCGAAGGCCGAGGCCTACCTTATCGGGGAAAGCATCGTCATGCCGTTCGTCTGCGGAGGCGGCGGCTTCGAGGCGTCAAAGCTCGAGCCGTTCACCTTCCCCTACGCGCCGTTCGGCCTATCGAACCTTAAGTTCAAGGGTCAGATAGTCATGGACAAGTCGCTATCGACAGAGGAATACGCCAAGCTGGAAAGCGCCTGGAACAAGGCGCGCGAGGCGGCCCTGAAGAAGGCCAAGTACTAGGACCGCGGGCGCCCTAGGGCGCGCGGACGTAACTGCGAGGCGGATTCCGGAATGCCGGGATCCGCCTTTTTTCGACGCCTGGTCGCCCGCTTAACCGTAGAAGCTCGCGCCCACGCCCGTGAGGGAGTACAGGAGCGCGGCGGCCGCGCCGAG
>JAHIWG010000120.1 GCA_018816345.1 Spirochaetota bacterium | reverse complement strand
TGGCCATAGTCATGGTCTCGGTCTCGTTCTACCTCCGCGCGTCGCGCGGCGCCGAGGACGGGGGCGAGGGATGAGCGGGCTCAAGGGAGGGGTAGTCTCCAAGGCGCTGTTCTGGCTGACCCTGGCGGCGGTCGGCGGCATGGTGCTCCTGCCTATACTCTATTTCGCGACCATCTCGTTCGCCTCTAACTACGAGGCCTACCAGTTCCCAGCCAGGCCCCTGCCTTCGCTCTCCTACCGGGCGGCTATACGCGGCAACCCCGGGGACGGGACCTATACGCTGCTCCTGAAGAAGGGAGGCGAGTTCGAGGCGGTCAAGACGACGGCCGATCCCCTGGACCTGGCGCTCTACTGCAAGAGCCAGCTTAACGTCATCGTCGCCGAGGCCCGCGTGCGGGAGTATTTCCGCCTGGCCGACGGCTCCGAGGGGCCCGCGGAGATACGCCTCCGCAAGAGCTTCTTCAGGAACTACGTCATCTTCTTCATACTCGCCGACGGCACGATGGCCGCGCTCGGCAACTCGCTCAAGGCCGCCGGCTGGACCATACTCATCTCGCTCGCCCTCGGCGGCACGGCCGGCTACGTCCTGGCCAGGTTCCGCTTCAGGGGCCGTCGCGCGTTCGGCTCCGCCCTCCTGCTCGTGCGCATGTTCCCCGCCGTGTCCCTGTCCCTGCCGCTGGTCGTGTACATCATGAAGATGAACCTCTACGATACCCCGCTGTCGCTGGCGATAGTCTATTCCGTGCCCAACATCGCCCTGACGGCGTGGATAACCAGCTCCATATTCAAGGGGATCGGCGTCGAGCTCGAGGAGGCGGCCATGGTCTTCGGCGCCACGAGGCTCAGGACCCTCGCGACCATCACGCTGCCGCTCGCGTTCCCCGCGATCGTCGCGTCGTCCCTCTACGCCTTCCTGGCGGCCTGGAACGACTCCATCACCGCCTTGATAATGACGAACGAGCACCCGACTCTGGCTCTGCTCGTATACAGGACGGTCGGTTCCTCCACGATCCCCAACCTGCCGGCGGCGGGCGCGATCGTCCTCCTGATACCGTCGCTCGTCTTTACGTTCATCATCAAGGATTACATCAACCAGCTCTGGGGCGGCGCGAAAATATAGCGCGGAGGATAAACGTGATACACCTGAACCTTGAGAAGCTGAGCAAGAAATATCCCGGCGGCGTACAGGCCGTGCGGGACCTGGACCTGGAGATAGCGCGCGGCGAATTCATAGTCTTCCTAGGCCCCTCCGGCTGCGGCAAGACGACGACCCTCAGGATGATAGCCGGCCTCGAGCAGGCCTCGGGCGGTTCGATCGTCCTCGACGGGAGGGACATCACCGACCTGGCCCCCCGCGACCGGAACGTGTCGATGATATTCCAGTCCTACGCGGTCTGGCCCCACATGACCGTGGCGGAGAACATCTCCTATCCGCTGAGGCTCCGCAAGAAGCGAAAGGACGAGATAGCCGCCAAGGTCGAGCACGTCGCGGCCGTCTGCGGCATAGGGGAGTACCTGGGCCGCTATCCCGCCCAGCTGTCGGGAGGGCAGCGCCAGCGGGTAGCCGTAGCGAGGGCCCTCGCCGTGGAGTCGAGCCTGTCCCTCATGGACGAGCCCCTGTCAAACCTCGACGCCAAGCTGCGCGTATCGGTACGGACCTTCCTAAAGGAGATACACAGGGAGTCGGGGGCCACGACCATCTTCGTGACCCACGACCAGTCGGAGGCCATGGCGCTGGCCGACCGCATCGTCGTCATGAACGGCGGGAGCGTCGAGCAGGTCGGGACGACACGCGACATCTATAACCGATGCGGCAGCCTGTTCGTGGCCCAGTTCATGGGAACCCCCCCGGCGAATATCGTCGACGTATCGCTCGAGTCCGTAGGCGGGCGGATACTCGCGACGGCGCCCGGACTCGCCCCCCTGGATCTCGGCCCCGCGAAGGCCTCCCCGGAGATGGCCGCGTTCGCGGGGCGTTCCGCGTGCCTGGCCGTACGGCCCGAGATCATAGCGCTCGGGCCGGCGGGCGGCCTGAATCCGGCGACGATCAGCCTCGTAGAGCCTCAGGGCGCCTATACCATTTTCGTGGTGGAGGTGCTCGGCGGCGAATGGAAGATAATGGTGGAGGGAGATCCCGGCATAGAGGCGGGACGCGCGGTGTCGCTGTCGATCGACGCCTCGCGGGCCATGCTATTCGATAGGGAGACGGGGAAACGATTGTAGCTCCCCCGCGATTTGACTCCCCGCCCCGGAAGGCTTAGACTACTGTGACGGCGGCGCGCGCGCGAGCGGCGGCCCGCCAAGCGGAGGTAGAGCCATGTTCGTCGTCATAGTCGATATCTCGGTCAAGCCCGGCTTCGAGGCCAGGTTCAAGGAAGCCGTCCTAAGGCAGGGCCAGACTTCTATGTCGGCCGAGGAAGGCTGCCTCCGCTTCGACGTGCTCCAGGCCCCGGGCGAGCCCGGGCGTTTCACGCTCTGCGAGGCGTATCCCGACGAGGCCACCTTCGAGAACGTCCATAGGAAGACGCCGCACTTCGCCGAGTACGCCGAGACTACGCGCCCCTGGGTCGAGAGCAAGTCCGCGAGGACCTTCGAGCGGCTCTGGCCCGAATGAGCCGCGGCCTAACGCGCCGACGCCGCGGCCTCGAGCGGCGGTAGTACCGGAGGCCCCGAGCGTAGTAGTATCCCCCTACCATGATGACCAACGACATACTTAGGCGCCTGCGCTTCGCAGTCAAGATGAGCGATCCCGCCATGCTGGAGATGATAGGGCTGGGAGGATCGAGCGCCAGCCGCGAGGAGCTAGGCTCCTATTTCCTCAAGGAGGACGAGGCCGGCTACGCGGAATGCCCTAAGGCCGTCCTGTCCGCCCTGCTCGACGGCATGATAGTAAAGCGCCGAGGGCCCAGGGCCGACGGCGCCCCGGCGCCGGCCCCGGCGGCGCTCGATAACAATATGGTCCTCAAGAAGATCCGTATCGCCCTGGAGCTCAAGGAAGAGGACATGATAGCCGTCATGAGGCTCGCGGGCGCGGACCTTTCTAAGAACGAGCTGTCAGCGCTGTTCCGCAAGAAGGGCCAGAAGAACTATATGGAATGCATGGACCAGTTCCTCCGCAACTTCCTCTCGGGCCTCGCCCGGTTCGGCAAGGCCTAGCGCGCATATAGCGGCTCGCGACTATTTTATATATAGTGGAAATAGCAATCCCTGGCGCCGCGGTGCGCCTATATCCGTACCAAGCGTGGAGATACCTATGGCACCTAAGATGGTGGAACGACTCCTGTCCCGATACGCCGCCGCCGAGCCCATAGAGCGGAAGCGTATCGCGGCCCTGGTATATACCCTGGCCGCGGTCGCGGCCGCGGTGCTCCTCGTGGTCGCCGTCGTCCCGCAGCCCGGCGTGCGCATCGCGCTTGGCGTCCTTGCCGTACTATCGCTCGGGCTCATCGCCCTCGTGGGCGCCGGCTTCGCGAAGTTCGTCAGCGTCGCGGCCACGACGCTCATCTCGTCCCTCTTCGCCGCCTTGCCGTTCCTCATGCCGTTCCAATTTTCCTACGAGCTGTACCTCCTCGCGTCGCTCGAGTGCTTCGCGCTCGTCATCACGAGCCTCATAGCCAGGACGCGCTGGCAGTCGCTCGTGGTCCTCGCCTCGGCCGCGGCTGCCTTGACCGCCGACTACCTCCTCCGCGTCGTACCCAACGCGGGCGGCGGCTCCGATAACCTCAACGACCTCATCATCTCTATCCTGATAGTATCCATGTCCGCCGTCATAGAGCTCGCCGTGCACGCCCGCGGCGAGGAGCTCCTCTCGCTGAGCTACGCCGAGGCGGCCAAGAACAAGGCCCAGGTCGAGCGCCTCGAGGCCGTCATACGCTCTAGCGGCGCGGCCCTGGGCTTGGGGACCTCGGCTAAGAACTCGGCCGAGAATACCGAGCGGCTCGTATCCGGCATGCGCTCCACCATCGAATCCGCCGCCTCCGAATTCCGGGGTCTAGAGAAGAGCGCCGGTACCCTGATAGAGTCGTACGACCGCATCGGGGAGTCGTCGCGGCAGGTCGAGTCGAAGGTATCCGACCAGTCGGCCGTCATATCGCAGTCGTCGGCGGCGATAGAGGAGATGACCGCCTCCGTCAACAGCATCGCCGCCATAGCCTCGGCCCGCCTGGCGGCGATAGCTACCCTCAAATCGACGACCGACGAGGGTAACGCCCAGATGGCGAGCTCCGCGGAGGCGCTCAAGGCCATGGAGGCCTCGGCCGCCTCCATAGCCGAGGTCGTCAACATGATACGGTCGGTGGCCAGCCAGACCAACCTCCTCGCGATGAACGCCGCCATAGAGGCCGCCCACGCGGGCGACGCGGGTAGGGGCTTCTCGGTGGTTGCCGACGAGATACGCAAGCTGTCGGAGAGCACGACCGCGAACGCCCGCACCATCAAGGACGACATCAAGCGGACCCTGTCGGCCATGAAGACCGCCTCGGCCGTCAACGAGAGCGCCCAGACCATCTTCAAGAAGGTGGACGAGGAGGCCGACGCCGTCGCCAAGGCGATGGACGAGATAGGCCGGGGCCTGGCGGAGATATCCGCGGGTTCCAGCGAGATCCTGCAGGGCACGACCGAGTCGGTCCAGTTCACCACGACCGTCAAGGAAGCGTCGCGCAGGATGAACGAGTCCATAGTCGCCTCGGAGTCGGACCTCGAGGGCCTGCGCAAGACGACCGCCCTCGTCAGGGCCAGCCTCGAGAGCGTCGTGAGCCAGTTCGACGGCATCCACGCCGAGTCGACCGCCCTGAGCGAGGCCGGGCGCAAGAGCGAGCTAGCCCTCAAGTCGCTGATGGAGAGCCTCGAGGCGACCCGCTAGCGCCTCGCTCCCGAGAGGGGCGATCGCTTGCGTACGATTCCCATGACCGCTCCCGGCGCTATCGCCAGCACGGCCAGTCCCGCGCTCATATGGAAGACCGAGACTATGCCGAAGCGCTCGGCTATCAGCCCCAGGGCCAGCGGCGCGACTACCCCGGCCGCGCCGCTCACGAACGATACGATCCCGAACGCCTTCTCGTACAGGGCGCGGTCTGGAACGGCGTTCGTTACCATGGTATTGATGACGGGGACCGTCCCTTTCGTCACCGCTCCGAGCAGTATAGAGATCGCCGCCATCGCTACGGTCGAGGTCTGGACGCTTAAAAGGACGAGTAGGAGAGCCATCGCCAGCTCCGAGGCGACGAAGACCCTGAAGCAGCCGAGCCTGTCTATCGCCTTGCCTATCAGTACCTTGCCTAGCATGTTGCCTACGAAGAAGGCTCCCGATAGCGATCCTAGGAGGGCCGCAGGCAATCCCCTGAAGATGAAAAGGAACGGTATGAAGATGAATAGCGCCGAGCTCGCCAGGCCGTCGAGGCATCCCGTGACGATAGCCGTTATGAAATCAGCGCTATATCGCAAGCCGCGGGGCTTGGGTCCCGTTTCCTTCGTCGGACCCGCGCCGCTATCCGCGCGTCTGCCATAGAAGAGCGCGGAGAGAACGACGAGCGACAGGGGCGCGAGGCCGTACGCGAAGGCCGTCGCCCTCCAGCTGAAGGTCGCGGCCAGGAACGTCGCCGCTGCCGCGAAGCCTATCCTCCCGAAATCGCCTATCGCGGTGAAATTTCCCATCTTCTTGCCCACGTCGCCGCTCGCGCTACCGTGCGCCACCAGTGCGAAGCCTATAGGATGGAACAGCCCGAAGCCGACGCTGGCCAGGAGGAAGGCCAGCCCTAGGCCGACGAGGCCCGAGGAAGCGCCGGTCAGAAGGAAGGCGACCGAGTAGAGCAGCATCGCTATCCTGAGTACCCGGAGCCCGCCCAGGCGCCTCGCTATAGCGGATGACGGAAGCGCCAAGACGACCCCCGCGCTACCTAGCGCGCCGGACAGGAATCCTATAGATCCTAGTCCCAAGCCGAGCTCCTTCTGTATGAAGGGAAGCAACAAGGGGAGGCTCGCGAGGAAGCCGTCGTTCATGATATGCATGAACGATAGGTTCGAGACGGGGTTCGGTATAGATCGAGGCGACGTTCGGCGGCTCATTAGGACTCCATGGTTCGTATTCGTTTATGCACGCGAGGTATGCGTTCTCGACAGCGGGCATTCACTCCTGCTAGGATCGTATCGTATGAAGCACGACGGCGCGCCCCTCATCGGGCGGATAGTCCTCTATATAGCGCTTTTCGCCTCCGTAACGCTAGCCTCCGCGGAGGAGCCCGCCGGGCTGGCGCCCGCCGAGCGGACGCCCGCCGGGCTCCCGCCCGCGGAACGAGCGCCCGTCCGCATCGAGTACTACGGCGAGATAGGCTGCGCTCATTGCGACACGTTTAAGGATAAGGACCTGCCCGCCGCCTTGGAGGCGAGCGGCGCCAGCGCGGAGCTGGAGCTCGTCGATATACTGTCGGCCGCCGGCTTCGCCCGGTGCGAGGAGCGCCTCTCGGAGCTCGGCTATGCGTTCAGGGTATTCCCGGTGCTCGTAATCGGCCCTTCCGCATACCAGGGCAACGCGGCTATAGACGCCAACCTCGTGCCGGAGCTCAGGCACTACGCCGCCACCGGCTCGTACAGGCCGCGCTACGACGACTCGGCGGACGGTTCAGGCGCGGCTGGCCCCGGCGCGGCGCGTTCCGCGGCGCGTTCCGCGGCGCCTGGCGCGGGCATGCGATGGGCCGTCCTTCCTATAGCGCTGGCCGGGCTCGTGGACGGCGTCAACCCCTGCGCGTTCACGACCCTGCTTTTTTTCATGTCGTACC
>JAHIWG010000119.1 GCA_018816345.1 Spirochaetota bacterium | reverse complement strand
CGATATAAGCCACGCCTACGCCGTCCTTTCCATGACGGTGTACTTCTAGGAGCCTTCCGGCGGCCCGAGCGTAAGCGGCGGCCCGAGCGTAGCCGGAAGGCGCGCGGGCCCATGGCTAATTAGGCTAGTACGTACCGGTTGCCCAAAGAAGGCCCGCCGTGCATCATGGACGCGCGCCCCGCGCCTCGGCCCGATCGCCCGATCGCCCGCGGCCCGCCGCGCCGGGTCCGCCTCGCGGGCTTCCGCATCCACGCGCCCGTACGGACGAGGACTCGCCATGATCACCGTTCCCGATTCAGTAATCGATTACGCCGTCGACCAGATCGTCAGGCTATGCGCCATACCCAGCCCGACGGGCTATACGCGCGAGGCGGAGGACTACGTCTACGCGGAGCTGGGACGCCTCGGCTACCGCCCTGAATTCACCAATAAGCGCTCTGTCAGGGTGCGCCTTGGAGGGCGGGGGCGGCCGCTCGTCGTGGCCGCCCATATCGATACGCTCGGCGCGATGGTCAGGGCGGTCAAGCCCTCCGGCGCCCTCCGCGTCACCAAGCTCGGGAGCTTCCCGGAGAACTATATCGAGGGCGAGAACTGCGTCGTGCATACCCGCGCCGGCGCGCGCTTCACCGGCCGATTCCTCCTGGACAAGCCGGCGGTCCACGTCAACGCCGACGTCGGCTCCACGAAGCGCGACGACGCCAACCTGGAGATAGTCCTGGACGAGCCGGTCGCCAAGGCCGACGAGACGAAGGCCCTCGGCATAGGCCCCGGCGACTTCGTCTCGTTCGATCCCCGCACCGTCGTCACCGAGAAGGGATACATCAAGAGCAGGCACCTGGACGACAAGGCCAGCGCGGGGGCCCTCCTGGCGCTCGCCAGGTGCGTCCGCGACGAGGGGCCCGCGTTAGACAGGGAGACGTGGCTCGTGTTCACCAATTACGAGGAGGTCGGCCACGGCGGAAGCGCCGGCCTGCCCGCGGACGCCGTCGAGCTGCTCGCCGTGGACATGGGGGCCATGGGCGACGACCTGTCGGCGGACGACCGCTGCGTCTCCATATGCGCCAAGGACTCCGGCGGCCCCTACGACCTGGAGATGACCGACAGGCTGGTCTCGCTCGCCAAGACCCTCGGCATCCGGTACGCGGTCGACATATACCCATTCTACGGATCGGACGCCGGCGCCGCGCTGCGGGCCGGCTACGATATACGGCACGCCCTGATAGGGCCGGGCGTCCAGGCCTCGCACGGCTACGAGCGCACGAGCAGGGAGGCTCTGGGCGGCACGCTCGCCCTTATCAAGGCCTATTGCCTCGGCCTACCGCCTGAGCGCTCGTAGTATCCCGTCCTACAGTTCCAGGGTCGCGCCTACGGTCAGGCTCGTCGTCGCCAGGTAATTGGCGGTGGATTTCTCGGTCGACTGGGTCCAGTACAGGCTCGGGTATCGGGACACGCCGGCCGCGGAGCCTCCGACGAAACGGTAGTTCAGGTAGGCTTCTAGTTTTTCTCCTAGCCTAGCGCCGGCCCGGATCGAGGCGTCCAGTATCGAGCCCTCGAACTCGAAGTCGGCGCCGTTGAAGAAGGCGCTCGACGCGAATATGCCCGTCGCGTCGAGCGCGACGAAGAAGCGGTCCCCCAGGGGCAGCCTCCCGGCGATCGCGAGCGCAGGCACGAGCCCCAGGTTCTGCGATACGGCGCGCTTCGACCCGTCGGAGCCCGAGAAGCTGATCGAGGCGTTCCTGAACTGGAGCGCCGCGCCGGCGGAGAGCGCGGCGCCGCCCTCTATGAAGTCGTATAGGTACGTGAACCGGTAGAACGGGAAACCGTAGACTACGTCCACGGACTCGCCCGCTACGAAGTCGACGGTATCGATGGTAAACGGCTCGCGGGCCGTTATTCGCGTGGCGAGCTCGAGCGGCTGATAGAGCAACCTAATCTCGTGCCTATCGAGGACGTCGATCACGGCCGTGAACCGCTGGAACGGGAAGAGTATCTCCTGCCCGCCGTTCTTCACGAAGTCGAATACCGTACCGGACTCGCCGACCCGGTACGTATGGTAGAAGACCTGGAGGGCGCCCGATTCCGCCTCCGCCCTGACGGCCACGGGATTTTCCTGGGCGGCCAAGGGAGCCAAGGCCAAGGTCGATGCGAAGATTAAAACCGCGGCTTTAATAGTTCCCATGATATTCCTCCTGCTATATTAGCTTGAGTTAATATATACAAGAATCTCGCCCGGGGCAAAAGCGCGTCGCGGCTAGGAGGCGCCGTCTACCCAGAAACGGCCCAGGCCCAGCTTGCGGGCCTTCCCGAGAGCGGACTTGGCCCTCGCAAGGACGTCAGCGCTGTCGCCGCGCGGTTCCCACGCCTCCCGTATCCGCGCTAGCCCGTCGGCGCTCGAGCCTCAGGAGCGGGGCGGCGCATAGTACCGCTTGCGAATTCTCGATATAGGATTAAAATACATTATCATGGAAGAGTTACCCAGGACCGGAATAGGAGAGAAGGGGCGGCTGATCGCGACCATCACCCTCCTCCTCGTCGTCGGCTTCGTCGGCACGAGCCTCTTCGCCTTCTTCTCGGCTCGGAATTCGGTACGGGCCTCGATCGAGCGCGATTCGCTGCCATCGGCGGCGGATTACGTGTACTCGTCCCTCCAGAAGGCGCTCGTCGAGCCTATTTTCGTGTCTTCGATGATGGCTAACGATACCTTCCTCCACGACTGGGCGACGCGCGGCGAGCGGGATCCCGAGGAGGTCATAGCCTACCTCTCCGAGATCAGGAACCGCTACGCCGCCTTCACGACGTTCTTCGTCTCCGAGGGAAGCTCCCGGTACTACCAGGCGGACGGCGTCCTTAAGTCCGTGAGCCCCGGGGAGCCCCGCGACGAGTGGTATTACCGCGTTCGCGGCATGGCCGACCCGTACGAGATAAACCTCGACCGCGACATGGCCCACGGAGACGCGCTGACCATATTCATCAATTACCGGGTGCTCGATAGGTCGGGCGCCTTCCTCGGCGTCGCCGGGGTAGGAATATCCATAGACTCGATGAACGGCCTGATCGAGACCCTCGGCCGAGAGCACGATACCGCCGCGTACTTCGTCGACGGGGCGGGCCGGATAGTATCGGGCGCCCCGTACGGGACTAGTATCGAGCCGGCGTCAGCCGGGGCCGCCGCGACCGTGGCCGGCGACGCCGCGCTGAGGGCCACGGCGGAGGCCGCCATGGCCGCCGGGGGCGGCTCGTTCCGTTACCGCCGCCCCTCGGGCGAGCGGCTCCTCTACGTCAGGTACCTCCCGGAACTGGGTTGGTACCTTTTCGTGGAGGGCACGGAGTCGTCTTCCATGGCGGAGGCGAGGCGCGCCCTATGGCTCAGCCTCGCGGCGTTCGCCTTCATCATGGTCGCCGTCATCGCGCTCGTCGCGGTGACGATAGACCGCTACCAATCCAGGCTGGAGCGCACAGCCTCCTACGACCAGCTGACGGGCGCCCTCAACCGGATGTCCTTCGCCGTGCTCTGCGACCACGCCGTCAAGGAATCCAGGCGCTCGGGCTCCCCGCTCTCGGTCGCTATCTTCGACGTCGACGACTTCAAGCGGGTCAACGACCGGCACGGCCACGCGGCCGGCGACAAGGCGCTCAGGCTCGTCGTCGCCGGGGGGCAATCGGGCCTGAGGCTCTGCGATCCCCTGTGCCGCTGGGGCGGCGAGGAATTCGTCGCGCTATTGGCCTCGTGCGACGAGGCGGGGGCCGTGATCGCCGCGGAGAAATTCCGATCCTCCGCGGCCTCGCTGTGCGCCGCCGAGGGGCCGTCGCCCGTTACGCTGAGCGCCGGCGTGGCGACGCTCAAGCCCGACGAGACGTTCTACGCCCTCGTCGGGAGGGCCGACGAGGCGCTCCTGTCGGCGAAGCAGGCGGGCAAGGATAGGATCGAGGCAGCCAGGGCCTGAGCGCCATGCCTGGGCTCTCCAGTACCCCCCCCCGGGCTCGGAATACGCCCGTAGGCAGGCCGGACGACGCTCCGCGCCGGCGATCCGCGGCTAGATAGGCGCGTCCCTCGGAGAGCGATAGGGCGATATGCCGCCTGAGCAAGTTTTATGCCGCGGTTTCCCTGTCCGGCGCGGGCGACCGTGATATCATTAAGTCGATATATTGCAAGGAGGATTCGCGATGGGCGATCCCGATTCGGTGCAGCTCTCGAGGCTCGTGGACGGGGAGGACCCTGCCGCGGTCATCGCCGAGGCCGAGCGAATTTTTAAATTCTGGTTCGACGAGAGCGCCTGGGCGCCGATCGGAGCGGCCGCGTCCGATATCGTCGGCATGTTCGAGGGGCGATTCCCCGGATACCGCGCCTGCGACACCGACTACCACGACATTCGCCACACGACGGCCGTCCTGCTCGCGACTGCCAGGATCATAGACGGCCTGTTCATCGATAGGGGCCCGTTCCCCGCCGTGATCGCGAGGGACCTCTTCGTCGCGGCCGTATGCCACGATACCGGGTATATTCGGACCGTGGGCGAGGAGGGCGGCACCGGAGCGCGCTTCACGTCCGTCCACGTGCGCCGCTCCGCCGACTTCATCGTGGCCAACGCGGCGCGGTGGGGCCTCGGCGCAGAGAGCGGCCGGAGCGCCGCGCGCATGATATTCGCCACCGGCCTCAAGGGCGAGTACGGCGAGCAGGAGTGGGCGAGCCCCGAGGAGCGCGACGCCGGGGCCGCGCTGGCGAGCGGGGACCTCGTCGGCCAGATGTCCGACAGGGCCTACCTCGAGAAGCTCCTGTTCCTCTACTACGAATTCAAGGAAGCCGGGTTCCCCGGCTACGAGACGGAATTCGACATTCTCCGCAAGACGATGGGCTTCTACGAGATCACGGTCGCCAGGCTCGACGACGGCCTGGGCGGCGTTAGATCGTACGCCCGCAGGCACTTCGCGGAGCGCTGGGGCGTGGATAGGGACCTGTACGCCGAGTCGATGGGGCGCCAAATGGACTATCTCCAGGGCATACTCGACGACGCCACGTGCAATTTCAGGAAGAAGCTCAAGCGGATGGACCTCGAGCTTCCCCCTTCCCGGAGCGCCTAGCCTACTTGCCCGATACGCTGACGCCTCCGGCGAGCATGTACGGCAGGACGGCCGAGCCGTAGTCGACCCGTTCCCGGGATACGGCGCGAACCGAGCCGAAGAGCGACCCGACGTTGCCCGCGACCATGGTCTCGCCCACGGGACGGACTATCTTGCCGTCCTCTATGAGGTACGAGTTCTTGGCCACGCCCGAGAAATCGCCGTTGTCGGAAGGCGAGCCGCCCGAGAAGCGCGCTAAGAGGAGGCCGCGCTTGACGTCGCGCACCATGTCCTCGAGCGCCGACGCCCCGGCGTCGACGACTATGGCGCCGCCGCCAGAGGGGCAGCGCGGCTTGCCGGTCTTGTTGGAACCGTAGAAGCCGAGCGTGAAGTTCCTGAGGACGCCCGCCTCGATGACCGCGCAGTTCTCCGCCCGGAACCCGTCCCCCGTATAGGAGTAGCCGGCCTCGATGGCCGGGCCGTTAGGCTCGGAGCGCACCGTCACCAGCGGCGAGACGACGGGCTGGCCGAGCTTGTCCTTCCAAGGGGAGTTGCCGGTTATGAGCGGGTAGTCGCCGAGGTATACGCCGTCGACGTAGCCTAGGAAATCCCCGAGGCAATCCGGGGTCAGGATCAGGTCGCCCTCGAAGGCCCCGCTTACCGGCGACACGCGCGTCTGCTCCGCCGACTGCCGCATCAGCCCGTCTATGGTGCCCCAGTCCTTGAGGGCCTTGCCCAGGGTCCTATGCGCTGCGCCCGAGTAGTTGAAGCTGGACGCGTCGGCGCCGTCCTTGCTGGTGAACATCGCGAAGAAGCTGTAGAGCCCGGATCGATCCTCGAACTCGGCGCCGTTGGAGTTAGTGTAGAACGACTCGCCCCGGCCGAAGTCGAGCACGCACTGCTCTAGCCTGGTGGTGGGGTAGGCCGACCGGGCGTAGTCTATGAACTCGCGCAGCCTGTCGTACATCGCCTGGCTGTCAGGCTCGGCCGCGCCGCTGCGGAAGCGCTCGATAGGGCGCGCCGGCGACACGTCGTTGGCCGGATCCGGCTCGCTGGAGCGCGCCATGGCCATGGCGTCGGCGGCCGCCTCCCGTATGGAATCGTCGTCGTAGCGGTTGATCGAGACCGAGCCCTTGCGCCCGCCCACGTGCGCGGTGAGGCCTATCGAGACGTTGACGGTAGTCCGGTAGAGGCTCATGCGGCCCGCGTCGACGTTCAGCTCGCTCTGCTCGCCCCTCGACAGGGACGACTGGGCCTTGTCCGCGCCCGCCGCCTTCATGGCCTCCACGGCCTTCCTCGTCAGCTCTATCCCGTTGAAATCGCCCATCACGCTCGCCCCCCGACGTTTACGCGGCAGCGGACGGCCGGGCCGCCCATGCCGACAGGTATCGACTGCTTCTTCCCGCACATCCCGCCGCACGACCAGCTCATGTCGTCGGATATCGCCGTGACCGTCTTGAGCATGTCGAACGCGACGCCCGATATGGTCGCGTCGCGGATCGCCTCGCCTAGCTTGCCGCCCTTGATCTCGAAGCCCATGACCACGCCGAACATGAACTCGCTCGTGGAGTCGGCCTGGCCGTTCGACGAGCGGAGCAGGTAGTAGCCGTCGTCGACCGAGGCTATCATATCGGCGAGCTTGGAGCTCCCGGGAAGGATCGCGGTGTTGCGCATGCGTATGAGCGGCTCGTCGTAGAAGCCGTAGGCGCGCGCGTTGCCCGTCGGATCGACGCCGAAGTGGGCGGCCGATTCCTTGTTGTGCATGTACGAGCGAAGGACGCCACGGTCTATGAGCACGGCGTCGCGGGCGTCGATCCCCTCGTCGTCGGTCCACAGCGGCACGGGGCAGGTCTCGCCGAGGGCCGTGTTGGCGAAGTCCACGAGGGTGACGAGCGGGCTCGCCACGACCTCGCCCATGAAGTCGGCCGCGACCGAGCCGCCGAGCACGCCGTCGGCCTCCACCGTGTGGCCGATGGCCTCGTGGGCCAGGATGCCGGCGAGGTCCGAGTCCAGCACCACGTCGCGGGTGCCCGGCTTGGCGTAGACGCCCTTGGATTTGCGGGCGAGGTTGTCCGCCAGCACGTCAATATTAGGGAAGAGGTCGGAAGGGTCGTCGAAGACGTCCTCGAAGTGGCCGCGGCCGCCGTAGACCTCGTAGAGATCCACCGGCTCGCCGTCGGCGTCCACGGTGAGCGATACCATGAGGATGGACCTGGGGACGAGAGAGTACGCGTCCGCGCCGTCGGCGGTAAGCAGGGTCTTCTCCATGTCCAGGCAGGAGAGGCTAACCGAGCGGGAAGAGAGGCCAGGGAAGTATTTCTGGCAGTAGGCGTCTATGGCGCGGATAAAATCTATCAGGTCCTTCTGGCTCCTGCGCGGCTTCTTCGTGCCCAGGTCCATGACGGACCGGCCCGGCCTGGAAGGCAGGGGACCCTGGGTCAGGGCGCCGGCGGATTCCTTGGCGCCGAGGAAGCGGGCGTTGGAGACGGCCCGGTCCACCGCGGCCTGGATCGACCCGTCGCCCAGCTCGGGCGAGGAGGCGAAGCCCCAGACGCCGTTCTTGAAGGCGCGCGCGGAGACGCCGGACTGCGCCCCCCTGGCGTTGCCGACGACGTCCCCGTTCAGGAGGCTTATCCTCATGGTCCTATTCTCCTGCACGCGCAGCTCGGCGTACTCGTCGAACCGCGACGCGTGGCGGGCTATCCCCTCGTATCTCATTAGTCATCCTCCTCGGGCGCTACGTAGTAACCATACTGGGATAGCCGCCGCGGGGCAAGTGCGGGCTCGGCCTGCGGGCTTGGTCTGCGGGCTTGGTTCGCGGGCGAGGACGTTTGCGGGCGGGGACGTTTGCGGTATACTGCGGGCCATGATCGACCCGTCCGACCCCCGCTCCGCCTTCGCGGGCCTCCGCGACCGCGACTACGCCCGCTCCGGCCTCATGGTCTGCGAGGGCCGCATCGTCATCGAGAAGGCCCTGGAATGCGGCGTCCGCCTCCGATCCCTGCTCTGCGTGCCCGCGGACGAGGACGAGTGGCGCGGAGTCTCGGACGCCGACGGCCCGTCCCGCGGGTTCTCCGTAGCCGCGATGGCCCGCGCCGGGATGGCCGAGCTGCTAGGCTTCTCGTTCCATCGAGGCACCCTCGCCCTGGCCGACCGGCCGGCCCCTCCCGACCCCGAGGGCGTACCGCCGGGCGACGCCCTGGCGCTGTGGAACGTCACCGATCCCGACAACCTGGGGGCGCTCGTGCGCAGCGCCGCCGCGCTCGGGGCCGCCCGCGTCTACCTGGGCCCTGGCTGCGCCGATCCCTACGGCCGCAAGGCGCTGCGGGCGTCGATGGCCTGCGCCCTCGGGCTGCCTATCGTCCCTCTATCCGGCGTCGACCAACTGGCCTTCGCGCGCGGCCCGGCCGGGGGCGCCGCGCCGGGCGGGGCGAGCGGCGGCGG
>JAHIWG010000118.1 GCA_018816345.1 Spirochaetota bacterium | reverse complement strand
GCCGCGCCGGCCGCCGCCGCCACGAGCGGGTCGGGATGGGCGGCGGCGAAGGCCCTCGAGCCGTCGGTACCCAGGACCGCGGACCTCGACACGGCCACGAGCCGGTCCTCGGCGTCGGCGACGAAGGCGACGCCGTTTACGGATTCCTTCATCGAGGCCAGGTACGAGGACAGCGTCCGCAGGGTGATGGTCGCGGTGCAGACTCCGGTCAGCCGAGTCCCCGCGTACACGGGAACGGTCGCCGCCACGACTGGCTCGGCGTCGGAATAGAGCGAGTACGGGGCGCTCCAGGTCGGGCCCCCGGCGGCGACCGCCGCCCTATACCAAGGCCGCTGGCGCGGGTCGTACCCGGCGGCCTGCAGGTACCTATCCCCGAAGCCGCCGTCGGGCTCGACGTGGCGGAACACCAGCGCTCCGCCCGTGGCCGCCCCGGCCGCGCCCACCCGGAATTCGTCGGCCGATAGCCGCTGCGCCTCGAGGTACTCTCCCTCCTCGGTGCCGACTGCAAGGATAGCTATCGTCGGCTCGGATCGGAGCTCCTCCAGGAAGGCCCGGCGGATCTCCGTAGTCTCGCCCGGGGATCGTGGGTATACGCCCAGGAACGCCGCGTTGGCCCCCGCGACGCGGGCCGCGACGGCGAGCCTCCCTCTCACCTCCTCGGCAATCCGGTCGGACGACTCGCGGATGATGCCCGAGACGGCGTCGCGGAGCGCGGCGCGGGACCCGTCGATGTACATCACCCAGGATAGGGCGAAGCCCCCGAAGATGACGAGGAAGAATGGGAGCACTATGACCCGCTTCAGCTTGGCTCCCTTGGTGCTCGGGCCTCGGGTCGCGCGCGCGGATACCCCGCCAGTGGTAGGCATCGGGCAAGTATACGTCTTAAGGAGCCCTTTCTGCAAAGAGAAATTCGCGAGGCGCCCGTGGTATACTACCGTCATGACGATTACCCTGAACGGCGCCCCCGAGCGCCTCGAGACGGACGACGCGACGGTGAGGGGCCTCCTCAAGGCCAAGGCCTGGTCGTTCCCGCTTATCGTGGTCACGGTCAACGGCAGGCTCGTCGCGCGTTCCGCCTGGGACTCCGCCCCGGTAGCCGACGGGGACGTCGTCGAGGCTACGCATCTCATGTCCGGCGGCTAGGAGTAGTACCGTGAGCGTATTAGAAGCTACGAGATTAACGGCCGCGCAATGCGGGTCGGCCATGCGCGACGGGGAATTCGGGCCCGACGTGCTCGGGGCCGCCGAGTCGGTCGCGGTCGTCATGACCCAGGGCTGGTGCCCGCAATGGAAGGCGATGGCCTCGTGGCTGGACGCCGCCGCCGCCGAGGCGGGCGCCCGGGCGTTCTACGTGGAGTACGACGAGGAGGACTTCTTCGAGCCGTTCATGGCCTGGAAGGAGGACTTCCTCGGCAACCGCTCGGTGCCGTACGTCCGTTTCTACCGCGACGGGAAGCTGTCCGGGGAATGCAACTACGTCTCCCGGGACGCCTTCGCCGCGGCCCTCAGGCGCCGAGCGCCTTCTCGGTAAGCTCGATGAGGAGCGGCACCAGCTGCTTCTTGCGCGAAAGCACGTCCTTGAGCTCGAAGGTCCGCTCGTCGAGCCTCGGGAAGCGGAGCATGGCCACGAAGTCCTTGTCCCCCTCTACGAACAGCACGCTGGACAGCTCCGTGATGTCGGTGACCATCAGCGCGCTGAAGTAGTGCCCTCCCTTGTCCCGGATGGCCTCGAGCTCGGCGCCGACCTCGGCCGAGCGCTCCAGTATCTCGTCCGGCGAGTGCACCTCGACCTGGCTGACGGTGAACGAGCGCTCGGCCGCGCTGTACTCCTTCATGTCGAGCCTGACTATCTCCTTGACCGGCTTCTTGGCCACGAGGCTGGCCGAGCTCATGATGTCGCGGCCGAATTCCTCGATATCGAGGTCGGCTATGTTGGAGAGGTACTCGGCGGCCTCCAGGTCGACGTCGGTGACGGTAGCCGACTTCAGGATCAGCGTATCCGACAGGATGCCGGCCAGGAGGAGCGACGCGACGGGCTTGGGGATGGGTACCTTGGCCTCGCGGTACATGGAGGCGACTATCGTGCTCGTCGACCCGACGACGCGGTTTATGAAGGTGATGGGGTAGCGCGTGCTGAACGCGCCTATGCGGTGGTGGTCTATGACCTCGAGGATGCGGTAGTTCTCCGCCCCCTCGACGGCCTGCCCCAGCTCGTTGTGGTCCACGAGTATGAGGCTGACGTTGGGCTCCCTGATCAGGTCGCCCTCGTCGAATAGGCCGACGACCCGGCCGTCGTCGTCGAGGACCGGCACGGAGCGGCTGGGGCTCTCCGCTATGGCCTCGCGCGCCCGCCTGAGCGTCTCGTGCCTGCGCACGGGCCGTATCGAGCCGTCGCCCATGGTCTCCACCGGCGTGGAGTAGATGACGAGGAGGCTGGTGCTGGAGGTGTCGTACGGGGAGACCAGGACCGACACGCCGTTGGCCTCGGCCAGCTCCTTGAGGTCGCGGCCCAGGAGGGCCCCGTTGGTCACGATCATCGCGCGGACCCGCGACTCTATCGAGTAGCGCTGCACGTCGACGCGGTCGCCGACGATGACGATGACGGAGTCCTTCGCCTCAGCGTCCAGGTGGCGCTTGAAGCTCTCGGTCTCAAGGGCCGCGACGAGGACGCGGGCCTTGAACTGCTCGTCCGGCCTGAACGCGCAGATGGGCTGGGCCTTTATGGTCGCCTCGAGCCGCCCGACGCTCGTGGGGATGACCGCCTTCTTATGGGGGTTGATCTTCTTGAGTATGTTCTGGGCGAACGAGCTGTAGTGGAGCATGGCGCGGTACCGGCCGTCCTCGTCGACGATGGGCAGGGCCTTCTGGCCCGACTGGTTCATGGTCGACAGGGCGTCCCAGAGCGGCGTGCCGCGGTCGACCACGGTGGCCTCGCCGCCCATGAAGTACTCGACCTTGGGCACGAGGTCGGGGATGAAGGCCGGGAACGGCACGCTGAAGCGCTCGAAGACGTATTCCGCCTGCGGGCTCATCTTGCCGGCGCGGGCCGCGAAGCAGCGCTCCGCCCCCAGCTCGCGCTTCAGGTGGGCGTAGGCCGAGGCCGCTACGACGGAGTCTGTATCGGGGTTCTTGTGCCCTATCACGTAGGTCGTGTCGTTCATGGCCGCAGTGTATCCTCGCCGAGACCGGATGGTCAAATCCGCCGCGGATCGGTATGCTAGCGGCGTATGATAAAGATCTTCGCCTTCCTGGGTAACCACGGCCGGGAGTACGCCGGCAATAGGCATAACGTGGCATGGCTCTTCCTGGAATCGCTGTCGTCGTACCCGTCGCTCTCGTGGAAGCGCGGCTTCAAGGGGCGTTGGGCGCAGCTGGAGACGTCCCAGGGTAGGGCGTGGTTCATAGTCCCGGAGACATACATGAACCTCTCAGGCGACAGCGTCGTCGAGCTGGCCCGGTTCTACAGGGTGGAGCCCGCCGAGATACTCGTCGTGCACGACGAGCTGGAGCTGGGCTTCGGCTACTTCGGCTTCAAGAAGGGCGGCGGGCTGGGCGGCCATAACGGCCTCCGCTCGATGAAGGACCGCTTCGGCACGCCCGATTTCATGAGGCTGCGCTTCGGCATAGGCCGGCCCAACCACGACGACGTGGCCGGGTACGTGCTGTCCGACTTCTCCCGCGACGAGAGGGAGAAGCTGGCCTGCTCCGTCTTCCCGAGGGCGCAGACGGCCCTGGACATCTGCGTGGAGCGGGGCTTCGACGAGGCCCTCGCCTCGTACGCCAAGTCGAACGCCCTCGTGTAGCGAGGGCGCCCCCGGCCGCCGCGGGGACGCCCGCGGGCGGGGCTACTGG
>JAHIWG010000013.1 GCA_018816345.1 Spirochaetota bacterium | reverse complement strand
TCGGCGATGGCGCCGTCGTCCATGGAGGCGAGCGCGCCCGCCGGCCGCGAGCCGAGAGGTGCGAGGAGAGCCTCGACGGATCGGACTATGGCCGGTGCGGTTCCGAGGGCCAAGGCCGCCGCGAAGACGCCCGCCACCTCCATGTCGCGGGGGTCATCGTAGCGCCTGACTACCGACAGGGGATCGGGGTCTATCCAGCGAGGATGGTTATAGAGCTCGTATAGGCGCTCTAGCCGCGGCAGGAGCTCCTCGCGGGCGCCGGCGGCCGGGCTCAGGGTATGGCCACGCCGAGCTGGGCTAGCACGTTACGGCGCTCTATTATGTCCGAGCGCTCGGGGGCTATGGCTATGGCCTGCTTGAGGTAGAACCGGGCGCGCTGGTAGTCGGCCTTGCGGACGTATATATCCGACATCGCGGCGAGAGCCTCTATGTTCATGCCGTTCTCGACGAGGGCGGAGCGCAGGGACGAGAGTATCGCGTCGTCCCCTGTCTGTATCCGGGATTGGAGCCAGTACATCGTCGACCTGAACGCGGGGCTGCCCTTGCCGGAGAGGAGCTTCGCTATTAGCTCGGCCGCCGCGGCCTTCTCGCCGCGCTCGACGAGGGACGTCGCCCAGGCTATCGCGGCCGGCTCGGAGGACGGATCCCTCGCGCGCCAGGCCTGGGCGAGCCGGGACGCGTCGACGAGGCGGCCGGCGCCCCTGTAAGCCCTGTAGAGCGTCTCCGTGTCGGTATAGTCCTCTCCGGTAGCCAGGATCGCGTCGGCCCGGGCGGCCGCCGATACGTAGTCGCCCGAGGCTAGGTCCGCGGCCAGCAGTATCTTGAGCGGGCGGGTCGAACGGGAGCCCAGGCCGATGGCTTTCTTCGCGAAGGCGATGGCCTCCGCCTTCTCCCCTGGATCGCCGCCCCAGAACACCTCCGCGGCGTAGAGTATCATCTCCACGTCGTCGGGATAGCGCTCCAGGCCGCGCCGTAGGGCGGCGATGGCGGCGCTACGGTCCTTGGCGCTCTCCATGGCTGTGCGGGCGCGTAGCAGGATATACAGCCTATCGCTCGGGTTGATGCTGGAATAGGCGTCGAGAAGAGGCCCGGCCTGCTTGTATTCGCCCCGCTCCACCAGGAGATGAGCGCGCATCAGCGCGAACCGGGAATCGAGGGGGTCGTCGAGCAGGACGGCCGTGATCAACGGGGAGGCCTCGGCCCAGCGGCCGGCGGTATAGAGGGCCTGGGCCTTGATGCGGCGGCTCGCGGCGCTATCGGCGATGGGCGACGTCAGGCCGGCGATGGCGGCGAGCGCTTCCTCTCCCCGCTTCAGCTCGACGAGCATCCTGGCCTTGCCGAGCGTCGCCGGATAGCAGTCCGCGGCTACCGTCTCCGCCCTCGTATAGGCGCTCAGGGCGCCGAGAGAGTCGCCGGATCGCTCCAGGGCGATGCCCCGGGCCACGTCGGCCGCGGCTGACGGGATGCCGAAGCGGTAGAAGCGCTCGACCGACGAGAGAGTCGCGCCGGCGGCGGCGGCGGTCTTAAGCCTAAAGATCGATAGAGCCGGGAACAGCTCGAGCAGGGGCCCGGCGTCGGGCCCGGGAACGCTGGGCTTGCCGTTGCGAGCGTCTATGAAGGATCGGACGAGGGGCGACTCCGGGGGCGTGATTGCGCTCGGGGGAAGGCTCCCCGCCAGCTCGGGATAGACGAGCCTGGCCATCTCGTACGCGATCCACGAATAGGCCTTGGCGTCGGCCGACGACATGCTCGTCGAGTCGTCCGCGGCTTGTACCGCCTTCTCCAGCGAGGAAGGGCTTCCGAGGGCGATCCACGACTCTATGTCGCTACGCTCGCGCTGCGCCGCCCCCATTTCACCCCCGGAGGACAAGGAGGTTCCGCTGATGGGCGGCGGCCCCCCGACGCACGATGCCAAGGAAAGCGCCGCCGCGCAGAGGGCCGCGGCTCGGAACGTCATGCTTCTCCTCCGTCCGATCCCGGCTCTTTCCCCTCGTCCCTCGGGTCGGCGGAGCTCTTGAGGACGAGGCGCTGGACCATCCAGGTCAGGAGCAGGACGAGGCCCGAGGCGATGAACAAGGCGGGCCACCAGCGCGCGAGGAAGGTCTTGAAGCTCATGGAGCTGAACCCGAACGAGAATATCGAGAAGAAGACGCCGAGCATCGCGAAGGACGCCGACAGGACGACCGAGGAGGGCTTCGTCTTGCCGTACCGTAGGAAGCTAGCCGGGAGCAGGCAGGCGCCGGCCGCCACTGCGTATAACGGCCAGTAGATGGCCGCGGAGAGGCCGAGCACCGTGGCGACGAACCGTATGAGGGCGGAGCACGTCAGCAGGAGCCCCAGGAAGACGAGCTTGGCGCGCCACCGGGCGATGATGGCGAAGTAGGAGAAGAGAGCTCCCGCGACGAGGATGATAAGCGGCCATACTACCCGGAAACCGGTCATGCGCTCGGTCGTCATGACGAGGAGCCCGGATCCGAGCGCGACCGATACTATGGCCAGCGCGAAGAGGAAGTGGTACGCGTAGAGCTTTCGCTGGTTCATGTGATGGGTGCTCCTTACCTATATTGTACCTATAAACCGGATTCCTTGCCAACGGTAAAGCGCGCGTGGTATAGTCCGGCATGATACGCTTCGAGACGGTAGCGCTGGCTATCCTCCTCTGTTCGTCGGCCGCGAGCTGCTCGTCGCCGAGGGATTACTTCATACGGACGCCCGGCACCGACGCGCGGCAGCTCCAGGACCTCTTCGAGCTGCTCGATTCAGGAAGGCTAGACGCCGACGAGCGCTACGCGGTCATCCAGAAGATATCCTCCTCGATATCGGACGCGGAAGACTACGCCAGGCTCGTCGACTTCCTATCCGAGGTCGTCGCCGCCGACCCGGAAGGGCCTTATAACGCCAGGCACCTCTTGACCATAGCCTGGGCGTACTCGAGGCAGGACGCCGACGAGGTCGCCGCACTCTATTACGACCGCATCCTCAAGAACTACTCCGACCTGACGGTCAACGGCGAGTCCATCCACCTGGCCTGCCTGCGGCGGCTCATAAGCCTCTCGCACGACCCGGCGAAGCGGATAGAATTCAGGCGCGAGCTCATCACCCGTTTCCCCGATAAGGTTAATATGGGAAACGAGCTCTTCCTCCTCGGCAACGACTACGAATCGATGGGCGACTGGGACGCGACGCTCGACGCGTACAGGCGCTTCCTCCCGGCGTTCGTCGCCGAGGTGCCCGGCCATCCGGACGCGATCCAGTACGCCCAGCAGTTCATCGACCTCGCCACGATCCGCAAGGACTGGACCTACGAGACCCTCGACGAGCTCATACGCGCGGTTTCCTCGGCCATGGCCGCCGGCAACGCCCGCGCGCTGTCGCGCATCCGGGCCAAGGTAGGCTTCTTCGCGATGGATTGGTACCAGGACAAGACCGACGGCAACAGCCAGGTGATATTCGACTTCGGAGCCTTCACGTCGGGCACCAGGCTTCAAAGGGCGGAGACGCTCGATCCCAGCTCCAACTCCCGGGAGGCCTTCCTGCGCACCTGGGGCTGGACCGAGAGGATCTCGGTCTGGTACCTCTATTTCCGCAAGGTCAATTTCCCGGCCGACCCCGAGGTGCACGGCCGATGGGAATGGGCCGGCATCTATTTCGGCGAGAAGATGCAATGACGATACCCCGCGCCGGTACCGCCGGATTGAAGGCCCTCGCGCTGTCGGCGCTCGTCGCGGCGTTCGTCGCGGCGGCTACCGCGCCGGCTTCCGCCTCGGGAACCCAGGCGGCCGGGGCCTCGGCGCTCGTCGAGGCCCCGGCCGCCATGGTGGACGTCCCCGCCGAGAGGCCCTCCGCCCCTCCGAGCCTGGATCCCAGGCCCTCGCGCTCGGTCATGACAGCCTCACCATCCTATAGCCACCATGCCGGGCCGGAGCGCTACTCGCTCCGCCTACCTTTCGGCGAGCCCCAGTTCGAGCGCTTCCGCGCCTCGTACGGCACGCCTGGCGGCAGGAAATGGCTGGAGGCGGTCTACGAGCGCTCCAGGCCCTACGCTTCGTACGTCATGGAGAGGATCCGGTACTACGGCGTCCCCGAGGAGCTATTCTTCCTGCCGTTCATCGAATCGGAATACTCGGCCAAGGCCGTGAGCCGCTCCGGGGCCTCGGGGCTATGGCAATTCATGAAGAACAGCGTCGGCGGCTACGACATGAGGATGGACGACTGGATAGACGAGCGGCGCGACTTCATGAAATCGACAGACGGCGCGCTCCGGAAGCTCAGGTACAATTACGAGCGCTTCGGCGACTGGGAGCTCGCCATAGCCGCGTATAATTGCGGCGCCGGGGCCATGGATAGGGCCATCAAGGCCGGCGGGGCCCGCGACTACTGGCTTCTCAGGGAGAGGGGCGCGCTACCCAAGGAAACCGCCTCGTACCTGCCTAAGTTCCTAGCCGTCGTATCCACGGCCATGCACGCGGGGCGCAACGGGCTCGCCGTATCGTGGACGCCGTCGGTCGACTGGGCCCGCGTGCCCCTGGACAGGTCCGTCGATATAGCGATGCTCGCCTCGGCCTCCGGGGTGCCTCTCGACGTCATCAAGGCCGGCAACCCGGAACTGCGCTACGGCGTCTCGCCCCCGGAGGGCCGGTACTCTATCAAGGTACCCCGGGCCTACGAGGAGAGCGTCAGGGCGGTTATCGCCTCGCGCGAGACGCTCATGAACGTCTACATGCACTCGGTGCGCTCCGGCGATACGGTCTCGGCCCTCGCCAAGCATTACGAGGTCTCCGTGCCGATGATCCAGAAGATGAATCCCGGCCTTAACCCGAGCCTCATACGGATAGGGCAGAAGATAGTCATCCCCGCCTTCAAGGACAAGAAGCCCTACGTGGCGGATCGTGGCGCCGGCGAGAGCCTGTCGTTCACCGGCCGCTATATCGTCGTAAAGGGCGACACCCTGTGGAGCATCTCTCTCAGGTACGGCGTACAGCCCGAAGTCCTGGCGGAGGAGAACGGCATGAGCCTCTCGGGCGTCTTACGCGAAGGTCTATCGCTCATCGTGCCGATACTAGAGTGATGAAAGCTATAGAACGAGGCTCCCTGCCGTCGATCGCCGCGATAGCCGCTCTGGCGGCCTTCCTCCTCGCGCCGGCGGCCGGTATCGCAGCCGCGGCGCCGAGCGCCTCCTCGAGCTCCGGGCCCGGCGCGGGCGCGGAGGCGAGCCCCTTCGCCGCTCGCGCCTCCATAGACTGGATCGCGGGACTTATCAAGGCGGAAGTCGAGCTAGACCTCGGCGCGGCTGGCATTCGGCTCCCGTCGGGACGATCGCAGGCGGAGCGCAGCATGGAATCGGCGACGCCCGGCCTGGTGCGCGAGACGGCGCTCTCGGTGGACCTCGACTCGTACAGGACCGTGGCCGACAGCCTGCTAGACGGAACGCTCAGGCCGGAGGCGTTCGAGGCCTTCCTGGAGGCGGGCCGTAAGACGAGCTCCTCGCTGAGCCGAGACCTAGGCAGGCTCGTCGAGTCCTATGAATGGCGCCTGGCCGACCTCGCGGCCCTCTACGTCATGCATAGCGCGCCCGTCGACATGCCGAGGGCCGAGCGCTACGCGCCGACGAGGGCCTACACGGGCATAATCGTCTTCGCGCAAGGCGACTACCCCGTCAGGGGCGAGCACCGCACGGGCAAGCTCCGCCCCAGCCTCTTCCCCCGGCTCTACGACGAGGCGATGGCCCCTATCGTCGAGCGCAACCAGGCCTACCCCGACTCGCTCCGCTCGTGGGGCGCGGTAGGCTTCGCCGCCGGCCTCGACGATCCCGTCGTGGAGGCGCGCGCCGGCATCGCGCCCCTGCGTATAATCGCCTCGCAGATATTCGGCTCTAAGCGCACCGACGCGGTCATCAGCGTCGAAGACGCCCTGAAGATACTCGGCTCGCCGGAGAACCGCGAGCTCGCTAGGCAGGGCCGGGTCGTCTTCGTCATCGACGCGCCCTAGCCTAGTAGACGAACGCTCGGCAAGGAGGAAAGAGAGAAGGGATTTAAGTAGCGCTCCGGAGCGCTCTTCCTTCTCTCTTTTCTTTTCTCATTCTTCTCTCTGCCCCTCTAAGGCTCTTCGTTAGTCCTCAGGAAGGCTCTTCGTTAGTCCTCAAGCGGAGAGCGCTTACCGCTCGGCGAGCATCAGGCGGGCGAAGACCTTGGCGTCGCCTATCAGGTTCTCGATCTTCGTATACTCGTTGGGCGCGTGCATCGTCTCGTCCTGGCGGCTCCACACGACGCAATGAAGGCCGGCCTTGCGCAGGTACGCCCCTACGGTCCCGCCGCCTACGCCTATGGCCCGGCCCTCGATGCCGTAGGTCTCCTTGATCGCCTCCTTGAGGAGGAGCACGACGGGGGCGTCGACGGGAGTCGGGGGGCTATCGTTGCGCTGGACCACCTCGAGCGTCACCTTCACGCCGTACCGTCCCTCGACGGCGCGCGCCCGCCTCTCGGCCTCGGCGAGCACCTCGTCGACGGAGTAGCGCGGCAGGATGCGCATATCGACGTAGAACGCATCGTCGGCCGGCACGGTGTTGATATTGGGGACGTTGGCGTCCTTCTTCGTGGGGGTGATGGTCGTCCGGTCCGGGACGAAGATGCCGTCCAGGTCGGTAAAGACCTCCCGCTCCATAGCGTTGAGGCTCAAGGCCAGCTCGCAATTAGCGAGGAAGGCGTTGGCCCCGTCGTCGGGCCTCGACGCGTGGCACTGCTTGCCCTTGGAAACGACCTTGAGCCAGCATATGTTCTTCTCGGCTACCTCTATCTCCGAGCCGTCGTGCGAGCCCGAGTCGGGTACCACGATCAGGTCGTCCGGCGCGAACAGCGTCCTATTGGCGAGCAGCCACTGGATGCCGAAGACGGAGCCTATCTCCTCGTCCGCCACGAACAGGAGCTTCACGTCATGCTCGGGAACGATCCCGCAGTCTACCAGGGCCAGCGCCGCGAACACGCTCGACACGAGGCCCTGCTGGTTGTCCTCCACGCCCCGGCCGTATATCCTGCCGTCCTTGACCACCGCCTCGAAGGGCTCGGTCGCCCAGAGGGCCCGGTCGCCCTCGGGCACGACGTCGGTATGGGCCATGACCCACATGCGCTTGCCCGGCTTACGGCCCTTGATCGTCGCGACGATATTGGGGCGCTTGCCCGAGCTCACCCGCTCGTCGGGGGCGTCGTGCCTCTCTATATCGACGATCCCGCGCTCCCTGAGCCAGGCCTCGAGGGCCTCGGCCTTCTTCCACTCCCCGTCGCCGCCCGATTCCGGGGCCAGCGCCGGTATAGCGGTCAGGAGCTTCTCGAGCCCTATGACGCCGGCCTCGGCCCCGTCGAGGTACGCTATCGCCTTATCTATCTCTCCCATGCCAATCCTCCTTTATCGAGCGCCGTCTTAGCGCCTATAGACTTCCCAGCTGGACGAGACGAGGGCGTCGACGTCCGAGTGCATCGCCTTCCAGCCTAGCCTGTCGGCCGCGAGGGCCGAGCTGGCCACGAGGCGGGCCGGGTCCCCGGCGCGTCGGCCCTCTATCGCGGCGGGGATTGCCCTGCCCGTGATGCGCCTCGCCGCCTCGACTATCTCGAGCACGGAGAGCCCGGCCTCGGAGCCGAGGTTGACGACGAGGCTCTCGTCGGTACGGGCCATGCGCTCGAGGGCGGCGACGTGGGCCCTCGCCAGGTCGTTCACGTGCACGTAGTCCCGGACGCCGGTGCCGTCCTTCGTCTCGTAATCGTCGCCGAATATCCGGAGCTCCCCGCGCATGCCCGCGGCCACCTCCATGATCACGGGCAGCAGGTTCGCGGGGTTGCGCTCGAGGCCCGAGACGCGGCCGCGGACGTCGTAGCCGGCGGCGTTGAAGTAGCGCAAGGCCGAGTACCGGACGCCCTTCAGCCTATCGTACCACTCGAGGAAGCGCTCTATCTCGAGCTTCGTGAAGCCGTAGAAGTTCTCGGGGCGCGTGGGGTGCTTCTCGTCGACGGGCAGGTACTCGGGCTCCCCGTACACGGCCGCGGAGCTAGAGAACACGATGCGCTTGACGCCGGTCGCGCACATGGCGTTCAGGATATTGATGGTGCCGGAAATATTGTTGCGCGCGTACTTCTCGGGCTCGACCATCGACTCGCCCGCCGCCTTGAAGGCGGCTAGGTGCACGACGCCGTCGAAGCCCTCGCCGAGCGTCTCCTCGAGCCTGCCCGGGTCCATGATATCGCCCTCGACGAAGCGCTCCCCCTCGAAGAGGTTCTCGCGCAGGCCGCTCGACAGGTTATCGTACACGACGACCGAATGCCCGGCCTCCATGAGCTCCAGGGAGACGTGGCTGCCTATATACCCAGCCCCGCCTATCACCAATACCTTCATGTATCGTCTCCTTCCGGCGTGCCGCGCCACCGGTCCGGAAAGCCACGGGAGCGCGCCTACGTGGATACTAGACGGGGAACGGGGAACGCGGCAAGGGTAGTCCGAGGGAACGGGATAAAAAAAAACCGCTTCCTTCAAGGAAGCGGTCAGGATGCCACCGGTCAGAATTGAACTGACGACACGTGGATTTTCAGTCCACTGCTCTACCAACTGAGCTACAGCGGCTCGTACGCTAGCGCGCGGGCACATTTATACCCAAAATGCGCGAACGCGTCAAGGACTAGCCGAGGAATTACGCCGACGTGCCGGGCAGCCCTTCTCGGGAACGACCAGCTCACCGAGAAGTCGGGCCGCTACGCCTATATAGGCGCGTATTTCGGCAAGTCGCTCCTTAAGCACTTCAACGCGACGATATCGAAGTCTACCGAGCAGGCCCTAGCCTCGACGAAGGAAGGCGATTCCGCCTCGGTCGTAGCGATGTCCAAAGGCATCGCGGCCCTCGACGCGGGCGATAAGGCCGAGGCTAAGAAGGAGCTCGCGGCCGCTAAGCGCTTCGACCCGGGCAACGCCGTGGCGCAGTCGTTCCTCGATAAGCTTACCTCCGCGTCGGCCAAATTCAAGGTCGTACCGGAGCGCTACGTGAGCTACTACAACCCGGCGTACCTCGGAGGCATGACGAAGGATAGGGCCTTCTTCGATTATTATAACGCGAACGTCGCATGGGGCCTGGCCAACGAGGGCCGAGGCGACAGCAGCGATTATTGGCTCGTACTCGATGCGAGCGGCGACTACGGCGACTTCGAGCGGCAGCTGGGTACGGTAACGGGATATCAAGCACCGCTCGGACCGGTTTCCGGCGTCGGGGTTGAGATAAACTCCGCTAATATCGCGAACGGCATCCAGCGCCAATATGCCGCCGACATGTGGATGGCCTCGGGGAACGATTACGCAAGCATGCTGGGCGGCATGATAACCCTCGGCGCTCGCTTTTCTTCGACCCTGAGCCTCGGCCTCGGCGTATCCTACAACAGGCTGCGGAGGGAGTACTATAGCGAGTACATAGGCGATCCCCCTCCAGAACAGGCCTCGCCTTCCAACAATTACTGGCTGGAAGAGTACTCTTCCTTCGGCGGGCTCGTCGCGGCGGCGCTCAATAACCCCGCGGGCGACATCGCGTGGGATATCGTAGGCTCCTGGTCGAACGAGCGCATGCATTATTTCGACATCGACCCGGACGTGCTTGACTTCGTCGAATACGGAGCGCCGCTCTACATAGAACAGACCTTGACATGGACGCTCAACGATAAGAGCACCTTCCTCGCCTTGAAGCAGGCCAACGATATATTCCTCGACCGGGACCTCTACTACGGGCGGCTCATGCCGTGCGCCGAGCAGTGGTTCTGGAACATGTTCTCGCTGCGCCTCGGAGCGGAGGGGTCGCTCGTCGCGAGGGGCGGCTCGACCGAACTGGGTTGGGGCGCGACCGCGGGCATTACGGCAAGGATATGGAAGTTCGAGCTCGACGCGAACTACACTATCCGACAGCGACCGTCGCGAACGCTGGCAGGCGTGACGATCCCCGAATATGTCCTTTTCGTGACCCTCTCGGCGAACGGCCTCTTGTTCAACTAGGTCTAGCGCGGGGTTCCTCTCGGGCCCTGCACCAGACCCAAGACGGCTACTCCCCGATTATCTTCAGGAGGACGCGCTTGCGCCGGCGGCCGTCGAATTCGCCGTAGAAGATACGCTCCCAGGGGCCGAAATGGAGCTTCCCTCCGGTGATGGCGACGACGACCTCCCGCCCGAATATCTGTCGCTTTATATGCGCGTCGGCGTTGTCCTCTCCGACGTTGTGGCGATAGGAGGATACCGGCTCGTGGGGCGCCTGACGCTCCAGCCACTCGGCGAAGTCGGCGTGCAGGCCCGATTCGGCGTCGTTCACGAAGACGCTCGCCGTTATGTGCATGGCGTTCACCAGGCATAGGCCCTCCTGCACCCCCGATTCTCCTACGAGGGCCTCGACGGTATCGGTGACGTCGATGAACTCGACCCGTTTCCGCGTCTCGAACCACAGTTCTCGCGTAAATGCTTTCATGATAGCAGTATAGCCATCGAACGCGGGCGCCGCTATACTGATCGCATGCGCGCCATATGCATCCAACCGCCCCTCGTCCAGCTCAACGCCCCCTACCCCGCCGCCTGGTACCTCGACGCGTGGCTCCGCTCGCGCGGGGTGGATTCGCGGGCGGTAGACCATTCCATAGGCCTGGCGCGCCGCGTGTTCAGCCGCGAGGGCCTCGCTACCGTCTTCGGGGCGGCTAGGAAATCGCTTCTGGGCCGTAAGCACCCCGACGAGGAGACGGCGCGGCGCGTCCGCGCGTACCTCGACGACGAGGCCGCGTATATAGCGACGATAGACTCGATCGCGGGCTTCCTATCCGGCGAGGATCCCGCCTACGCCTACCGCATAGCGGCGGGCTCCGGCCTGCCCGCCGGGATGAGGGCGGAGGCCGTCTTCGGCGACGGCATAGGACCCGACGACGCCCGCGCCTTCGCCACGGCCACTATCAACGACCTATCAGACTTCATTACCTACGCCCTCGACCCGGGCTTCGGAGCCGTACGGTACGCGGAGCGCATAGCCCGTAGCGCGGCCTCGTTCGCGCCCATACGCGAAGCGGCCAGGGACGGCTGGACGATAGGGACGTTCTATAGGCCGATGCTCCGCGAGGAATTCGGGCGCTTCGCCGCGGACGCCCGCGAGAAGCCCGGTCGCGATGAGCCCGCTCGCGATACGGAGCCGGCGCTCGTCCTCGTCAGCGTGCCGTTCCCGGGTTGCCTAACGGGGGCCGTCGCCGCCGCCGAGGAGGCCCGCGCCGCGCTCGGCCCTTCCGCCGTCATAGTCGCGGGCGGCGGCTACGTCTCCACCGAGCTCCGCTTCCTGGAGGATCCGGCGGTATTCGACTCGTTCGACTACCTGGCCTACGACGCCGGCTTCGGCGCCCTCGCGTCTATCCTCGACGTCATGCGCGGCTCTCCGAGATCAAGCCTCTTTCGCGTCAGGTACCGCGACGGGGCCGGCCGCGCGATAGCTTCCGGCTTCCCTCCCGACGAGCCCTGCCTCCTAGCGGCGGCCGCGGCGCAGTCGCGCGCTCCGGCTTCAGGCCCCGCGCTGGGAACCGTCTCCGCCCCCGCGTCAGGCGCCGCGAATGGCGAGCCCGGGGGGCCCGACTACGCCGTCCTCGAGCGCGACGCGATAGCGCGCGTCCACCCCGACTACAGCGGGCTGGACTTCTCCCGCTACCTGCGCGTCGTCGACTCGCCCAACCCCATGCACCGCCTCTGGAACGATACGCCGTGGCTCAAGTATCGGCTCGCCTACGGCTGCTACTGGAAGCGCTGCGCCTTCTGCGACACCCAGCTCGACTACATCAAGCGCTTCATGGCCTCCGACCTGGACTCGCTCCTGGGCGCGGCCTCCGCGGCGGCGGAGCGGACGGGGCTCTACGGCATCCATTTCGTCGACGAGGCCATGCCGGTCAATCTCGCCCGCGCCTTCGCCGGGCGGAACGCGGAGCGCGAGCGCCCCTTCACGTTCTGGGGCAACGTCCGCTTCGACAAGGCCTGGACCGACGAGGCCTGCGCCTTCATGGCCGAGCGCGGCCTCGTAGCCGTCTCGGGCGGCATCGAGATAGCTACGCGCGAGGGCCTCGCCATAGTCGACAAAGGCTTCTCCGTCTCCGACCTCGTTCGAACCCTGGCCGCGTTCAAGCGGGCGGGAATACTGGTCCACGCGTACCTGATCTACGGGTTCCCGGGCCAGTCCGACCAGGATATAGCCGACTCGGCGGAAATGGCGCGCGTCCTCCTCGCCGAGGGCCTCGTAGACTCGGCGTTCTGGCACAAGTTCGTGCTCACGCGGCATTCCGCCATGTACGCATCGTGGGAACGCGGGGAGCGGCCCAGCCTCGAGCCGATAGCCCCCAGGACCTCGTTCGCGCTCGGCGACCTTTCGTTCCGCGGCGAGGAGCGCTCCGAGCGCTGGACCGCTCCCCTGGACGCCGCGCTATCGGCCTGGGCCGACGAGGGCGAGCCGGAGCGGCCGCTCTCGGGCTTCCTGCCTAAGGGCCTGCCGCGCCCGAGGCTCGACGCCCGCGCGGCGCTAAAGGAAGCGGGCATACTCTAGCCTTCGCGAATCTCACCCCGGCGCCACGCCGCGGGCATTATACTAGCGCTATGCGTACGAGAATCCGCTCGATACTAGCCCTAACGCTCATCCTGGGCTCGGGAGCCTGCGAATGGCCCGGCGCCCAGGAAGCAGTCCCGAGGAACGTGATACTCTTCGTCGGCGACGGCATGGGCCCGGAGCAGGTAAGGGCCGCGAGCCTCTATAGCTCGGGGATCGAGGCGGGGCTCGTATTCCAGGCCTTCCCCCATGGAGGCAGCCTTACCACGCGTTCCGCCGACTCGGCCATAACGGATTCCGCGGCCGCGGCCACGGCCATCGCCACCGGAGTCAAGGTGAACAACGGCGTCATAAGCGTACGCCTACCTGGGGACGGCTCGCCGCTCCTTACCCTGCTCGAGCATTACGAGTCCATGGGGAAAGCCTCGGGAATCGTAAGCACCAAGCACCTGAGCGACGCGACGCCGGCGGCCTTCGCGGCGCACCGGGCGTCCCGCTCCATGACAGACGCCATAGCGGCGGACATGTTCGCCGGCGCGGGGCCGGACCTGATGCTCGGAGGCGGCGGCTACGGAATAAGCGCCGGCCTAGCCGAGGCCAACGGCTACGCGGTCGTTGTCGACGAGGCCGGCCTCGCGGCGCTCGCGAATCCCCGAGGCGCTTCCGAATCGATGCGCGTCAGCGGCCAATTCGGCTCCGGGCCTATGCCGTACATGGCGGACGGACTCGGCGATCTACCGAGCCTCGGCTCGATGACGCGCAAGGCGCTAGAACTTCTATCGGCCGACCCCGACGGGTTCTTCCTCGTCGTCGAAGGCGGGCTCATCGATACCGCCTGCCATGCCAACGACCTCATGCGCGCCGTCTATGAGCTACTGGAGCTGAACGAGGCCGTCAAGGCGGCGCTCGAGCGGGCGGCCGGCGGGTCCGATACGCTGATACTCGTCCTGGCCGACCACGAGACAGGCGGGCTCATCGATGTCTCGGGCGGGATCGGCAGCGTCTCAGGCAAGTTCTCCACGACCGCCCATAGCGCCGTGAACGTCCCCGTGTACGCGTGGGGAGCGGGCTCGAGACGCTTTTCCGGGACCATGGACAACAGCCAAATCCCGGAGTTGATCTGCGGAGAGCCTCTCAACTAAAGCTGCGTTTAAAATGATCGAGGCCGCCCATCAGGACGGCCTCGAATCGAAATGGGCGGTACAAGAGTCGAACTTGTGACCCCCAGCGTGTCATACTGGTGCTCTAACCAACTGAGCTAACCGCCCTAACCGTGCCGGCGTTCCCGCTTCGCTAAAAGCTACGCGTTACGCGTCGACGGGTTTTTATACCAGAGCGGCGCCCGGCTTGTCAATCACCGGGAGGCGTCACTTCGATAATACGTGAGAAATGCGCTCGAGCACCTTCTTCCGGTCCAGCGGCTTGACTATGTAGTTCTTGGCTCCGGTGAGCAGCGCCTGCTTCACGAGGTCCTGCTTGCCAAGCGCGCTTATCATAATGACGCGGGCGTTCTTGTCGAATTCGATTATCTTGGACAGAGCGGTCAGGCCGTCCATGTTCGGCATCGTGATATCCATGGTGACCAGGTCGACGTTAGGATAGAGCTCCTTGTAGCGCTCCAGTCCCTGGAGGCCGTCCGCCGCCTGGCCGACGACGTCGTAGCCCTCGGAGGTCAGGATCTGGGTTATCTGCTTGGCGACGAACATGGAGTCGTCGACGACGAGCACCCTGAACGGGACGCCGTCGGGGCGCTGGCCCTCGGGGACGCGCTCGTTGATCGACGGGAAATCTTCTTTAGTCTTCATGCGCCGCCTCCCTATGCCCGTTCCCGGATGGCGACGTTTATCTCGACCTTGCCTTGCGGGGTCTCCATAGGGACGATGAGGGCCTCAACGTCCTGGTTCGAGACCTCCATATTGTCCCCGGTGAATATGGCCGGCGGCGTCAGGTCGAAACGGAACCCGAGCTCGTGCAGCTTCGTGACCGCCTGGGCGGTGATCATATTGGCGAGCTCGGTGATCGTGGCCTTGGCGAGGTCGTCCATGGTCGTGATCTCCTCGCCGTTCATCGCCGACGCGATCTTGAGCGCCGTAGGCCTATCCATATCGAATAATACGCGGCCCTCTACGTCCCCCGCGAGCCCGACTATGGCCGCGACGCCCATGACCGGCATGGAGGTCGACTTTAGGTACAGCTCGCCGCGCTTCACGTCAGCCAAGAGCACTTCCTTCATGACGTTGAAGGCGCTCTCGACGAATGGATTGATATACTCTACTCTCATGCCGTTCTCCCGTGCGCTGCGTTCAGGGCCATACTAGGCCCCCTTCACATAAACCGAGACGACCTCGACGTTCGCCCGGTTCCATCCGTCCGACGGCATCCGCTCGCTCGATCCGAGGATCACGGCGCCGCCTTGCTTGGCCTTCTCGCTAAAATCGGCGAGCAACTTATTCTGATCGGCCGACGATAGGAACGAGACGGTATCGCGGCTAAGCACTATATCTACCGGAGGGACCGGGTTGCTGTTCATCACGTCGTGGAACTCGAAGAATATCGAGTCCTTGATCGGCTGATTGAAGGTATACCCGTTCCTTCCCTTCACCATCATCTCCCTATACATCTCGGGGACGTCCTCGGGAGTGAATACCATATTCGGCGCCATGGAGATGGCGAGAAGGTCGGAATCGTTGGCCCATATCTTTATTCGGGCCTCCGGGTACGCCCTCCTGAGCATTACGGCCATCGAGTAGGTCTCGTAGCCCTTCCCGCAACCGGGGTTCCATACGTTGATCGAATTGGAGTTGATCCTGGGCAAGGCGGCCATCATCGCCTCGGCGTAGGCCTCGGACCAGAGCTCTCCCGTGCACG
This sequence comes from Spirochaetota bacterium, assembly GCA_018816345.1. Taxonomy (GTDB): domain Bacteria; phylum Spirochaetota; class Spirochaetia; order Treponematales; family UBA12059; genus SZUA-370. The sequence goes on along the minus strand of JAHIWG010000013.1, from coordinate 19,818 downwards.
GCGAGTAGAACGGCTCGAGGAACTGGTCGGCCTCCGTCTGCTCCTTGAGCTGCACGTCGGCGGCGGCGCGGGAAGAGCACCATTCGGCGTACCTCGCCTTGAACCATCCCTCGTTTACCGCCGAGACGCCGAAGCGCTTGAAGGCGAACAGCGTCTCGCGGATGAAGTCGGCGTTTACGTCCCCGGTATCTACGGGAGCCGCGCCCGGGAAGGCGTCCCTGGCCGCGGGCGTCGGCGCGGCCATCATCGCCGCGGGCGCGGCCTGGGCGGAAGGCTCCTCGTCGCTCTTGGGGGCGAAGAGCTTCTCCACGTTTAGGATTATGTATAGCTTGCCGAGGTTCTCGATGATGCCCTTTATGTACTTGACGTTGATATCGCCGAAGATAGGGTGCGGAGGCTGGATGCCCGCGCTGGAGACGCCGACGACCTTGTCGATATTGTCGACGATGACCCCGAACACGTGGTCCCCGACCCGTAGGATGAGTAGGCTCTCGAGCGCGTCGTCGTCCTTGCGTCCCGCCGGCAGGTGGAACATTGTCCTGAGGTCGATTATCGAGATGATGTCGCCGCGGAGGTTGTAGACGCCCCTTACGAAGGGAGCCGCGTTAGGGACGTAGGTGAACCGGCCCGCGCTCGCTATCTCCTTGACGTTCATTATATCGATGCCGTATTCCTTGCCCGCCAAGGAAAACGTCACCATCTTGAAATCGACCTTCTCGGCGCGTTCCTTCTTATCGTCAGGCCTGGCATCGGCCTCGCGCCTCTCGGCTGCCTGTACGCTCATGCGATTCTCGCTTCCGTCGTCATCGTATTGTCAGTTCGAGGCGCTGACGCTCCTCGAGCTCTTTTTTCTGGCCGAGCTCCAGGAGCTGGCTCACGTCTATTATGAGGCATACCGAGCCGTCGCCGAGTATCGACGCGCCCGCTATCCCGGGCGAGTTGGTGAACTGGTCGCGCAGCGGCTTGATGACGACGTCCTCCTCGCCTATGAGCGAGTCGACCATGAGGCCTACCCTCTTGTCGCTCGTGCCTACGATGACGACGAAGCAGTAGTCGCTCCGCTCGTCGGTCTGGATACGGAATAGCCTATTGAGGCGCAGGAGCGATACGACGTCGTTGCGTACGTTGAAGACCTCGTAGTTGTCTATCATCCGTATCTCGGACGGCTTGATCCGATGGCTCTCTATGACGCTCGTGATCGGGATCGAGTACGTTTCCCTGCCGACGCGGACGAGCAGGCCCTGTATTATCGCGAGTGTCAGCGGCAGCTTTATGGTGAACTTGCTCCCCTTGCCGCGCTGGCTGGACACGGTAACGGAGCCGTTAAGCTTCTCTATCTGCCGCTTGACGACGTCCAGGCCCACGCCGCGCCCGGAGATATTCGTTATCTTGGCGGCGGTGGAGAATCCCGGGTCGAATATGAGGTTGAACGACTCGATGTCGGTGAGGACCTTGTTGGGGTGTATGATGCCGCGCTCGATGGCCTTGGCCCTGACCGCCTCGACGTCGATGCCCTTGCCGTCGTCCGCTATCTCTATGATGATCATGTTGCCCTCGTTGGAGGCGCGCAGCATGACCGTGCCCTCCTCGGGCTTCCCGGCGGCCTTCCGGTCCGCGACGCTCTCTATCCCGTGGTCGAGGGCGTTGCGGACTGAATGCATTAGCGGGTCGAGGAGGTCCTCGATGACGGACTTGTCGAGCTCGGTATCCTCGCCCTCGATGACGAGGTTGACCTTCTTGTTGAGGTTCTTGGACAGGTCCCTTACGAGCCGAGGGAAGCGGCTGAAGATCTGGCTTATAGGCACCATGCGGATGCGCATGACGCCTTCCTGCAGCTCGCTCGTGATGCGGCCGAGGTTCTGGGCGGTCGAGCGGAATTTAGCCACGTTCGTCTTAAGCTCCGTCTCGAAGGCGTCGAACGTGGAGTACAGGCCGCTGTATTTCTCTAGGACTTCCTTCTTGATCTCCTTCACCGAGCGCCCGGCCTGTATCGACGCGAGGTAATCGGGAAGCTCGTCGAAGAGGTCCTTCAGCCCCTCGCGGATCTGGCCCTGGGACGCCTGGAAGCCGCCCTGCAGCTCGGTGAAGCGGGTGCTTATCTGGTTGAAGGTCGCCTTATTGATGACCGTCTCGGAGACGAGGTTAAGGAGATTGTCGATGCGCTTCGAATCTACGCGGAGCAGGGTCCCGGACTGGCTCGAGGCCTTCTTCGCGTCGGCGGCCTTCTCCTCGTGATCCTCGCGCTCCTCGTCGGCGCGAGCGGCCGATACCGGGGCCGCTACGGGCGCCGGAGCCGCTACGGGCGCCGGAGCCGACGCGGCCGAGGGAGTCGCCGCGGGAGCCGCGACGGGCCGAGGGGCCGCGACGGGCTGGGGAGCGGGAGCCGCTATCGGGGCTGGAGCGGCCTTCGTAGCCGGGGCGGCGGAAGGAGCCGATGTTACCGAACCGTCCGCCGAGACCGACTCGACGGTGGCCGAGGTGACGACGTCGGGGATATCGACGGCGGCGATAAGGTCGTCCGGCCCGCGATTCGTAGCGATGTAGTACTTGACGACGGGATGGAATACGTCCTCGTACAGGCTCTCGAAATCCGGATCCGTCTTGAGGACGGTCCCCGACTCCCGGAGCGCCGCGAAGGCGTGAATCGCGCTGACGGTGTTCATCACGTTAGTCTCGTCGAAGTTTACCGTCAGCAGGTAGACTTTCCTATCGGCCCCGGCGGCCTCGCGCATCTCGAGCAGCTCGTACTCGGAGAGGGAGGACGGTTGCGCCGGCTTCGCGGCGGCCTGAACGGGAGGGGGCGCGGAGGGAGCCTTCTTCGGCGCGGGCTTCGCTCCCTTGACGGGAATGAACGCCTCGAGGCGGGCCCTGAGGTCGCTCGTATCTACAGTATACGGCTCTCCGTCCGACCTGGAATCGAGCATAGCCTTGATGACGTCGATTCCGGCGAGCAGCGAATCGATGACGCCCTCGTCGACGCTCACGGCCTTCGACCTGATGGCGTCGAGGAGATCTTCCATGACGTGGGTGAATCCGGCGAGTTCCGTCATCTCGACGGTGCCGGCGCCGCCCTTTAGGGTATGCGCGGCGCGGAAGATCTCGTCTACGGCGTCGTAGTTGGTTGGATCGTTCTCGAGGACGAGGATATTCTGCTCGAGCACGTCCACCTGGGCGCGGGCCTCGGCGAAAAAATCCTTGAGAAGTTCCTGGTTGTTCGGGTCGAGATAATCGCTCATTATCCCTGTAGTCTTATACGTAACGAAGGATTAGTCAAGGGAAGACCGGCGATGTCGATGCCAGCTCGGCTATCATGAGAAAGGGCCGAATTGCCGATGCTTTATTAGAGATTCTACGCTAAATTCTACTTTGACGGATATCGAGCGAGCGGGAGCGTTACCATGCCTAAGAAAAGCGCCATTGTCCTGATGCTAGCCTGCGTCGCCGCCTCGGCCTTCGGCGCGGACCTGTCTATACCGTATATCGGCCTCCTCACGAACGGCCGCCTCAACGCCGCGGGCGCTTTCGAGCTCTCTACGCGAGTCGGCATAGATATGCTGATAGAGGGCGGGGCTAAATTCGACGCATGGTTCAAGCTCGGATTCAGGACCGCTGCGGTCGAGGAATACCTCCGCGCCGCCGAGTCGCTTACGAGCGTACCCGCCGACGCGACCCTGGCCGACCTGGCCGAGTCGGCCTCTAACCTCGAGGCCGCGACGGGACTGTCGCTACGGACGGTGGCGATTCAGGTAAAGGGGCTATTCGGCACGCCGCTGGAAATGGCGACGTTCGTAGGCCACCTCGATACGTTCTGCTCCGGCTCGGACTTCACGACGCTTTTCGGCGCCAGCGATTTCGCCACTAAGTTCCGCGGCTATATGTACTACCCCGACGGCATAGGAGGCGATCCCAGCCGTCGCTACGACGGCCTCCACGAGGCCTACGGCACCGGCCTGCGCTTCTCGTATCCGCTGGAATCCATCCGGCCCTATCTCTACGCGTACCAGGACTCGTGGCTAGGCGCGGGGTACTACTCGCTCGACGCCCGAGCCCTCGTGGACGCCGACAACGTCAAGCTTGAAGCCTTCGCCGGGGCGTCCTTCCCGGTCTCCGCCGTAGGCGTATACCGCGCGGGGCTGCTCTTCTACTTCGATACGGGAGCCATAGGCGACTTCTACGCGCAGATAGGCATCCCGCGCTGGGACCCGACCGAGGCGTTCCGCATGGACATGCTCTATTTCATGTTCGAGCCGCGGGTCGATTTCGGCCCAGGCGAGCTCGTCCTCAGCCTCTTCTTCCACCCCGCCTACTACCTGCAGCGAGCGACGAGCGAGTCAGGAGCCATGGAATTCCGTTTCGACATAGGATTCGGCGCCATAACCGAAGGCTCGTTCAGGAGCGGAGTCGAGGCGGAGCTGTCGTACAATCCCAACCTCGACACGAATACCCTGACCATGGACGCGGCGCCCTACCTGCAGACTATCCGGAACGGCGTCCGCTGGGACATCCGGCTGGCGATCAGGGCCTTCCCGTTCCCCGACCCGTGGTACGGCATGTTCATGCCGACGGTAGGCATCTCGACCGCTTTCTGATCGACGGCACGAAGACGACAAGGAGCCTTATATGACGATACGACCGAAGCGCTTTGGGACCGAATCGACGATACTCTACGCGGCGGTCCTCGCCATGGCGCTGTCCGTCCCCGCCTATTCGCTCGACATAGAGGCGGGCGCCTTCTTCGGCAACCTGGGCCTGCCCTGGGCCGGAGAGTCGCCGATGGCCGAGGCCGTATACCCGGCTAACCTGTGGCTATACGGCGGCCGCGCCGCCTTCGCCGAGGACCTGGGCGACGGCTTCTCGCTCGTGGCCGAGTACGAGACCGACACGGTCCTCAGGAACATAGTCAGGGGCATAGTCACCTACGAGACGGGCATAGCGAGCATCAGCGCGGGCCCCATGGTCGGAGCCTTCAACTCGGTTGCGAGCCCGCTCAAGGCGGGGATCAACATCGGCTTCAAGCTCGAGGCTCCCGGGATCGCGTTCTTCTCGGCAAAGGCCGAGTCCTCGATGGGAGCGGGCCTAGCGGCGGCCGGAGATTATTCGCAGGAACTATCCGAACTATCGGCGGGATGGTACGTGTATAACGCGATATGCTCGGTCTCGATGATAACTAAACGCTACACGAGGATAGTCTCGACGGGCGACCCGCTCGTCGACGGCTCCACTAACTACCTCTTCTCGGTAGACGTGCATCAGAAAGGCGCTCCGTATCGCGTCTTCGCCGAGCTCGGCTACAGGAGCATGACGCGCACCTACTCCGATTCCACGGCGGACGGCCTCGGCGCCGTGGTGCTCGGCGCCACGGTAAGCGCGATACTGAACCCGAGGCTCACACTGGTCGCGGGCCTCGATAGCGGCGTCTACGTCTTCGGCACCGGCCTGCTCGCGGGGCGCAGCCCGGCCGCGACGTCGTTCATCTTCCAGGCGAGCCTGGGCTGCGTCATCAAGCTTATCGACGTGGAGTAGGCTAGCCCGGGGCCGGCTAGACCTGAGCCGGGCGCGAAGCCGGGCTGACGCGCCCCAGTCCCGGCGCAACCCGAGGAACGAAAAGCCGCTCGGTATATAGTATTAGCCTAATAACGGGAATCGACGGTTTCCGGGAAGCGGCTGGTAGCGGAAAACGGGAAGCGGGAAAAATGAGCCGCCGGAGGTTCGAACTCCGCACCCACGCCTTAAAAGGGCGTTGCTCTACCGAATGAGCTAGCGGCTCGCGAGCGCGGGAACGACAATACCCTCCGGCGCCCGTCAGTGTCAACGCCGAAGGCCTCGCCCAGGGCCTGAGGCCTCGGCCGTCAGTACCTGAAGTCGAACGCCACGAGCAGGTTGAACACGGGCCGGGCTCCCGGCTCTATGCCCAGTTCCCGCCCGTACATTGCCAATGAGAATGAGAAGGCCGACAGGTCGATGCCGAATCCGGCGGTCGGGAGCGCGTCCTTGATTCCCGCCCTGAGCGACAGGATGTCGAGCAGGGTCAGCTCGAGGCCGACCCTCACGTTGAGTATCGGGTTGCGCGGAACCGTAGAGAAAAGGTCGAGTATGTCGACGTAGTCGACTAGCACGACGAGGTCCGCCCCGAGCGCGTTCAGGATGGCGAAGGGCGCCTCGTAGGCGACTCCGAACGCCAGGTCTGCGGGCACCACGGCGTACGCCGACGAGCCGGTGCTAGGGCTCTCCGCGAAGGCCGTATAGTTATCGTAGCTCGTGACCATGGCGGGAGAGTACGCGTCGCGGCACACGAGGCCGAGGGCTATGACGTCGTCGTACGACCACCGGACGCCCACGTCGAAGCCGACGCCCGACGTCATGGAGAAGGGGCTGCCGAGGACCGCCGTCGGGTCGCTCACCATCGCGAGGATCTCGGTAATGGAGGCTCTCTGGCCGACGGTAGCGCGGATGAAGCCCTTAGGCATGATTCCCGCGTCCAGGACCTGCCTCTCGCCTAGCGTGAAACGGTAAGCGTACCCCCCGGCGAGCATTATCTCCTCCGATACCGAGTAGGCTACCGATAATAGGGAAGCGGCGTTGAGGGTCACGACCGACCGGTTGAACAGGCCGAAGCCGAGGCCCTTGCCCGCGTAGCCGAAGGCCAGCGGGCCGAGGATGTCCGCCTGCATATACAGCCGGCCGCCGGCGTCGAAGAGGGCGGGCAACGCGGCCATTATGTCTGATCCGCCGACCAGCATGCCCGCTATATCGAAGACGGGCCCCGAGGCGTTCGCGACGAGGGCCGATACGCTTAGCTCAGCGGTCTCGGCCGCGAAGCCGGCCGGATTCTCGAATATGGCGTCTACGCCGGAGACGCTCGCGGCGTGCGGACCGCCGACGGCCGCCATCCGGGCCGAAGGCAACGAGAACGGCTCCACCGTCTGAGCGTGCGCGAACTGTACCAGCGCCATCGCGGCGCAGAGCAATGCGTATCGTTTCATGGCCGGACCTCGCAGGGCAGTTTCATGCTATCAACATCATCGGCTCGACGCCATGCGTATATGAATTCCATCTATAGGGAAAATCCGTCCAGGAGTCCGCCGAGGACGCTCGGCGTCCCGCTCGCGGCGTCGATGGACGCGCCGAGCATAAGCAACGACAGTCCGACTAGATACGAAGGATCCGATTCGAGCGCCGTAAGGTCTTCCGCCGACAGGCTAGCCGGATTCGAAAGCGATCCGCCGGCGTCGCTATACGAGTCGGCGAGGAGCGCTAGTCCCGCGGCATAGGCGTCCTCGGAGCTGATATCGGCAGGCGGATAGGCCGCGAGGAGGAGAAGCGCGCTCTCGGCGGTATCGTCGAGGGAGACGCCGTCGAACGCGGAGAGCATCGCCGCGGCCTGCTCCTCGGTCACCGTCGATACGTCGCCGCCCAGCAACCCGGTCGCCAAGGTCGTCATCGCGGGCCCGACGCCGGACGCCAGGATCGAGGCGTCCAGGAGGGCGGCCGCGGCTTCCTGGTATGCCGCGCTAGCGGGATCCGCCTCGGCGGCGGCGGCGGCGGCGGCGAGCAGGGGCGTCACGAGGGCGGCCGCCATCTCGGCGTCCCCCGAGGCCAAGGCCTCCTCGAGGAGCGCGGAGGCGTCGGCTACCGAAAGGTCAGCCGGGATAGTATACGACGCGCGCGCCAAGGGAGCGGCCAGGGTGGTCGTGAAGAATTGCTGGCAGGCGGACAGGAGCATGATGCCCGTGAAGGCCGCGGCCGTAGCCGCGGCTCTCGATCTACGTTCTTTCATCGTCGCCGCTCCTTTTCTCGTATCTAGTATCGGCGCGGCGACCGGTTTTCATCAGAACCGTATGGCCACTTCCGCCGATATGCCCGTCCTGGGCTGGTAGCCGGGCTTCAGTCCCAGTTCCTCGGTAAAGACGGCTACGTTCACTTCCATGATCAACAGGTCGAGCCCCGCGCCCAGGCTGATCCAGCCCTTGTTGAGGCCCGTGCGAACCGCCAGGAGGCCCCCGAGGAGGTCGGCCTCCACGCCCAGGTGGAATAGGTTCCACGGGGTGGATTGCTCTACGATCACCCTAATGGGATCCTGGATCTCGGCGATGACCGTGACGTCGATGAGCTTCCGGAGCCCGACCGGAATGGGCGTCAGGCTCGCGCCGAGGGTGATGTTTGGCAGGGCGGCGTATTCGACGGGATTCGCGCCGGCCGCTAGATCGCCCGACTGGATCTTCTCAAGAGCGCCGCCGAGCGTCGTGCTCGAGAAGTTCTGCTTCGTGGATATATCGCGGATGGCCAGTCCCACCGACAGCAGGTTCCCGAGGTCAAGCTTGGCTCCCAGGTCGACCGCGAGGCCGAAGCCGAGATCGACCGGCAGGGACATCGGATCGAAACCCGAGCCGCTGCCGAGTAAACCCCCGACGAGCCCCGCGGCGACCACGTCGCCCGTCATCCTCAGGTACGGCCTGACGTCGCCGCCCACCTGGAGCCGGAACGGCCCGAGCTGCAGGGGTATTCCTATGCCGACGACGGCCGCCATCGAGCCGTCGAGCGTGCCGGTCGCCCCGATCAGGTTCTCGCCCGATACGTAGACCTCGCCGCCGCCGACGACGCCGAGGCCGAGGCCCTTGCCTACCCAGCCGAGGCCGGCGGACACGCCGCCGCCGAAGCCGTTGTCGGCCACGAGGTCGGAGATGCCGCCGATCATCGCGCCCGTATCGTCGCCCGCCCCTACGATGGACTGGAACGTCTCGATATTGGAGGTAGTGGGCCTTACGTAGACCCATGGCGTCATCGAGATAAGGGTCAATTCGGCTTTCTTGTCGGCGAAGGACGCGGGGTTGCCGTAGAGGCTCTGGTAGCCCTCGCTCATCGCGATGAAGGCGCCGCCCATCGCCATGGTGCGGGCGTCCTTGGGGGCCGCGGCGTCGAGCCGCGTCGCTTCCTGGGCGAAGACCGCGCCTCCGAGCAGGAGGAGCATCGATACTACCGATATAGTGCGTTTCATGGCTTCCTCCTTAGAAGGCTAGCGTCGCGAGATCGATGCCCGCGGCGGTGAATAGGTTGCCGAGGGGAGACCCGGCCGCCATATCGGGGAAGGCGAAATCCGCGGGCGCGGCCGCCTCGCCGTTGACGATGTCGAGCAAGTACTCGCCGGAACTGACTCCGGGCGGAGGCGTGATGCCGGCGATCATGGCGGATACCAGGGCGCTCTGGGCGACCGCGCCCGCGCTCACCGTCGTATCGGCGTAGGTCCCGCCGTCGAGGCTCGTCCCGAGGGCCGTGTAATACGCGTCCGCGGCCACGAAGCCGTCGATTATCGCCTTGAAGGCGGCGGCGTCCGTAACCGTCCCGTCGCTCGAGACGACGTTCGCGGGCATGATGGCTGTCAAGAGCCTCGCGGGATCCAATTCGCCCGAGACGGGGTCCTGTATGGCGCTCTGATCGACGAGCACCGCGGCGACGTTATTGACGACCTCGTCGCCCCCCGTCGTCTTCAGCTCTATCTCGGCGCCGAGGAGCGTCAGGTCCTGGATAACCGCCGGCGTCGTCGCCGCGGCTATGGCGGCGTCGATCGTCGCGAGGACCTCGGTCTTCAAGGTCGCGTTCTTAGGATCAGCGAGCGTCTCGTAGAACGTGTCGCTCTCGGATTGCTCGAGGAGGGCCTGAGCGTCTCCCTTCGAATCTTCGATCTTAGTCGCGCTGACCTCGTACAAAGGCGCGAAAATGTTTACCTGCAGGATAGCGTCGAGCGCGTCGCAAGCCGTCATCGAGAGAGCGACCGCCGCGGTCAATACGATCGTGATAGTCCGTTTCATCGTAAACCTCCTCGCCGTCGACGCCTCACCGATGTTCGACGACACTCTATCTCAAGTGTAACACATTAATCGCGTTAATCAAGGGGAGCAACTGTAGAATATATCCAATACATCAAATTAGTTAAATAAAAATCGAAACGAGATCGGCGCTGCCATCACCGTCCGAAAGGCCTATTACCCTGCAGGCGCACGAGCCGTGGAAACCCGCCGGGACGCCGCGGACCTCCAGCTTCAGGTACTCCGCCGAGGTCGCGAAGACGCGCCTCGCGTCGCCGAGGACGGCCTCGTCGCCGCCGTCCTCGACGACGGCGACGAGCGTCTTGCCTATCCGGCTGCGCGCGAACTCGAGCTTGCCGCGATCGGCGATGGCTTGGACGACGGCCGCCCGCTCGACCGCCACGCGCTCGGGTACGCGGGGCTTCATGTCGAAGGCTCGGGTACCCGGCCTCGGGCTGAAGGTAAAGGCGTGTACCCAGGCCGGGCGCATGAGCTCGAGGAGGCCTACGGTGTCGCGGAAGTCGTCGTCGGACTCGCCGGGGAAGCCGACTATAATGTCCGCGCCTAGGAACGGGTCGTCGCGAACGGAGCGCGCGGCTTCCGCCGCCCTGAGGACGTCGTCGCGGCCGTAGCGGCGGCCCATGGCCCGGAGGACCCTATCGGAGCCGGATTGAGCCGACAGGTGGAGGTGAGGCCTGACTCCGGGCAGGGAAAACGCGCCCATGAAGGCGGCGTCGGCGCGATCGGGCTCGTACGAGGAGACGCGGAAGGCGGCCGAGGGAACGCCCCTGACGAGGAGCTCTAGCAGGCCGGGGAAACCGACGCCGCCTGAGCGGTACTGGGAGAGGTTGACGCCGGTAAGGACTATCTCGGGAACGCCGGCGGCCGCGAGGCTGGTCGCGCGGCGTAGCGCCTCGTCGGGATCGAGCGATACGGAACGCCCGCGGGCCAGGCAGACGCGGCAGTACGCGCAACGGTTGTCGCAGCCGTCCTGGACCTTGAGCTGCACCCTGGAGCGGAAGCGAGCCTCGCCGGGTACGAACGAGAAAGGGTCGGGAAGACCGCCGGAGGCGGCCGCGGCGAGGCGCCGAAGCTCGTCCAGGAGGTCGAGGCCCTCTAGGCGGGCCGCGACCAAGGCCTCGGCCATGCCGCCGAGGGCGTCCTTGCGGCTACCGGGCAGGACCACGGTCCGGGGGGCGACGGCGGCGAGCGCCTCCGGGTCAAGCTCGGCGTAGCAGCCGGTGACCGCAGCTACCGCGTCGGGATTGCGGCGGAGGGCCAGGCGCATCTCGCGGCGGGCCTTCTGCTCCGCCTTGCTGGTGACGGTGCAGGTATTGAACACGACGAGGTCCGCGCCGTCGTCGGGACCGACGATAGAGGCGCCGGCGACCTCGAAGCGCGCGGCCAGAGTCTCAGTCTCGACCTGGTTAAGCTTGCAGCCGAAGGTGCGGAACGCTACCCGAAGCGCTTCGTTAGCCCCCACGCTAGCGCCGGGTACGCGCCAGCACGCGCTCCCGGCCGCGCTGAGCGTCGACGAGGCCGGGATTGATGGCTAGGGCCGCGTCGTACGCGGCCATCGCGAGGGCCCATTCCGAGGCGCGTTCCCGGACGTAGCCCAGCCTCGCCCACCAGCGGGCGTTATTGGGCTCGTACTGCAAGGCGGTGCGCATGGCTATATCCGCGTGCTCGAGCTTGACGAGCCGGAGGTAGGTCTCGCCCGTCATGTAATACACCGTCCCTATGCGCGCGCCGTCCGGAAGGAGGTTAATATAATCCTTGAAGCGCTCCAGGGCCAGCTCGTTCTTCCCGAGGTAGTACGCCGCCTCGCCTAGGGCCTCCACGATGCGGGGATCCTTGCGTATGGTCGTATAGGCCTTGGCCGCGTATAGCTCCGCGTCGGCGTAGCGCTCCAGCGACAGGAGGCTCCAGACGAGCACGACGTACGACTCGATATTCGAGGGATCGGAGGCTATCTCGGCGAGGCAGGTCGCCTTGGACTCCTCGTAGCGGCCTTCCTTGTACATCTTGAGGGCGTCGGGCCTCGCCTGCGCGCCGGCGGGCTGGCCCAGGACGGCCTGGGCGGCGAGGGCTAGCGCGACGAGCGCGGCGGCGACGGGGCGGCGACGGGACCGGCGCGGGGGGACGCTAGGCACGCGTCGCATCGGCTGGACCGGTCATGGAGCAGATTCCGTTGAAGCGGCAGCCCGGTTCCATAGTGACCTCGGCGGCGGTAACGTCCCCGTCGACCCTGCACGTCGCGAAGAGCTCGACTCGGCCGACGGCGGTGATATTTCCCTTGAGGGTACCCCTGACGGTGACGTTCCTGGCGCTTACGTCGGCCTCTACCACGGCCTTCTCGTCTATATGCAGATCGCTCTCCGCGACGATGGAGCCGGATACTCGGCCCTTGATCATCATGGGATCCTTGAAGACCATGACGCCCGAGAATTCCACGTCCTCGGCGAGTATGGTATCGAGAGTATCTTCATCTACGACGGTAAGATGTACATCGGTCATAATACGCGATGATACGGGAAAGAACGACGCCTGGCAAGTCTCGCAACCGAGACGGCGCTACGCCGAGGCGGGCTTCTTGACGGCGGCGTAGAGCGCGGAGAACGACTCCGGCGACAGGGTCTCCGCGCGGGCGTCGGGCGATACTCCGACCGACGCGCAGGCCTCGGCGAGGGCCTCTTCGGTATGGCCCGCGGCCTTGAGGTTGTTGCGCAGGGTCTTTCGCCTGGAGCTGAAGCAGGCGCGCGTGAAGCCCGTGAAGGCCCTGTCCCCGGCGTACGGCACGGCGTCCGCCCGGGTCGACATCACGACGACGGCGGAGGTGACGCGAGGCTGGGGCCAGAAGACGCCGGGAGGGAGGTCGAACGCCGACTTGACCGCGTACGCCGACTGGCACAGCACGGAGAACGCGGAGTAGTTCTTGGTGGAAGGATGGGCGCATATCCTCTGGGCGGCCTCCTTCTGCACGGTGAACACCATGCGCCTAGGCCTGGAGCCCCCTTCTATCAGCGCCGCGATGATGGCCCCGGCGGCGTTGTACGGGAGGTTCCCGAAGGCCAGGTCCGGCGCGCCGGAGGCGTCGAGCGCGGCGCGCCAGGTCTTCATGAAATCGCCCTCGTACAGCTCGAATCCGGGGATCGCGCCGTAGGAGACGCGGATGAATTCGGCGAAGCCCTTATCGATCTCGAAGGCCGATACCGCGAGGCCCAGGACGAGCGCCTCGCGCGTCATCGAGCCCGTCCCCGGCCCTATCTCCCAGGCGCGGCTTCCGGGCCTCGCCTCGAAGAGGGCGGCGATGCGGCGACGCGCGTGGCCCGAGACGAGGAAGTTCTGGCCGTACTTCTTGCGCATGCCCAGGCCGAGGCCCTCGAGGAGGGCGGACAGGTCGGTCGGGGAGTCGTAGTTGACGGGTAGCGGAACGTCCGTAGGCGTAATAGGAGGCATACGGCCAAGCATACACGAAGGCGGCCCCGAGGGCAACGACGGCCGAGAGGCGCCCCGGCTCCGACTCGGCGGACAGCGAGGGCAACCGCGCGGCTAGCCCCATGGATACGGCCAAGGCGCGGTACGGCACGGCGCAGGCGGCCGCGGCCAATGGCGCGGCGACGCCGGCCGCGGCCGCCGGCAAGATGGCCACTATCGCGGCGAGGGCTATCCCGACCCACATGAGGGCGGCGACGAGGACTCCGGCTACGGCGCTCGAGACCGGGGAGAACGGGTTGACGGTACCGAAGGCCAGTATCGATACGGGGGCCGCGGCCGCTAGCGCGGCGAACCCGGTCGCCAAGGCGCCCGAGAACGGGGGAGGCAGCCACCGTCGCAGGCCGAACTCGATGGGCGGGCCCAGGACGGCGATGCCGGCTACGGCGAGGTACGACAGCTTGAACGACAGCGAGTGGGCGCCGGCGGGGCTCGCGGCGACGGCGGCGCAGAACACGACAGCTAAGGTGGCTAGCGCCGGCTGAGGCCGATCGAGGGCGGCCGCGGCGCTTGCCGCCCAGAACATGGCGACGGCGCGGGCCACCGAGGGCGAGGCGCCTACTACGAACAGGTATAGGCCGGCGAGCGCGCAGGCGGCCGCGCGCGCCCGGAACGGACCGAGCGCGAAACCGAGCACCAGGGAGGCGAGGGCCGCGAGCACGCCGACATGCTGGCCGGAGAGGGCGAGGACGTGCGCGCAGCCGGCCTTCCTGAAGTCGTCGGCCAGGCCGCCGTCCAGGTCGTCGCGAACGCCGACGACTAGGGCCTCGAGCAGGGGGCCGGCCTCCCCGCCTGCCGTCCGCAGGGCGCCAAGGAGGCCGCGCCTACAGGCGGCGCGCGCCGACTCCAGGCGCGGCGGCGGGCCTAGGGCGGATACGCCGGAGGCGCTTACGAATACGGCGCGCGCCGCCAAGGCGTCCGGCCAGGGACCCAGGCCAGCCCGAGGCTCGGCGAGGCCTCGCTCAGCGGAGACGAGCACCCGTTGGCCGCGGACGAGGCCCATCGCCTGAGCTCCGGCCGCGCCGCCCGAGGAGGAGCGGGCATAGACGCCGACGCGACCCGAGGCGGTGACGAGCCCTCCTTCGGGACAGCGCGCCGCGCTCAGTTCCACCTCTAGCGCGATCATGCCGCTCGCGGCGCGCCGCGGGTCGGACGCTAGCCGGCCCTCGTAGGCCGTCGCCCGCGCGGGGGCCGCCTCCGCGAAGCCGGGGCTGAAGCGCTCCGAGACGGCCTCGGCCCGCGCGTGGGAGAAGACTCCGAAACCTAGGCCGAAGGCCGCCGCGCCCAGGAGCGAGGCAGCCTGCCGCCGCCTGGACGGGGTCCCGGCGGAGGCCGCGGAGGCCGCGGAGGCCGTGGAGGCCGCGGAGGCGGCGGACGCATACAGGGACGCGACAGCGGCGGCGATCGCGGCGATTGCGGCGACGAGCCGCGAGGCGGGGCCCGGGGGCAGGTAGAGGGCGAAGGCGAGCCCCGCCGCGAACGGGATCGCGGGGGCGCAGGATAGAACGGTCTGGAGTATCACCTAAAGAAGACGCGCGGGCGAGCACCCGCGCGTTCGGTTCCGCCTATCCGGCTAGGACCTGGCTACCAGCGCAGTTTCTGGAGCGCGTCCCTCGCGGCCTTCTTGACCGACTCGGGATACTGGAGGTACCCGATATACAGGAGGTAATCGAAGGCCGACTTGTCGCCGAGCCTGCCCAGGTTATTAACGACGGCCAGGGTGACCTGCTCGTCGAAGGACTTTCCCTGTTCCGTCTCGATATTGACGAGCTGGAGGTACAGCGACAGGGCCTGGGCGGCCTCGGTGGTCCCCATCGCCCCGAGCAGGGCTATCGATTCGAGGAAATTGGATTTCGACACCTGGCCGCGGTTGTACTGTATCTGGAAATCGTAGAAGTGCTTGATGGCGAGCGGCGAGGCCTTCTGCCACTCCCTCGTCGTCAGCTCCCTGGCCGCCGAGGTGCGTAGGGCGACGATGAAGACCTGGTCCCCGGGCACCGAGCTTTGGTACGAGACGCCTACCGACAAGGCGACCTCCGCCAGCTCGGCTCGCTTCTCCGCCGGCAGGGCGTCGCCGCGAAGCCCCGCCTCGAGCGCGGCCGACTTCTCGGCGGGAGGGTTCGTCCTGATGACGTCGGCGAGGAAGGCCGCGTAGTCGCCGGAAAGGGCCGCCATAGCGACGCCGGCCCTATCCGTGATGGCCTTGCTCACCGACGCGGTATACGCCGCGAACAGGTAGGGGAACGAAGAGGAGTCGCCGAGGCGGCCGACCGCGAAGACCGCCGCGTCGAGCACGGCGAGGTCCAGCCTGACGCCCGACTTGAAGAGCGATACCTGGGTATCGAGATAGGAATTTAGCTCCTTCAGGATGGTCTTGTTCCCGCCCGCGACGTCGGCGAGCGTCTGCAGGAGCGGGACCCGCACGAGGCTATCCTTATAGACCCCGAACAGCTGCCATAGATTCTCCGCGGCGGGCGCGTACTTGTACTTCCTTATCATGTTGACGGAAAGCACCGACATGTCGCGGAGGATGGCGTCGGTGGCCAGGAGCGACGCGTTACCGAGCACGAACTGCACGGCCGTGTCGTAGAGCGGGCCCATATCGACGCTATCGTACGCCGAGGCTTCTTTCAGGAGCTCGAGCTTCGTGCCGAGGCTAGAGCGTATGAAATTCCGCCGATACGTATCGATCAGCTCGGTCGAGTCCTGCGCGGAGACCCGCACGAGCCCCGAGATCAGTATCGCCGCGAAAATCGCGTAGGTTCTTCTCATCGTTACCCCAATCCTTAGAGCGACAGACGGTCGATACAGGCGTATCTATTTGAATTTATACCGAAAAGGGGCGACCGTCCAGTTCCGTCGACAGAACTTCCTTATCGCCGGCCCCGACGTTATAGACATGGGAGCGGATCATGTTGCGCATCCTCGGGCTGGGAAGCATCGCCTCGACGTGCAGCAGCGACTGGTTCTTCTCGGCGTCGTATTCCGTGCCCTTGACGGTCCCGCTGACGACTATCTGATCGTCCCCGATATAGAACTGCGCCTTGACGAGCAGGCCAACCTTGGCCTTGCCGCCTATCAGGACGGAGACGCCGTCCTCCGATACGTCCTGCACGACGCACTTTAGCCCGGGGACGCGCTCGGGCTTCTCGTACGCGCCCTCCAGCCGCTTGAGGAGGTACAGGTACGCCGGCATCCTGGATCGGACGCGGAGCGACTTGCGTTTCTGGGTGCGCAGGAGCGACTCGGAATGCCCGAGCTGTAGCACCGGTATATCGCGTATCCGCAGGTCCTCGAGCACGTAGGTATCGAATACGTAGCCCGCGTCCTCCTGCCTCCAGAAATAGACGGAGATGCGAGAGCCCTTCCATTGGAAATTCGCCGGGATCCTGGCGCCCACGGGGTACGATACGACGAGGTAGCGCTCGTTGGAGTCGATGACAGTGGACGAATAGACTCCTATCCCCTCGACGAGTATGCGTATCCTCTGATTAGCCCTGATATAGCGGGAGCTCGTGATGCCGGCCTTATACTTCGGCTGCTCGAATTCGAGGCGCTTACGGAATTCGTAGACCTTCTCCATGAAGCGGAGCGTACTCCTATCCCGCTCCTTGCCCTCGGCGCGGAATTTCTTGCCGAAGGCCTTGATGCAGGCGTCGAGCTCGCGTATAGACCAGAGGGCGCTCGTCGGATCTGGCACGCCGGCTATCCTCGCCATGTCCAGGATGGCCTTGGCCTCCGATAGCGTGAACCCGACCTCCTTGCCGCGCGCGAAGTACTCGAGCGGCGAGAATCGCCGCTCCCCGCGCAGGAGCAGGGTAAGCGTCACGAGGAGGAGTACGACGACGACGACGAGGAGTAGAGTAACCATGGCGACGCTCCGTCAGGACAGTATATACTGGCGCGATGGATACCGATAGCGCGCCTCGTACCTGGGCCAAGCCGGTGCTCGTGACGCTCGCGATGCTCGCGCCGAGCGCCGTCCCCTCCTCGACCGGGCCTGCGGCCGACGCGGCGGGATGGCTTTTGGCGGGAACGGCCCAATCGCTATCGCAATTCGCGCTCCTACTCGTCATTATCGGCGCTTCGGGGGCTCTACGTGAATACGGGGTCTCGCGCCCAGCGCCGAGCGACGCCTTCAAGGCCGGGTTCCTGCTCATTGCGATAACGCTCGCCTCGCGGCTATCGGCGCTCGCGATCGGCCTCGCCGGTCTCGGCGGCGAGGCCGCGCGGGCGTTCATCCCCTCGCCGGCGGGCGCGCGCCCGGCGGAGGCGGTCGCCTTGGCCGCCCTCTTCTCCGTGGCCGTAGCGCTACGGGAAGAGCTATTCTACCGCCTGTACGTCATAGGATCGCTCAGGGAGAGGGGAACGGGCGGGATTCCGGCGATCCTCGTCTCTACGCTGCTATTCGCGGCGGGACACGCCTATCAGGGGCCCCAAGGCATAGCGTCGTCGCTCCTGATGGGCGCCGCGATGGCCCTGGCGACCGTCAAGGGCTACGGCCTCTTTCCCCTGGCGGCGGCGCACGCGACGTATAACTTCCTCGTCCTGCTCGCCGCCTTCGGCATGTAGGCGAAGGCTCTATTAACACGGGCGCCCAAGATCGTTAGTATAGGGGCATGCAAGCAATAGACCGCTTAAAGTCCGATTTGGACGACTGGGCCCGCCGCTCGGGCAAGGATCCCGGGAACCGCGAATTCGACGCCCTGAGGGCGCTCTTCGCCCGTACGGTGCCTAAGGTGCCTGACGACACGCTCGCGGCCCTCTTCACGACGTTCCTGTCGCGCTACGGCTCGGGCTCCTCGGTCGAATCCGCGGCCGCCATCGACTGGCTGGCCGGCGTCGGGTCGCTACTCCTCGCCGACTACGACGGCACGCCTTTCTCCCACGCCGACTGGGAGGAGATACGGGAACTGATCACCATAGACTCGGGCGAGATAGACGTCGACACCCTCACCTACGTACTGGGCCAGGCCCTCGAGCACGGTGCCCTCTAAGCCGGGGGCCGGGGAGGCGGGCGAGCGGGCGGACTCGGGCTGGTTCGCCGACGACGGCTTCTGGACCGACTACGCGCCGCTCCTGTTCGGCGGCGAGCGCTGGGCGGAGGCCTCGTCGGTCGTCGATTCGATCCTCGCCCTCGCCGGCACGCCCGCCGGCGCGCCCGTGCTGGACCTATGCTGCGGACCGGGCAGGCACGCCCTCGAGTTCGCGGCCAAGGGCCACCCGGTCGTCGGCGTGGACATCACCGAGCCCTATATCGCAGCCGCGAGGGAAAGCGCCGAGGCCCTGGGTCTGGGCGCCGAGTTTATCTGCGCCGACGCGAGGCGATGGAGCCGGCCCGGGGCCTTCAGCCTCGCGGTGAACCTGTTCACGAGCTTCGGCTACTTCGAAACCAAGGCCGAGGACGAGGCCATGCTCGCCCGCGTCGCGGAGAGCCTGGCTCCGGGCGGGATACTGGCCATGGAGCTCGTCGGCAAGGAGACGGCCGTAAGGGACTTTACCGAGGGCGAATGGTTCGAGCGCGACGGCAAGCTCGTACTAACCGAATTCGAGGTGGTAGGCGCCTGGGAAGGCCTCCGGAACCGCTGGATAGTGGTCGACGGAACCGAGCGGGTCGATCGATCGTGGGTACAGAGGCTCTATTCCGCCACGGAACTACGCGAGTCGCTCGAGCGGGCCGGCTTCGCGACGGTAAGGCTCTTCGGGTCGTACTCCGGTGCCCCGTACGACCAGAACGCCGAGCGTCTCCTGGCCATCGCCGAAAAATAGCCGGCGCCGTGAAAAAACGAGGGTAATAAGCTCGGTTACGTCTCGATTTTTTTATAGAATGAGCCGATACTATACGAGTATTCGTGCGTCGTCAAAAATCTTGCCCGAACGGAAGCAGCCATGGCCAAGATCGGTATCCGCCTCGCGGACGGTAAATTCTATCCTATCCTCGACGAGGGCGCCGCCATAAAGAAGCGCCTCGTCGTAACGACGGTCAAGGACGACCAGCCGAGCGTCCAGATCGACGTCTATCGCTCGACCGAGGCCTCCGACGCGTACGTCGGCAGCCTTATTATCGAGAACATCCCGCCCAGGCCGTCCGGAGAGCCTGATATCAGGCTTGATCTGGGCCTGGACGATGAAGGCAACCTGAACGCCATGGCGCGCGAGGAAGCGACCGGAGAGCATCAGACGCTTACGGTCTCGCTCAAATCCCTCGCCGAGGAAGAGAAGTACGAGATCCCCGACTTCGATTTCCAGGAGGACGAGGAGTTCGACCTCTCCACCGACGACTTGCCCGAGGTCAACCCCTTCGAGCCGGAGCCCGGCTCGGACTCCGAGCCCGACGGGGATATACCCTCGTTCGACGAACCGTCGGAAGAGACACGGACGCGAGCGGAGGAGCCGCGAAGGAAGGCTTCGCCCATCCTCGTCGGCATCCTAGCCGCCGTCGGAACCGCAATAATCCTCGTCGCCGCGTTCTTCATCTACCGATGCACGGCCGATCGCCCCGCCGAGCCGCCCCGGACGG
>JAHIWG010000117.1 GCA_018816345.1 Spirochaetota bacterium | reverse complement strand
GCTTATATCGAAGATCCACCGAGCGCCCTCCGGGTTCACCAAGGGGTTCAACCCGTAATACCGCCAGCTGGCGTACTGCTCCGCCGCGTCCGCGGCCGTATCGAATATCTCGATATCGAAAGCGTCGGCGCTCGTGGTGGCGACGGCCCCGGGAACCCAGGTAGCCGGATCGGCCCCTCCCGCGCCGGAGAATGACCACGACGCGTTGGTAGCCAGCACCTTCGCTACCCGCAGCGGGAACGTATACATGTACCCGACCCTCAGGGTGAGCGCCAGGCGCGGCGTTATGAAGAATTCCGGGCGTAGCTCTACCCGACCGCCAGCCAGCCCGAACGAACCGAACGTATACTCGAGCAGCTTAGTGTCGATAGCCGGGTGATAGTCGTAGTCGCCGGCGCCGGCGTCCCAGTAGCGCTCCCGGTAGAACACGCCGCCGAGCTCCCCAGTGCCGTACTGCAGGGTCATGGTCGGCTTGCGCGCGTGGACGAGTGGACCGCCGCTCAGCCCGATATTGAACTTGGGCGAGAGGCTGATCGTATACTGCGCGTTGACGCCTATCATATCGTACGAATAGCGGGCGAAGACCGCGGGCCCGGTTTCCTGGTACCCGCGCTCCATGTAGTTCTCGATGGAGTCGACGTCGCTCGTACCCCCGAACGCGCCGCCCGGCTGGTAATCGCCGTACAAGGGCTTGCCGTCGGCCCCCGGCCTGTATTCGTAGTCGGTCGCGCCCTCGTCTGACAGGGCCGGCCTGCCGAGGTAGCTGACCGAGTACATCGCGTTGCGGCTCGGCCTATAGTGGAGCCCTACCTCGTAGAGCAGGCTCATCTCGCTGTTCATGGAGGCGGGATTCACCGGCATAGCTCCCGCGCCAAGGTGTAGCCCTATGCCGTTCGCCGCCACGTAGCTGTACTGGAGCTCCGCGGCCGCGACGTCCAGGTCTGAACCGGGGATCTCGAAGGCGGTCGCGGCCACGATGGCGCCGCTCCCGACGTCGAGCAGCTTGAGTCCCACGTGATAGCTATCGCCCGCCTTGCCTACCTTGCCGATGATCAGGGCGTTCGCCGCCCGGAGCGCTCCCATCGCCGGCGCGTCCGAGGCGTCGAACAGCCCGGTAAGCGACAGCTCCAGCTCGGAAAGCACTTTCTCCAGGTTCGCTCGCTCGACCAGGTAGAACACCAGGGACCTGGCGAGCTCGGTCTCGACGTAGGCGGAGACGGCGGCGGCCATGCTCGCCGACTCGGCTCCGGGGTCGGCCGCCTCGAAGTCCACGACGGCCAGCGCCGTACGCATGGTCCTACCGGGGAACCTGGCGACGTACTCGGTCGAAAGAGCCTCCAAGGCCGAGCGCACGCGGCTCTCGAGCCTGCCGACCGCCTCGTCGGCCCGTCCCTGCGCCGTAGCCGCGGCGCCCGAGGCGAGAAGAGTCAATATAATCGTAAGTGCGCCGATCCGACGACGATCGCTGCTCCGACGTCCCATGGGATCCTCCCTACGCATGAATAAACGGGACGGCTAGCCGGATGCGTTGAAGGGAGCGTGCGATATCGGTCGACGACGTCCTCGGCTCAGTATTCGCGCATCGGGGGAAGCCCGTCAAGTCATGCGGGGCGGAATCGAAGAGGAGCGGCAGGCGGCGTACGCGTCAGCGATCGAGCGGAGAGCCCGGAGCCGCTCCTCCCGCGGCGTACCCGTCGGCGTCGCCGACGGGCCTGCGCGGGCGCGCGGGCGCGCGCGGCGAGGACTCGTAGCGGAGAGCGCGACCCCGGCCTCTCGGCCGGGGTGACGCCCATGACGATCGCCCCGCTCAGCGCCCTGGCTTACGGAGTAGCCGCCTCTGGCTATCCGGCAGGTCGAGCGCTATGGTCCCTCCGGGGTTCATGATGCCCTTGGGGTCGAAGTGCTCCTTGAGGGAGCGGAACAGGGCCATAGCCTCCGGGCCGACGTCGCCCTCTAGCCAGGGGGCGAAGGACTTGCCTATGCCGTGGTGGTGGCTCATCGTCGCGCCGTGCTTCTGGATATTGTCCAGGATGCCTCCCTGGTAGGCGAGGTACTCGTCGATGTCGCTTATCTTGGCGGTGAAGATGAAGTACAGGTTGCAGCCCTGGGGATAGAAATGGGACATGTGGGTCATGCAGATCGTATTAGGCCGCGAGTGGCAGAACTCGCGGACGCCCGAGTGCACGGCCTCGAGGTTGGACCAGTTCACCGAGCACTCGAGGGTATCCATCATGATGCCGTAGTCCTGCAGGTCCTCGCGCATATAGGGAT
>JAHIWG010000116.1 GCA_018816345.1 Spirochaetota bacterium | reverse complement strand
GGCCACGGACGCCTCCGCGACGCCGGGGTACCAGCCGAGGCCGGCGGCGGCGCACATCGCGGCGCCTAGCCCCGACGCCTCGAAGGTCTCCCCCCTGGCGATGGGCAGGTCGAAGACGTCCGCCGATATCTGGCATATCGCGTCGCTCTGGCTGGCGCCTCCGGAGACCCGCAGGGACTCCACCTTCTTCTTGGAGACTCGCTCTATCGACTCGAGGCCTTCCTTGAGCCCGAACGCGAGGCCCTCGATGATGGCCCGGTACAGGTGGGAGCGCTCGTGGACGTCGCCGAAGCCGATGAGAGCGCCCTTTGCGGACGGGGACTTGAGTCCCGCCGTCCAGTACGGCTGCATGACGAGGCCGTGCCCGCCCGCCGGAGTCTCGCGGAGGAGGGAATCGAGCATCTCCTCGGCTTGGACCCCGCGGGCCTCGGCCTCGACGACTTCCTTGTACGCGAACTGGTTCTTAAACCAGGCTATCATCCAGTAGCCGCGGAATATCTCGACCTCGGGGTTGAACCGGCCGGGGATCGCGGCCGGGTACGCGGGCATGAAGGCGAGCGGCTCCAGGTACCGGCGGCTCGTCGTCTGGACCGTGGCGGTGGTGCCGAACGAGAGGCTCGCGGCGCTCTCGTCCACGACGCCCACGCCTATGGTCTCGCAGCCCTTGTCGCTTCCCGCGGCTATGACGGGCAGGCCCGCGGGCAGGCCCAGCTCGGCGGCGGCGGATGCGCGGAGCGTACCGAGGGGCGCTCCGGCCGGGACGAGGCGGGGCAGCTTGTCCGGTTCCACTGGGAACATCCTGGAATTGAGGTGCCCCTTCCCCGCCCATTCCTGCCTACGGTAGTCGAAGGGCATATGGCCTATCTGCGAGGCGACGGAGTCGACGGGCTCGCCTGTAAGCCGGGCGTGCAGGAAGCCCGAGACCTGGACGAACGAGCGGGTCCTGGCCCACGACTCCGGGTCGTTCTGCATGATCCAGTTACAGGCCCCGGACTCCTGCGTCTTCTTGACCGCCTCGTCCATGCCGACGAGGGCCAGGCCGAGCCTGGTAAGGGGGCCGGGCCTATAGAGGGCCTGAGCCTTGCGCGAGTCGATCCACAGGATAGCCGGCCTCACGGGCCGCGCGTCCGCGTCGAGGCATATCATCGAGTCGCGCTGGGTCGTCACGGCCATCGCCGCCACGCGGGAAGCCCCTCCGGGCAATTCGGCGACGAGGGCGCGGCACCCGGAGACGAGGGCGTTCCACCACAGCTCGGGGTCCTGCTCGGCCCAGCCCGGCCGGCTGGAGAAATACGGCTGGTAGTCCACCTTGCGCTTGGCGACGAGCCTGCCCGAGGCGTCGAACGCGAGCGCCCTGACGCTCTGGGTGCCGCAGTCTATCGATAGCGCCAGGTCTCCGCTCGCGCTCACGGCCGGCCTCCTTCAGCGCCAGCCGTCCCGGCGGTCCCGGTAGTCCCGGCCGCGCCGGCGATCCCGGAAGCCGCGAGAGGCGCCGTTGCCGACGGGGTAGCCGGAACGAGGTCGTCCGTCGCGACGAGGTCGACGCCGAGGCCCAGGAGGTCGCGTACTATGACGTCTCCTCGGCGCAGGGGCGGCCGGACGACGACGGGATCGATGGCGGCCATGGCCTCGAGGAGCCTGCCGAGCGGCAGCTCTCCGTCGGTACGCACCGGAAGCCGCCGCGTCGCGGCGCCCTCGGCGACGACCGTCGTCGTCAGGGTGCGCATCGGGCTGATAGCCTCCTGGGCGCCGTAGGCCTCGCCCTTGGGGCATGCGTGCCCCGTCACCGTCGCAGCGCCGCCGTCCACGGACACCGATAGGCGGCAGCCGCGCGGGCATTCTATGCAGGTAACGACCTTCGTCTCGCTCATTTAGGTTCCAGCCTTTCCATGCCTACGACCAGCCGGGCTCCGTCGCCCCGCATCCCCGCGAGCGCCTCGGACAGCGCATGGGGCGACAGCTCGAAGCGCTCCATCTCGGGCGGCCGCAGGACGGCGTAGCGGCGCTTATACAGCTCCGTACCGTCCGCCGTCGCCATCCTGACGACGGCGCCGCCTGGCATCGTGGCGCGCGAGCGGAAATAGAAGGCGGCTCGCTCGTCCGCGCCGCCGGTGCTCCCGGCGCTCCCGGCGCTCCCGGCGCCCGTAGCCCCGCCGGAAGCCTCCGCCGCGGCGCTGCCAAGGTCGACGAGCTGCGGCACGGCGTATAGAAAGCCGGGCCCGGCCTCGACGGGGACCAGCCTCCGCTCGGGACGCGCTCCCGGCGAGGCGTACGCGGCCGCGGCCCGGCCGGCCGTCTCGCCCGACTCCGAGACGTAGTCGGCCAGGTCGTTGACGTGGACGGCGTTGCCGCAGGCGAAGACCCCGTCAACGAGGGTGTGCATCGACTGGTCCACCTTCGGCCCCTTGGTAGCGGGATCGAGGGGCACGCCGAGCGACCGGGCCAGCTCGTTCTCGGGGATCAGCCCGACGGAGAGCACGAGGGTGTCGCATTCCACGTCGCGCTCCGTGCCGGGAATGGGCCGCATGGCCTCGTCGACCCGGGCGGTCGTGACGCCCTCGACCCGTCGCCCGCCCCGGACGCTCGTCACCGTGGACGATAGCTCCAGCGGGATGGAGAAATCCTCGAGGCACTGGCGGACGTTGCGCGACAGGCCCGAAGGCTCCGGCTTGGCCTCGTGGGCGCCTACGACCTCCATGCCCTCGAGGGTCATGCGCCTGGCCATGATGAGGCCGATGTCGCCCGAGCCGAGGATAAGGGCCCTGCGCCCGGGCAGGAGGCCCTGGACGTTTATCATGTACTGGGCTAGCCCGGCGGTGAGGATGCCGGCCGGCCTGTCGCCGTGGATGAAGACCTGCCTGTCGGTACGCTCCCGGCAGCCGGTCGCCAGCACGAGGGCCTTGGAGGACAGCTCGACGACGCCCCCCTTGTCGACGCAGGAGAGAGAGAAGCCTCCGTCGCGGCGCTCCGCCTTAGTCACGAAGGCCTCGAGCATGACGGCCCCGCCGAGCGCGGCGAAGCGGTCGGCGTCGCGCAGCGCGTATTCCGGCCCCGACAGCTTGCTCCTATAGCGCACGAGGCCGAAGCCGTCGTGGACGCATTGCTTGAGGATGCCGCCGACGCGCTCCTCGCGCTCCACGAGGACGACGCGGGCCCCGGCTTCCATGGCGGCGCACGCGGCGGCCAGCCCCGCGGGGCCGGCCCCGAGCACGACGACGTCGGTATCGATACGGCGGCTCATACCCTGGCTCCCTTCGTCGGCCCGACGCATAGCTCCGAGCCCGGGCCTTTCTTCGTGACGGCCCACAGGGGAGAGCCGGTCTCGCGCGCGACTATCTCCATGACGCGCGGCGTGCAGAAGCCGCCGTGGCAGCGGCCCATGCCGGCGCGGGTCCTCCGCTTGACGGCGTCCATGCTGGAGACGGGCAGGACGGACCGGACCGCGTCGACTATCTCTCCCTCCGAGACCTCCTCGCAGCGGCAGACGATGCGCCCGTACGCGGGGTTCCCGAGGATGAGCGCGTTCCTCGCCTCGGGGCCCAGGCGCCTCGGCTCGGGCGCGGCGGACCGGCGGGCCTTCCAGCCGTCGCGGGGCCTGACGGCCCTGAAGCCCGACGCTATCTCCGCGACCATGCGCGCGACGTCCTCGGCTATGGCGGGCGCCGACGCCAACCCCGGGGACTGGATGCCCGCGGCGTGCACCAGGTTAGGCACGCGCTCGCTCCTCTCCACGACGAAGTCCTCCTCGTAGGTGCAGGGGCGGACGCCGGCGAAATAGGTTATAGCCTGCCCCATGGCGAGCCTCGTGTTTAGCCTCACGTGCTTCTCCAGCTCGCGGAGCTCCCATGCCCGGGTGGAGTAGTCCTCTCGGCCCGGCGCCTCGGCCGCGGTAGGCCCTACGAGCACGTTGCCTTCCACCGTCGGCACGAGCCCGCCGCCCTTGGTCTTCGACTTGATCTGCACGAGGCGCGGCATGCCCATGATGTGGCGCAGGTGCCTCCCGGTATCGGCGTCGAGTATCGCCTCGGTGCCGCGCCGCTGGTGCAGGCTGAAGAACCTGTCGCCGGCCATGCCGGCCACGACGTCGGACCAGTTGCCCGCCGCGTTGACGACGACGCCGGCCCGGCAGGCGCCGCGGTTGGTGCGCACGCGCGCTATCCTGCCCGACTCGAGCTCCATCCCGAGGACGCAGGTATCCAGGAAGACCCGGGCGCCGTTCATGATCGCGCTCTCCGCGAGCGCGACGGTCGCCTTGTACGGGGACAGGACGCCCGCGCTGGGCAGGAAGAACGCGCCGTGCTGATCGCCCGCGACGTTCGGCTCCTCGGCGGCGACCCTGGCCCTGCTCCAGAACTCCCAGCCGTCCACGCCGTTCCTGCGGGCGCGCTCCGCCATGACGGGATAGGCCGCGGCCGATAGCGCGGAGCCGAACAGTATGAGGGAGCCGGGACGCTTGAATTCGACGCCGAGCTCGGCGCAGAGCGGCTCCCATAGCCTGTTGCCCCGCACGTTGTAGGCGGCCTTCTTCGAGCCGGGCTTGGCCGCGAACCCGTCGTGCACCATGCCGTCGTTGCGGCTCGAGGTATGGGCGGCTACGTCGCTCTCCTTCTCGAGGAGGGCGACGCTCAGGTCCAGGCGCGTCAGTTCCCTGGCTACCGCCGAGCCTATGACGCCTCCGCCGACGATGACGACGTCGTAGTACGCGCCCTCGAGCGCGGAATCGGCGAGGAGAGGCGGCGAGAGCGTCTCCTCCGGCGCCCCCTCCACCGACAGGTCGTTGACGACGCCCTTGAAGCCGAGCTTAGCCGCCGCCCAGCCTATCTCGACCTTCTCCTGGTACGAAGGAGCCTGCCCCTCGATGACTATGGACCCGCCGCGCTCGGACAGGGCTATCCCCCGCCCGCCCGTCCTCGACCGACGCGCGATCATCGCCGCGGCATCGCGTAACCGCGGCTCGGCCCGGTCCCGTGGCGCGTTTGTGTCTTTCCTTGGTATTACCAGCATACCAGATATATAAATCTGATTTTTAAATCCGTCAAGCTTTTTCTCGAAACCCGTTCCCGAACGACTGCCGAACTAGACATCTCGGAGCCCGGGGAGCTAGATTCATACTATGCGAATAACTCTAGAGCGCGTACTGCTTATCGCGACGCTCGCGGCCGTGACCTCCTGCGCGACCGCCCCGGGCTCCGCGCCGAGAGAATCGGACGAGCTAGCCGGGGCCTCGGCGGGTGGAGCACTGGCCGCCGGGATGCTCATCAAGGCCACGGAAGCCAGGCGGGTGCCCGCGAGGAAGCCCCGGGCGCTCCTCGCCATAGCGTCGCCCATGATACTCGGCAGCGCCATAGACATGGACGTGCTCGAGGAACGAGGCTATTCGCGCTGGCGCGAGGCCAGGCGCACGGGCCTCCTCGACGTCCGCTCCATTAGGATAGCGTACTCCGCCCGCCTTCCCGAGGGCGGGACGGAGCTCCAGTCGGGGATGCTCTATATTCCCGAGGCGGCCCCGGACGGCCCGCGGGCGCTGACCTGGGTCGTATTCCTCAAGGGAACGGAGCACCTGAGAGACTACGTGCCCTCGCGGGGGGGCGGGATGGAGCGGACCTTCATGGAAGCCGTCGCCGCCCTCGGCTACGCCGTCTGGGCCCCGGACTACGCAGGGATGGGCGACGGCCGGGGGGCCCAGGAATACTGCGTCCCGGAATCCATGGCCGCGTCGGCCCTGGACGGGCTCGCCGCCTCCCGCGAATTCGTGCTCGGCCTCCCCGAGTACGGCGAATCAGGCAGGCTCGCCGTCATGGGCTACTCGCAAGGCGGACTGGCCGCCATGGCGACGCTCGCCGCCGCTTCAGACGGGGCTATCGCGATACCCGGGCTACGCCTCGTCGCCGGATACCCTCTCGGGGCGCCGCTGGACCTCCTCATAGGCATTCCCTTCCTCAAGGAGGACAGCGCCGTCATCGCCCGGCCGGACTACAACCTCCTCCTCGTGCTCGGCTGGGCTCGCGCGTACCCCGACAGCGTGAGGCCCGAGGAGATACTGCTACCCGAGATCATCGACGGGGTGCTGCCCCTGTTCGACGGCGAGCGGGACGGGGACGAGCTATGCAGGCTCATCGCCAAGGCGGTAGGCAAGAAGACCGACGAGGTCCTCGACTCGGACCTCTACCTCCCCGAGTACCTCCGCGCCATCCGGGAAGCGCCGGAAACCGTACCCTATTTCAGGGCGCAGGACGGATCCAGGCTGGACCGTTGGACGCCGCCCTCGGGCTTGCGGATAATCCTGGCCGCGACCGAGACCGACGAGATCGTGCCCTTCCTCAACAGCCAGCGGGCGTTCGATTGGATGCGCGGGACCAATCCCGAGGCCGACGTCGCCCTCGTGCGGCTACGGAGCGGCAACCACGGCAGGGCGGCTATAGAGGGCCTCCTCTACGCCATCGTTGACCTCGACGAGACGGAAACGGGGCTCGGCGAATGAGGCGAGGACGCGGAGGCTCGCCCGCCGCGGGGATAGCCGCGGGCATAGTCGTCGGCATAGGCATAGCGGCCGCCGTCGTATGGGGCGTAAGCGAGTACCTCCCCCGCGCCTCCGCCCAGGTAGCGGAACCCG
>JAHIWG010000115.1 GCA_018816345.1 Spirochaetota bacterium | reverse complement strand
CGGCGCTCGAGAGTATCCGGAGCGGCCCGGCGCCGCCTCCCGCTCGCGCCGCGGGGACGGCCACCGCTATGTCCAGGGTCCCGCCGCCGAAGTCGAAGACAAGCGAGGCGCCGTCGTCGGCCCCGGCCATGCCGACGGCCGCCGCGACGGGCTCCGGCACGAAGCTGACGTCGTCGAAGCCCGCGTAGGCGCAGGCGGCCCGGTACCGCTCCAGGACCCTCCCGTCGTCGCGCCCCGACTCGCCGCCCGCCGCGAGCATGACGGGCCTGCCGAGCACCGCGCTCGAGCAGGGCCCGCCGGAGACGATATCGGCCCTCCGCTTTATCTCGCGAAGGAACAGCCCGGCGAGGGATTCCGCGGGCCAGAACGTCCCGAATACCGTCGTGCCGCGGAACGTCGGGTCCTTGAGCGCCAGCTTGATCGCCTGGAAGAAGCGGAAGCGATGGTACAGGTTGCCCTGGCCCTTGAAGCGGCCGAGCGCGTCGGTATAGTCGGCGACGGCCTCGGCTCCGACCGACGCCCGCCTGTCTCTCTCGAAATAGAGGAGGGACGGGACGACCGGCCCCTCCCCGAGGTCGAGCAGCGAGGCTCCGCCGCCGTCCCGTATAGTCACGACGGTATTGGACGTTCCGAAATCGATGCCGTACATCGCGTCTCCTTTTCTGGCCGGCCGTCCGGGCGCGCCGGAGCGCGCCGGGCGCGGATGGCCCGGACGGAAGGGCGCGATTGAAGCACGAAGCGGGGAGCGGAGTCAATACTCGCCCGCGGGGATAGAGGGGCGCAGACGTGTTGCCTATCGGCCGCCATCGACGGTACTATAGGCCGTGTTCGAAGAGGAAAGCATAGACGGCCAGACGGTCGAGGGAGTCCATTTCCAGGATATCCCGCTGCGGGGCAAGGAATTCTCCCGTTGCGTCTTTAGGTTCTGCGATTTCACGACCGCGGACCTGGGCGGATCCGAGTTCGCGGATTGCCGTTTCGAAGGATGCAACTTCAGCAATACGGCGCTTTCCGGCGCGCGTATCCTGGATCCTACCTTCGACGGCTGCAAGCTGGCCGGGCTCGCCTTCTACAGGCTCGATCAGCTGGTGTTCGGCTTCGTCGCCAGGGAATGCAAGATAGTCAACTGCAACTTTTCCGATATAAAAGCCAAGAAGAGCGTCGTCGTGAAGTGCTCGATAACCGACAGCGACTTCGCGAACGCCGATTTCCAGTCCGCCGACTTCGGCGGGACTGAGTTCTCCGGTTGCGTGTTCCACCAGGTCGACCTCAAGAAGGCCGATTTCTCCGAGGCTCGCGGCTACGAGATCAATCCCCAGACTAACGACGTGAGGCGGGCCGTGTTCAGCCTGCCGCACGCCGTCGGGCTCCTCTGCGGGCTCGACATCAAGCTTAAGGACTAAGCCATTGGCACAGCCAGACTACGTAGATCGCCTCGACCCCGAGTACTCGGCCATCGTCGCCCCGCTCATCGAGCACGACGACGTCCGCGGCATGGACTCGTTCCGGCACCACGACAGGACGGCGTTTTCGCATTCGCTAGGCGTCTCGACGCTCGCGTACGCGATAGCGAAGCGGGTCCGCATGGACGCCGCCTCCGTCGCCAGGGGGGCGCTCCTGCACGATTTCTTCCTGTACGACAGGCGCGACGGGAACAATCCGCGGCACCCGACCAGGCACGCGAGGGTCGCGCTCCGAAACGCGCGCGAGCGCTTCGAGTTAAACCCCGTCGAGGAGGACATCATCCTCGCCCACATGTGGCCGGTCGGCAGGCCCTTCTACTCGTACAAGGAATCCGCCCTGGTCAGCCTAGTCGATAAGCTCGTCTCCATACGGGAGGTCGCGCTGCTATTCGTCCAGACGGTCGCGGGCCTGGTCTCGTCGCTTCGCAGGCGCCTCGCCGCGTCGCTGGGCTAGCCCTGCTCGGAGGCCCTGCCGGCCCGCGACTGACTAAGCGCTCCCTCCCCCGACGGCCGCTACGGCTGCGCCCTTCTTCTCCATGCGGCCTAGCGCCCATATGCCCGCGGAGGCGAAGGCGGCCGAGGCCGCGACGACCGCCCATACCGCGGGGATTCCCGAGCTAGCGGCTATTCGGCCCGCGACGGGCGTCGATAGGGAGAAGCCTAGGCCCGATACGAGGGGAAGCACCGCGTTGAAGCGCCCCCGATGCGACATGGGCGTGTGGTTCGATACGTATACGCTCTCGTTGGTGGCCTGCACTATCTCGCCCATCGTCCAGACGAAGGTCGACGCGAAGAATATCCACGGCGACCGGGCGAAAATAAGCATGCCGAACCCGATCGCGTAGAGGACCCCGACGAAGGCCACGTTGTATATAGGCCTATACCGCTTAGTGAAGGCGACTATCGGCGTCGTGAAGAGAATCACGCATACGGCGTTCAGGGTCATGGTAAGGCCGTAGAGCTTGGCGCCCGAGTCGCCGAAGAGGCCCGTCGCCTGGAGCGGCATCGCGAAGCGGTGCTGGGCGTACGAGAAGCCGTAGAACGTCGTGAGCACCGCGAAGACGAGGAGCGACGGCCGGGAGCGGAGGGCCGACCAGAGGCCCCCCTCGTGGGCCTTCTCCGCGGAATCGGACGCCAGGCTCGCCCTCTCCTCGTCCGCGCTCGGCTTGGACTCCGGCAGGAATAGCCCGACGAGGACGAGCGCCGCCCCGACGGCTATCGAGTTGCCCCAGAACATCCAGGACGGCGCGGACGCGAATAGGAACCCGGCTATCACCTGGCCGGCGGCGAAGCCGAGGTTATGCCCGAGGTAGATGAGGCTGAACGCCGCCTGCCTGTTCTCGGGCGTGGTCACGTCCATGCTCATGGCGGTCCGCGCGGGATCGGTGACCCCGTCGAAGAAGACGGAGGCTATGATGAAGCCGGCTATGAGGTAGGGGTCCGAGAGGAAGCCGCAGGGGATGAAGAGCGCCCCGCAGAGGAACTGCGATATCATCTGCACCCGCTTGCGACCGAAGCGGTCCGCCAGCTTGCCCCCCAGGAGCGTGCCCGGTATGTACGCTACGGTCGTAAGGAAGACGATGTCTCCTGTCTCCTTCTCCGACAGGCCGAAGCGCCGCGTCAGTATCAACGCCATGAAGGGGAACACGAAGACCCCTACGCCGTTGACCACCGTGGCGATGAAGAGGGTATACACGCTGCGCGGCAGGCCGCGGTACGGGTCTATAGACCCGGCCAGCAGGCGTAGCGGCGGGCGTATCCTTGTTTCGCTCATGGCCATGGACTATATCCCGCCGAGCGAGGGAACGAAAGGGACAGAGCGATTATTACTCGTTCGCGGGCGTCGCGCCCCGGTTGATCGACGGTACGAGCTGGTATACAGTCTTCGTTCGAGACGCATCGACGAAGGAGCGCGCATGAGGGGAAGAGGCCGATATATCGCGATCACGGCGATAGCGTTCGCCGCGAATTTCGGGCTTGACAGGGTCACCAAGGCGCTCGCCGTCGCCTTCCTCTCGGGGCGCCGCGCCCTGAGCTTCCTCTTCGATACGGTACGAATAGGGCTCGCGGAGAACACCGGCGCCTTCCTGAGCCTCGGCGCCGGCTGGCCCCCGGCGGTCAAGTATACGGCCCTCCTCGTCGCGCCGGGCCTCCTGTGCCTCTACGGCCTGTTCCACTGCGCGTTCAAGGAGACCGACAGGATGCGGGCGGCGCTCCTGGCGACTATCATCGCGGGCGGGGCGGGCAACCTCGTCGACCGCGCGCTCAACGGCTTCGCCGTCGTGGATTTCCTTAATTTCGGCATCGGCTCCCTGCGTACCGGCGTCCTTAACGTCGCCGACCTGTCGATTACCTTCGGCGCCGTCGCGTTCCTCCTCCATGAGCGGACGAGCGCCCAGCGCGATGCCCCGGGAGGGAAAGCGCCGTGAGGTACCAAGCCGCCCTGATCGTAGTAGATGACGTCGCCCGGTCGAGGAGCTTCTACGAGGGGCTCCTCGGGCAGGCCGTCGAGTCCGACTTCGGGGAGAACGTCGCGTTCAAGGGCGGCTTCTCTATACACAAGAAGGAGCATTACTCGGCGCTGCTGGGCGGGGCCCCCATTGGCTCGAAGGCTAACGACGCCGAGCTGTACTTCGAGGACGACGACGTCGCGCGGGCCTGCTCCGCGCTCGAGGCCGCCGGCGTCGAGTTCGTCCATCCCGCCCGGGAGCAGCCATGGCGCCAGCTCGTCGCCAGGTTCTACGACCCCGACGGGCATATAGTAGAGGTGGGCGAGAGCCTCGAGCACGTCGCCTTCCGCATGTCGGAGGAAGGCTGCTCCCTCGACGAGATATGCCGTTGCACCTACTTCACGAGGCCCCGAGCGCTACGGGCGATAGGCGCGTACTCGGCCGGCCTCTTCGGCGTCGTCATAGAATCCGACCGCCTCATGCAGGTCCCCATACGGCGCGACTTCGAGGAGGCGATATTCCGGGAATTCACCCCCGAGGTGGCCAGGTACACCTGGCCACAGCCGACGGGCGACAGGGCCGACACCCGGGCGTTCATCGACGGCGCCCTGGCAGGGCTAGCTCGCGGGGACGGCCTCCAGCTCGTCGTGCTAGACAAGGCCTCGGGCGGGTTCATAGGCTGTTCCGGCCTGCACGGCATAGGCGGCGAGTCCCCCGAGCTGGGCATCTGGACGGCGTCCCGGTCGCGCGGCAACGGCTTCGGCCTAGAGGCGGTGACGGCGATCATCGCCTGGGCGCGGGAACGGCTCGACTTCGAGCGCCTGCGCTATCCGGTAGCCCGTGCCAACGTCGCGAGCAGGCGCGTCGCGGAGGCTAACGGCGGCGCGATAGCCGGGGAGCGCATGACGGTGAACCAGGCAGGGGCCGAGTTCGACGAGGTCGAGTACTGGATACCGAGATACGCGAAGGCGATACCGGGGGAGGAACGAGCATGAAGATGGCATTGATGGTCATCGACCTTCAGAAGGCGTACTATGCCGGGACGTCGAGGCCCAGCATGGACGCCGCGAGCGAGTACGTCAACGCCGCCCTCGCGGCGTTCAGGAAGAAGTCCCTGCCCGTCGTATGGGTCCAGCACGTCGACGAGGATGACGGCTCGGTCCCCGGCTCCGTAGGCTTCGAGCTCATAGACGCCCTCGAGCCGCTGGAAGGCGAGCATAGGATCCAGAAGCGCTACGGCAACGCCTTCAATAAGACCGACTGCGGCGCGTACCTGGCCTCGCTCGGCGTCGATACCGTGGTCATGGCCGGCTACTGCGCCGAGTACTGCGTGCTCAGCACCTGCCGCGGCGCTAAGGACCTCGACCTGACGCCTATCCTGCTCCGCGGCTCGCTCGCGAGCGGGAATCCCGAGCGCATACCCTTCGTGGAGGCCGTCAACGACGTCGTGTCGTACGGGGCCCTATTGAAGATGCTGGAGGCTAGCCTATGGACGTGACGGTGAGGAGCGCGAGGCGCGGCGACGCGGGCCGCCTGGCCGAGCTCTCGGGACAGCTCGGGTATCCCTGCGCCGGGAGCGACGTCGAGGCCAGGATGGGGCCGTACCTCGAATCGGACGACGAGGCCATCCTCGTCGCCGAGGCCGCGGGACGGGTCGTCGGCTGGCTGAGCCTCGCCGCGGTCCGCCATTTCTACGTCGAGCCCTTCGTCGAGGTCTCCGGCTTCGTCGTCGACGAGGAGGCCAGGAGCGCGGGCATAGGTAGGCGCATGATGGGCGCCGCCGAGGATTGGACCCGCGCCCGGGGCCTTCAGGCGCTGCGGCTCAAGACCAACGTCACCCGCGTCCGCGCCCATAGCTTCTACGAGCGGCTCGGCTTCGAGCGTTCGAAGGAACAGATCGTATACCTCAAGCGCCTCGAGCGCTAGCTGCGCGCGGAAGGGACCCTATGTATATCAAGAAGATGATCGGCCGGAAATGCTACCTCTCCCCCATGGAGCTCTCGGACGCGGGGACGTACGCCGCGTGGCTCAACGACCTCGAGGTGTCGACCTTCACCCAGATAGCCAAGCAGTCGCTGCCCGTGGAGAAGGAGCGCGAGATACTCTCGGCTATCAGCAAGGAGCACAACTACGGCATCGTCGACGCCGCGTCGGGCGAGCTGATAGGCAGCTGCGGCCTCATGGACCTGGACGCCGTCAACCGGAGCGCCGAGATAGGCATCGTCATTGGCGACAAGGCGTACTGGGGCAGGGGCTACGGCGAGGAGGCCCTGCGCCTCCTCCTCGACTACGCCTACAGGTACCTCAACCTCTACAACGTCATGCTGCGGGTCTATTCCTACAACGCGCGCGGCATCGCCTGCTACGAGAAGGTCGGCTTCAAGGCGATAGGGCGGCGTCGCGGCGCCGTCATGAGGAACCTCGAGGCCCACGACGTCGTCTTCATGGACATTACGGCTGACGATTTCTACGCCGCGGCGCCCGCCCCCGGCGGAAGGGGCTAGGCGGCATATGGCAAGCAGCTGGAAGAGGACCGCGACCGTATTCCTAGGCGGCCAGACCCTGTCCCTGTTCGGGTCGATGCTCGTGCAGTACGCCATCACCTGGCATATCACCATGAGCACCCAGTCCGGGGCCATGATGACGATATCGATAGTCTGCGGCATCCTGCCGACCTTCTTCGTCTCGCCGTTCGGAGGGGTCCTCGCCGACCGATTCGACAGGCGCAAGCTGATGGCGGCCGCCGATTCGGCGATAGCCTTGACGACGCTCGCCCTAGCGCTCTCCTTCTTCGCGGGCTATAGGAGCCTCTGGCTCCTGTTCGTCGCGTCGGCCGTCCGCGCCGTAGGCGCCGGGATACAGACTCCGGCCGTCAGCGCGTTCCTGCCCCAGATCGTCCCGAAGGAAAGCCTGACGAGGGTGAACGCCGCCTTCGGCAGCGTGCAGTCCATTATCCTCCTCGCGTCGCCGATGGCGGCCGGCGCGCTCATGTCGCTCGCCCCCATCGAGGCGCTCTTCTTCATCGACGTCGGTACCGCCGCCGTCGCAGTCGCGCTCCTCTTGGGCTTCGTGCGGGTTCCTCCGCACGAGCGGGCGAAAGGCAAGGTCGAGGTCGGGTATTGGAAGGACCTCCGCGACGGCTTCGCCTACGTCTCCGGCCACGCCTACGTCAAGCGCTTCTTCCTCTTCTGCGCCTTCTTCTACTTCCTGGCCGCGCCTGTCGCTTTCCTGACGCCCCTGCAGGTGACGAGGACGTTCGGCAACGACGTATGGCGGCTCACCGCCATAGAGATAGTCTTCTCGGCGGGCATGACGCTCGGCGGCGTCGTGATAGGCGTCTGGGGCGGGTTCAAGAACCGCGTCCGCTCCATGGCGCTCTCGTCCTTCATCGTAGGAGCGACGACCCTCGCGCTCGGCCTCGTCCCGTGGTTCTGGGTCTATCTCGCCGTGATGGCGGTATGCGGAGTGTCCATGCCGCTGTTCAATACGCCGGCGACGGTGCTCCTCCAGGAGACCGTCGACGAGTCGTACCTAGGCCGCGTCTTCGGGGTGCTCGGCATGATATCGAGCGTCATGATGCCGCTCGGGATGCTCGTCTTCGGCCCGCTCGCCGACGCTATGCCCATAGAGCCGCTGCTCGTAGGGAGCGGCGCCGGTATTTTCGCGCTCGGGTTCTTCCTCCTCGGCAGCAAGGCGCTGATGGCCGCCGGCGCCTCGGAGGGGAAGGCCGGGACCGAGCCCGTCGCGGCAGGCTCGACAGACGCGACCGGCTCGACGTCGCTGAGCGCCGCCGAATAAAAGAACGGGGAGCGACTCCCGGTCGCTCCCCGCGCGTACCTTGATATAGGCCTTCGACTCATCCGTCGATAGGCTCCCGAAAACGGCTTCCGACGCTAGCCGGGCGCGGCGCCTCCGCGCCCGATACTACTCGTTTACTTCCCCGTGGCATCGCTATCCAGGACGCGCTGGGCAGTTCCTATTCTATCGAGGAGCCCGAGCCGTAGGCGCGGATAACGAACGGAGCGCTGTTGTCCGGAACTATCATCGCGTTACCCTCCTATGTATAAGTGTAAGCGAATCGCCCGGAAAATCAAGGCGGTTCGTGAATATTATTTAATGTTCCGCCGGCGCCGCCGCCCCCCGTACGCCTGAGCTTGCGCTTTTCTCCTATTTTGCTACAATCGCCTATCGCTCTCGACCCGGAGGAACCCATGAAAGCCGTGCCCCGCCTACGCTTCGCCCACCTGCCCACGCCCATCGAGCCCCTGCCGCGGCTTTCCGCCTTCCTAGGCGGGCCCAGGCTGTTCATGAAGCGGGACGACCAGACGGGCTTGGCCCTCGGCGGCAACAAGACGCGGAAGCTCGAATTCCTCGTGGCCGACGCCCTGGCCAAGGGCGCCAAGACCCTCGTGTCGGCAGGGGCCCTCCAGTCGAACCACTGCCGCCAGACGGCCGCCGCCGCGGCCCGCTTCGGCCTCGACTGCGTCCTCGTCCTCAACGGCGACGGCTCGGGCGCGCCTACGGGCAACTACCTCCTCGACGTCCTCTTCGGCGCCCGGGTCGTCACCGTCGCCGATAGGAAAGACCGGGACCGCGTCTTCAAGGAGACCTTCGACGAGGTCGCCGCCTCGGGAGGCCTCCCGTACCTCGTCCCGTACGGCGGCTCCAGCCCCGTCGGAGCGCTCGGCTACGCCTTCGCCGTGCAGGAGTTCATGGGCCAGGGGCTCGAGGCCGACTATATGGTCTTCGGCACCTCCTCGGGGGGTACCCACGCCGGTATCGCGCTAGGCCAGCGCCTCTTCGGCTACGGCGGTACGGCGCTCGGAATCAGCATCGACGAGCCCGCGTCCGCGCTCAAGGCGCACGTGTCCGCCCTGGCCAGCGAGGCTAGCGAGCTCCTCGGCCCGAGAATAGACTTCTCTCCGGATGATATACTCGCGGACGACTCGTACTGCGAGGCCGGCTACGGGGTGCTGACCGGCCTGGAGCGGGAGGCGGTGCGCTTGTTCGCCAAGTACGAGGGAGCGCTCCTCGACCCGGTATACACCGGCCGGGCGGCGGGCGGGCTCGTCAGCCTGATCCGCGACGGGCGGTTCAAGCCCGACGAGACCGTGGTGTTCTGGAATACGGGCGGCCAGCCGGCCCTCTTCGCCGAGGCCTACCAGACGAGCATGCTCGGCTGATCCCGGCCCGGTCGGCCCGTTACGCGCAGCGAGCGCTGACGGCCCGGTCGGCCCGGTACGCGCCCGCGGAATAAAAAAAGGGGAACGACTCCCGGTCGTTCCCCGTAATCTCTAATACAAAGACCTCTCGCCACCCGGCGCTAGGCCTCCACGTCTATCTTCGTTCCTTGGTAGGACGGAAGGGGCGCCTTCGCCTTCGCCCTCATCTCCGCCGACTCGTTATCCGGGACGCGTTCGGCCCTCTCGTTATCGCCGGAAGGACCTACGGCATAGACGCTGGAAACGGACGGCGCTAACCCGATAGGATCTATCATCGCGCTAACCTCCCTCGTTCCTTTAAATGTAAGGAAGCCGGTTTCCTAATGCAAGGGCGATCTATACGAATTCGCTAATATTCTAGCGCTCGGGCGATAGCTCCGGGCCTCCGCCGTCAGGCCCCCATGAACGACATGCTAGGATCCAGCGGATAGATGGGCCGCCTGATCTTCCTGTACGGGATGGACTCGAGCACCTCGTTGGAGCAGCCCTTGCTCGTCGCCATGATGGCCCTGGCCGCGACGTCCCTGAAGCACGCCTCGAGGTAGCCTAGCTTGACGACGACGAGGCAATGGTCCTCGGCCCTGACCCCTAGCGCGGGCAGGAGCTCCTCGTCGCCGAAGCCTATGTGCTTGGACGTCAGCACCAGCGCGACGTTGCGGTGGCGGACGAGGGCGACGTCGGACGCGTAGGGGCCGTACCCGCGTATCGTCCTCAGTATCTCTACCCCGAGCGTGATCCGCTTGCCGTTGACCCTGTCCCACGTGCCTCCGACCGTCACGTCGATCGAGGCCCCCGCGCCGGCGGCGAGGCAGGCGGCGGTAGCGGCCGCGTCGTAGAAGCCGCTATAGAGAAGCGGCGTCGGGAGCGAATCGACTGTTCCCATGGTCTCGAGCACGCGCTCGAGGACGTCCGTGGAGTCGCCCGTGGAGCCGGCCGTAGGGTTGTCGCCCGAGTCCGAGACGAACACGGGAGCCTGGCCTTCCTCGAGGACAGCCTTATAGGCGACGCGCATAGCCTCGGCGCTGTCGTAGTACTCGCTGCGGAACACGAAGTCCCTCCGGCGCGCCCAGAAGGCCTCGGCCAGCCCGTCGGCGATATCCTGGGCCGCCTCCTTGGCGGCCTTCCCGTCACCAAGGGTCGTCACGAGGGCGGTCACGGCGCCGTGCTCGTCGTCCGCCCAGGGGAAGCCCAGGAGCAGTGACGCGGCCATGACGCCTGGGGCCTTCTCCGCCTCGCGGCAGCGTTCCAAGAGGGAGCGCATCGGCTCCGCCGCGGACTCGGACTTCTCCCCCGCGACGAGCATCGGTATGGAGCGCCTCGCCGTCACGAGGCGCTTTCCCGTTCGGAGGGCGGTTAGGAGCATGCGCGCGGCGTGCGCGCCGGTCTCGGCGCAGTCGACGTGCGGCGCGGTCTTATAGCCCACGAGGCCGTCGGCGTGCGCTAGGAGCTCGTCGGTTACGGTTGCGTGCATATCGAGGGCCACCGTCACGGGGACGCCTGGCAGTAGCTTCCTCACGGCCGCGAGCAGGTCCCCCTCGGCGCAGCCCAGCCCTTCCACCTTCATCGACCCGTGGAGGCCGAAGCACGCGCCGTCCACGGGTCCCGCGGCCAGGGCGGCCTCGACGCGCTCCAGGAGCTCCGCCTTGAGAGCCGCGTAGAGCCTCGCGGATACGACGCCGTTGGGGACCGCCCGCGCCAGTACCGTAGGCACGACCTCGCAGCCGGTCTCCCTGAGCGTCCTGATGACTCCCGTGGACGAGTAGTAGGGGAGCATGCCCTCGCTCAGCATCCGCTCCCCCCGGAAGATCACGAAGTCGTCCTCGCCCGTGATGATGGGGTTGAGCGTATTAGACTCGTGGTTCATGCCGCCCGTGATTATTCTCATGCTCGACTCCTCTGTATCGCTATGGGCGGGCCTCCGCGGCCCGCGCCGAGCGCCGCCGCCCGGCTGTTCGGCCCCGGCTACTCGGCCCCGGCCGTCCGCTCGGTGAAGTGAAGGTAGGAGAAGCACTCGGGTATATGCGAATCGTATACGCCGTGCTCGTTCAGGGCCCAGGCCGCGCTCTCGGAGACCGTCTTGCCGTGGTACCGCAGCGCCTCGAAGCGCGAGAACGACGCGCGCAGCGTATCGCCCTCGGCGGGGGGGAAGGTCCGGCCGGCGAACAGCCGACCCATGCCCGCCCACGGGAAGGCTATCTCGACGGTCCATCCCTCGTCGACGCTCGAGGGGTCGTTGAGCCTGCCTTGGACCTTCACCGCGGTTTTCAGCCCGGGGAAGTCCCAGTCCATGAAGGCCCAGCGCTTGCCCCGGGGGTGCTTCCCGTTCCTGGCGGCGTCCTGGAAGCCGCTCAGCACGTCGACGTCGCGCGAGTACAGGTCGAACTCCGGCAGATCGAAGCGGCTCCCCCTCTTGAGGGCGTCCTGGTACACGAAGAAGACCTCGTATACGGTATTGAGCGCGTTTATCTCGAACTCGTAGTAGCAGTCGTCGCCGCCCAGGAATACCTCGACGTCGTTGTCGAACCAGACGTACGAGTCCCGTTCCGCGAGCGAGGCGCGCACCTGCGGCTCCTGTACCCAGAACCCGACGTATAGCGCGCGCTCGTCCCATAGGCAGGCCATGCGCGTATCGAAGAATCCGGGCTCCCCGGTGACGAGGTCGACGAAGCGCCTCGAGCGAGGCGCCGCTCGCCATGCCGGCTTCCCGAGGTCCCCGTCAATCGCCACGGGCGCCGCCGCCCTGTGGCAGGTGTAGTGAGCCAGGCGCTCGTCGCCGACTCCGTATCGTCCTATCATGCTGGCACTCGCTTAGGTGTAGATGTACCGTCCGCTCTCGCGAGCGGGCCGGGCCCGTGCATTCTGTACTGACCGGCCTCCTCCGTCAAGTGATATTGTTGGAATTTGTTAGTTGACTATACTAACTAATATGATATACTCGGCCGCACGGGAGGAAACGGATGAGCGAATTCGGCATACCGCCCTACGTCGACGGGCGTACGGGAGACAAGAACCTGAGCAAGGTAGTGAACCGCGCCCTCCTCCTCGACCTCCTCAGGGCGAGGAGCGGGGCTTCCCGCGCCTCGCTGGCCAAGGAGAGCGGCCTTACCAAGGTTACCGTATCCTCCCAGGTCGCCGAGCTCATCGCCCTCGGCATAGTCAAGGAGACAGGCGCGGGGGCGTCCGACCTCGGGCGCAAGCCCGTCATGCTGGAGATTGACGGGGCCGCGGGATACGCCCTCGGCGTGTCCATCGCTACCGATAGGCTGCACGCAGTGACGATGGACGCGGCGGGGGCGACGGTCAGGGACGAGGACTGCCCGCTCCCGGACGCCTCGCCGGAGAGCGTCGTCGGGGCCATAGCCTCGGTCGTCCGCGCCGCGAAGAAGAAGTACCGCCAGTCGAGGTTCGGCCTCTTCGGGGTCGGCATCGCCGTCCCGGGCGCCGTCGAGCGCGAGACCGGGAGGGTAGTGCGCTCCGCCAAGCTGGACTGGAGCGACGTGCCCCTCAAGAAGGCCGTCGCCAGGCATTTCGACGGCATCCTCCGCGTCGGGAACGACGCCACCCTCGCCACAATAGCCGAGCGGGAACTGTACGCCCCGGGGGCCGACGACTTCGTGTGCCTCCTCATAGACGAGGGCATAGGCTCCGGCGCCTACATCAACGGCGCTATACACTACGGCCATAACGGCCAGTTCGGCGAGGTCGGCCACATGACCATAGTGCACGGCGGGCCACGATGCCCCTGCGGCAACGAGGGCTGCTGGGACCTCTACGGCTCGGAGCTGGCGCTGAGGCAGGCCCTCGGCGCCGCCCGCTCGGGGCCCGTGCCCGACGCCGCCGAGGCGATAGCCCTCGCCGGGGCCAGGCCGGCCTGGGCCGAGGGATCCTTCCGCGATTTCGTCGATTACCTGACCACCGGCGTCGTGAGCGTCGTCAACTCCATGGCGCCGACCACGCTCGCCATTAACAGCGCTATCCTGGCGGCCTCTCCGGCGATGTTCGAGGCCCTCAAGGCCGCCGTCGCCGACAGGGCGATGTCACACGTCAGCGCGTGCGAGCTGAGGCTGTCGTCGCTCGGGAAGGCGGCGCCCGCGGTCGGCGCCTGCATGGCCGCGGCCGAGCGCTTCTTCGAGGGACTCGTGCTCCGGGGCGGCGATTAAACCTGAACAGGGCTTCGCTTAGGCCGGGGCTCGATATATTTGAGGAGGAAGTCATGAAACGCAATCGGACCCTACCAGGAATAGCGTTGCTCGCGAGCGTAGTCGCTGCGGCGCTGCTCGTTAGCGCGTGCCAGCCGTCAAAAGGCAAGGATGCCGCGGCGAAGGCCGGCGAGGCGGTCACGCTCACGGTGTATATGCAGCACGACCAGGCCAACCCGCAGTCCGCGTACTGGCCCGTCACCCTCGAGGCGTTCGCCAAGAAGTACCCCAACATCAAGCTCGAATTCGAGTACGTCTCGGGCGAGGCCTTCCACCAGAAATTCCAGGCCATGGCCGCCTCGGGCGATATCCCCGACCTGTTCACGACGTACGCCGGCGCGCGCTCCGGCTATATCCTCGACCGCGGCATGGTCAAGGACCTCAGGCCCTTCCTCACCGACGACTTCAAGAAGGACTTCAACCAGGCGATCTGGCAGCCCCAGGGGCCCAACGGCGAGATATACATCGTGTCGCCGAACATGGCCGTCTGCACGGTCGTGTACGTCAACACCAAGCTGCAGAAGCAGCTCGGCCTCGAGACCCCTAAGACCCTCGAGGAGATGATAGCCCAGGTCCCGAAGATCCGCGCGGCCGGCCTCACCCCGCTCGCCTTCGGCAACAAGGCCCAGTGGCAGGCCCAGTCGCTGCTTTTATCGATGCTCGTCGACCGGCTCGGCGGCACCGCCTGGTTCGACAAGGCCATGACCGGCGAGAATAAGTTCACCGACAAGCCCTTCGTGGACGCGATCGCGGTCGTCAAGAGCCTCGTGGACACCAAGCTCTTCCCCGCCGGCGTCAACCAGCTCGAGGGGCCGCAGGCCTGGGGCGAGTTCGTCCAGGGCAAGGCCGTCTACCTCCTTGACGCCGGCTGGCGCGTCTCGGCCCTCAAGAACGCCGCGACTCCCGAGGACTACGCTGCCTACGCCGCCGTCGCCTTCCCCGCCGTGCCAGGCGAGAAGAACCCCGGCTCCAGCGCCGCTACCCTCGGCGAGGCCCTCGCCATGAACGCCAAGCTGGAGGGCGCCAAGGCCGACGCCGCCTGGAAGTTCCTGTCCTTCATCTACGGCGCCGAGGGCAGCGCCATCCTCATGGACCACGGCACCGTCCCGACGTACAAGCTCGACTACTCGAAGTTCGCCGTCGACTCGCTGAGCGCCCAGTACATCGCCCTGATAAACAGCCAGACGATGGGCTACGTCATCGACGCCAAGATGGACTCCGAGGGCGTGAACAACCTCCTCAACCCGGGGATCCAGGCCGTCATGATGGGCGCCAAGACGCCCGCCGCGCTCGCCGCCGAGTACGAGGGATGGGTCGCCGCGAACGACTCTCACCGCAAGAAGTAAGACTACCCGTTACCCGGCTCCTCCCGCGAGGGAGGAGCCTACGCAATCCGACTAGGGGCCCCCGTATGCGCAATCTACGATCGAAGAAGCTGAGCTACCTCAGCTTCATACTTCCCGCGTTCCTCATATACGTGGGCATCATGGTGTTCCCCGTGGTGTTCAGCCTCGCCCTCAGCTTCACCAAGTGGAAGGGCTTCGGGCCCATGGAATTCGTGGGGCTAGACAATTACGTCCGCATGTTCTCGGATCCCGTGTTCTATATCGGGCTCCGCAATAATATCCTCATAGTGCTCGTGTCGGTATTCGGACAGATCCCCCTGGGGCTCCTCCTCGCGTACATGCTCCACCGCAAGATGGTCCGCGGCGCGAAGAAGTTCGAGGTCCTGATCTTCCTGCCCATCACCATCTCCTCGGTGATAGTCGCCCAGCTATGGAACCGCGTGTTCTCGCCCATCGGAATCCTCCCGTCTATAGTGAGGAGCCTGACCGGGAACAGCGAGTACATCATGACCATATTCGAGAGCAAGGCCTACGCCATCGTCCCGATCATGTTCGTGCTCCTGTGGCAGCATACCAGCCTCTACATGGTCATCTTCCTCGCCAACCTCCAGCGCATCCCCGATTCCATAATCGAGGCCGCCCAGATGGAAGGCGCGAGCGAGGG
This sequence comes from Spirochaetota bacterium, assembly GCA_018816345.1. Lineage (GTDB taxonomy): Bacteria > Spirochaetota > Spirochaetia > Treponematales > UBA12059 > SZUA-370. Next base: position 4,421 of record JAHIWG010000115.1, on the reverse strand, counting down.
TACCATATTCCTCAAGATAATCGCGCCGATGCTCGCTCCCGTGGCCTTCATCAACTCGATCCTCGCCATCTCGGGCAGCTTCAAGAGCTTCGACCTCATATACTCGATGACGGGCGGCGGACCGGCTCACTATACGGAGGTCATGGCCGTGTACATGTACGACACCACCTTCGTGTACCAGAACTACGGCTACGGCAGCGCCCTCTCCATCATAATAATACTGTTCATCGTCGCCGCGATAATGCTGACGCGAGCCGCGACCAAGAAATTCAACTTCGACTGAGGAGCCGCCAAATGAACGACAGATCGCTCTTGCGGAGGGCGCCGCTCTCGTGGCGCGCCTCCGCGTACGTCATAATGATAGCGTTCGCCGTGCTTACCATTTTCCCGCTCGTCTGGCTGGGCTACTCGTCGCTCAAGCCGAACGCCGAGATCGTGAAGTACCCGCTGGCCCTGCCGAAGGCGCCATCGTTCTCTAATTACGCCGAGGCGTGGAAGAAGGGCGGGCTCGACGTCGCGCTGCTCAATAGCTTCCTCTATACCGCGGTCGCGACCGTCTCCACGCTGTTCCTCGCTTTGGCGGCGGCTTTCGGCCTCACGAAATTCCCCTTCGCCAGTAAGAAATTCTTTACCGGGGCCTTCGCCCTCGGCCTCATGATCACGGTGCACGCGGTCATCATCCCGCTCTTCCTCCTCGAGGTGAGGATCGGGCTCGTGAATACCCGGCTCGGGGTCATCCTGCCGTATATCGCTTTCGACCTGCCTATATCGGTGATGATAGCCATCTCGTTCATCAAGGGCATTCCGGACGCCATCCTCGAGTCCGCCGAGATCGACGGCGCCAAGTACAGGCAAGTCTTCTGGCTCATGATCGTACCGCTCTGTACGCCCGTCGCGACGACGATGCTGATCCTTTCCTTCCTCAGGCATTGGAACGAGTTCCTGTTCGTGTTCATCTTTACTACAAAGACCGCCCTAAAGAGCCTTCCCGTCGCGATCACCCAGTTCGCCGGGAGGCAGAATATCGAGTACGGCCTCCAATACGCCTCGCTCGTCATCGGAATCCTACCCATGATCGTGTTCTACTTCATATTCCATTCCCAGCTCCGAAAGGGATTCGGGGAGGGGGCGCTCAAGGAATAGCGGCCCGCCGCGGCGGGAGACGGGCGCCGGCCGACATTCTCTGGCTTTTTCCACTCCGAGGGATATAGTCCTATGTGCCGCGATGAAGAGCGCCGGCCTAGGAGCGTATATGGACGAGCCGCTACGAGGATGCCGCGACGTCGACGAGTACATCCAAGGATTTCCAGAGGAGAAGCGGGACGTACTCCGCAAGGTCCGCGAAGTCGTCCTAGGGGCCGCTCCCGGCGCCGTCGAGCGCATCAGCTACGGAATGCCGACGTATACCATGAACGGCACGCTGGTGCATTTCGCGGCGTTCAAGAATCATCTAGGGCTATATCCCGCTCCGAGCGGGGTAACCGCGTTCGAGGGCGAGCTATCGCGGTATAGGCACGCCAAGGGATCCATTAGGTTCCCCTTCGCCGAAGAAATACCCTACGATCTGATAAGGCGGATCGTCCTGTACAAGGTCGCGGCCTTAAGTAGCCATGTCAAGCCGGCCCCGTAGCTATCTCCGCGCAAGGCAGCAAGCGATAAGAACCTTCGTGGCGTTAGTATCGTATTGATGTCAGCCTTTTCCGACGTGACAGTTTCCTGGCAGGGGCGTAGCCCGGGCGTAGTTTCTGTTGGACAAGCGGCTCCTGGGGCTGTACAATCGCTTCTATATAGGTTCGGGGTAGCCTGTTTCGGCGGCATCTCGAATGAAAATAATTGGTACATAGAATCTAAAAGCCCGTGAACGACTACTATGTACCATGCACCTCTTAAAAATCCATGCAGGGTTATCGCGCGGGTTCGTGTTCCCTCTGTCGTTTTTAAAAGTATTGCAACTACTATGTATAGTACAGAATATATATAAAATATCTTTTGACCATCCTTGCGTTCATTAGTGCCCGATATAGGGCGTAGCACGGATCCCGATCACGAGGAGGTTGGGCTATGGACGTCAGGATTAACGATTTTAGTACCGGAAGGTTGTCAGTCTACGTCGGAATCAACGAGCAGGCCGGCATCAGCGAACAAGTCCTACAGGCGATTAAGAGGATACCGGGACGGCTATACGACATCTCCGGGAAGTCGTGGGTAGTCCCGGGAGACCAGTTCGGCATAAACATGCTCCTTGATTCGCTCTTGTCCACGGGGCTCTTCACCTTTCGCGAACGTCCGGCCGGACCGCCCGCGGAGCATCGCTCGCACGTCGACGTCCTCTTCAAGGCGAAAATTGACTGCCCGAATGAGTGTATCGCCCATCCCGCGAGCGCCGAGCGTAACGATCCCCCGATTCAGGCGGACCAACCCGGAGCCCTGGACCGATTGCTCGAGCGCTATAGAGAGCGTATCAGAGCTTCCCACTACAGCCCCATGACTGAGCGCGCTTACGCGCACTGGGTAGAGCTATTCGCAAAGGAGGGCCGGATTCCCAGGCCCGGCGAACCGGCCGAACCTAGGATCAATAGGTTCATAACGAACCTCGCCGTCAAGGACAACGTCAGCGCTTCTACCCAGAATCAAGCCTTGGCGGCGATACTGTTCCTCTACCGGCAGGTATTAAACATAGAGGTAGGCGACCTGGAAGAGATAATCAGAGCGAAGCGCCCCATCAGGCTCCCAGTCGTCATGACGCGTGATGAAGTGAGGGCTGTCCTATCTTGCATGAGCGGCGAGAATAAGCTCATGGCGATGCTCCTATACGGAACCGGGTTGCGGCTCAACGAGTGCATCTGCCTACGCGTACAGGACATCGACTTCAATAGGAACTCGATTATCGTTCATAACGGCAAGGGCGGAAAGGATCGAGTGACCATGTTACCCTCATCCGTAGCCGCGCCGCTAAAAGAGCATCTGCAGAGAATCCATGCCGTTCATGAAAGAGATATAGCCGAAGGATGGGGCGAAGTCTATCTTCCCTCGTCCTTAGCAAAAAAATGGCCTAACGCGCCCTCCGAATGGCAATGGCAGTGGGTATTCCCCCAGAAGCATCGCTGGCGCGATCCCGTCACCAAGAAAGAGGGCCGTTTCCACATCGACGCTTCCGTTGTCCAGCGTGCCGTCCATGACGCCGTCATCATCGCCGGGATATCGAAGCATGCAAGTTGCCATACTTTCCGCCACTCGTTCGCGACTCAGCTACTAGAAAACGGGTACGATATACGTACAGTTCAAGAATTACTTGGTCATAGTGACATTCGCACCACAATGGTCTATACACATGTCCTAAACAAAGGCCCAAGTGGAGTTAAGAGTCCCCTAGATGGTCTATAGAGAGTAAATTACCTATCCGTATAACCTCTTCTCGCAAAATACCCCCTTCGAATATCACTTTATGTAGTATTGACTTATAAACTAAGTACTTCGAACTCTTCGTTGTTATGCCGCAGTATTTGGTCAAACTCGTCAAAGCTACTGAAAGGTCGAATAACTGTTCTGTGGACGCGCTCGCGCGCGCCCGGCTTGCTTTTAGCGTAATCGCGCCGTCCTGGCGCGACCATTATTTGAATAGCTATAATTTATGTTGATATTTTTGAAAGTATAGTAAATATAATAAATGCAAAATAGTAAGAAATAATATTAAGAACCAAGTATAAAATTAATATGGATAAAATAGCTACATGATATTCTTTTTAATAATGTGAATTTCAACACGTAGAGGAATATAAATAAAATTATTCAGTACTAATAAAAGCAAGTATATATTATAAAATTTATTTTGGACTTATTGGTACTATAATATTTAAGTAATTAGTGTAATTTATAAATTCTATTAAATAATTCGAGGATATAAAAATATAAAATAATAAAATAGTATATTTTGGAATATATATTTGCTTGATATAAAACTACTATGTATGAAATTTATAAAAATAGTTAATATATGATTATTGGCAACAGGTACTTAAAAAAGAGTTGAAAAAATGTACTCGTTTATTTTGTGATAAGAATTAAGATAATATATTTTGGAATGAAATTATTTTAGCTTTAATTATGTGTATTGCCTTCGCCATCCATGGCTCAGGCAATATAGCAGTCTAAGCCTCACAGAACACGTCGTTCAACCTGAGTCAGCGGTTTGTCACAGTTTGTGCGATCGCTTCGCGAGTACGCTGCGCTCTTGTTCGCACAAACTGCGCCAATTCCGCTTCCCAGGTTAACGACCTGTTACGCCCGTGCCCGCCTCGTATGATGGGCTTTATACAGTAATAAGAATAATGAAAAGAAAAAGAATGAAGATTAATTTTGAATTTGTATGTGTCTTTTCAGTGAGTCGCTATCGCGACCTGGGCAGGGCTTAACAAGTTAGT
>JAHIWG010000114.1 GCA_018816345.1 Spirochaetota bacterium | reverse complement strand
GTCGTCGAAGCGCGAGACGATCCCGTCGCTATGGGCCAGCACGAAGGCCGGGTCGGGAGCCCTGGCGGCCTTGCCCGTCGTACCGGGCGCGCAGGAAGCGAACGCGAGCGCCAGGGCTAGCGATACGGCCATCGGTACGAACGTAGAGCTGATCGGGGAGCGGAACGGCGAACGGAACGATTGCATCTCGGTTTCCCTTTCGGAGAGCGGCGGCTAGGATTAAATATCCGGCCCGGTATCTAGTACCGGGCCGAGATGAGGAGCCTGGGTATAGAGCCTAGGCATAGTATACGACGAGGGAAGCCTTACGTCAGGCCTTTTCTGCGGCGATGAGGCCTTCCATGACGGCGCGCAGGTCGGCCCATACGGCGTCGGCGTCCGCTTCGCCGTCCACGGAGACGAGCGTCCCCCTGGCGGTATAGTAGTCGACGAGGGGCATAGTCTGCCCTCGATAGTTCTCGAGGCGCACCCGTACCGATTCCTCTCTGTCGTCCTCGCGGGTATAGAGGGCGGCGCCGCAATCGTCGCAGATACCGGGCTTAGAAGGCGGCATGAAGCGCGTATGGAAGATACGCCCGCAGCCCTTGCACATGCGCCGCCCGGATAGCCGCTCTATCACCTTGGCGTCGCTCACCTGGAGGTCTATCACGTGATCCTCGGGGCAGAACGACGCGAGCGCCTCGGCCTGGGCTATGGTGCGGGGGAAGCCGTCGAGCAGCCAGCCCCCGGCCGCGTCGTCCTTCGCGAGCCGCTCTCGCACGAGGCCTATGGTCAGCTCGTCGGAGACGAGCCCGCCGGATTCTATGACGGCCTTGACCTGTAGCCCGAGCGGGGTGCCCTCTCGCATCGCGCCCCTGAAGATCTCGCCCGTGGAGATATGAGGTAGCCCGAAAGCCGTAGAGGCCCTCGACGCCATCGTGCCCTTCCCCGCTCCCGGGGCTCCGAAAAATACGAATTTCATGCTGTGTACCGCTCCTGTCGCTCATGATTGACGCAACCGGGCAAGCTCCGAAGCTAACCCGGGACGAATGGATTATATAGGATTCTAATCGAGGAATGAAAGCGACGCTATCGTTTTCCCGGTTCCGCCCTATCCGTCCCTGGGCGGGGCGTCCCCGAGGCCGCATACGCTCCACGGCTTGTTGAGGTTATACCTGAACAGGACCTCGACGTGCCTGATCACCTTCTCCGTCGGGAACACGATGGAGAAGGCGCGGTTCTCCCTGAAATCGGTGCTCGACGGCGCGCCTATCGGCTTGTCGTCCACGAGGATGGGCAGGCCCATGGCCCGGACCGCCTCCACGGAGGGCTCGACTGGGGGCGCGCCGTCCCTGGTCACGACGAAGGCCTTATACGAGAAGTCGACGCGCTTCGCCTCCGCTTCCGCCTTCCACGCCTTCAGGTCTACCGGAAGCCAGGATACCGCCAGGGGCAGCACGTCGGAGCCAAGGAGGTGAGTCATCGATACGCGCGAGCCGGGGAACATCGCTATGAAGCGCCTGACAATCTCTATCGTATCCGCGCCCTCGCCTATATCCAGGGGCACGATCAACGGATCGAACACGCCCGTAACCTGCATCGAAAGCAGGTCGAAGCGGTAGCGGTAATCGCTCTTCCTAGGCTTCCTGGGATTATCGTGGCCTTCGGGCACCACGAACACGACGGGCGCGGCGGCCCCGCCGGAGGCGAGGTAGCGAAGCGCCGTGGCCAAATGGGTCATCTGGAACGGGTCGAACGAGCCTATGAACAGGGCCGCGTTGATATCGTACCCAGGGAATCGGACTACCTGGGGGAAGTCAGAGAGGTCGACGGGGGAGAGCGCGCCCTCGGCGATCCTCTCGTCAATCTCCCGTAGGGAGTCCAGGTAGAAGGCCCGGTAATACGAGAAGTCGCCCTTGTCGAGGGTACTGAGGTAGGAATACGCGCCGAGGCGATCGAATACTTCCTCAGTATGGGCAATGGCTCGCGCCATCAGCTCGGTTCGCGGAGCCTGCGCGCGGCGGCGAGATCGGGCCTTGTGGCCGTCGGAGTCCGGTCGGCTCGGTACGTTGTCGCGTCGATCCATCGCCTCCGATTGTATGGCCATATAGCGAAGTCCGCAACAGCGATACGCGAGAACGTTACATAATTTATTATCTATAGTTTTTTCTTGCGTTTTCCCATTCTTGCTTTAGTATACGAGATACAACGCCCAGGCGACCGAGTAAGGCACCAGAGCTCCCGCAACGACGATCGACACCGAACAGGGGCGATACAACAGGGAGGCCTCATGGATACACAGACCGCTACGAGTCCGTCCGCGAGCGCGCGAGGCGTTCAGGACCAGCCCGGAGCTCTCTTGACGGCGCTCGAGGACGCGCAGCGCGCCGACGAGCACAACTACCTTTCGGAAGACACACTGAGGGCGGTAGCGCTCGAGATGGACCAGCCCCTTTCCAGGGTCTACTCGGTCGCGACGTTCTACTCGTTCTTTAACCTCAAGCCACAAGGGAAGCATACGATAGTCGTATGCCGAGGCACGGCCTGCCACACCCGCGGATCGCTCGGCCTGCTCAGGGAAGCCGCGGCGCGGCTCGGGATGCCCGAGTTCAGGGAGGACGAGGAACCCTCGTTCACTACCGACGACAGGCTGTTCACCGTGCGCACCGTCGCCTGCTTCGGCCAGTGCGCCCTGGCTCCAGTCGTCTCCGTCGACGGCACGATCTACTCGCGGATGACCCAGGGCAAGCTGTGCTCCATCCTCGACTCGATGAGGAAAGGAGCGACGAAATGACGCGCGACGCAATAGCCGCCATGGCCGCCCGCGGCATGGCTACGGTCAGGCCGGCAGTCCCGGCCATATCGGTGGGGCTCGGCACCTGCGGCATAGGAAACGGCGCCGACGTCCTCTTCGACGCCCTCAAGGACGCCGCCGGCAAGGGGCCGGCCCTCGTCAAGAAGGCGGGCTGCTTCGGGTTCTGCGCCGAGGAGCCTCTCCTGATGCTCTATAGGCCGGGTAAGCCCATACTGCTCTTCGGCGACGCCAAGGCCTCGAAAGCGGGGAAATTCGTCGAGGCGGCTACCGACGACAAGGCGTACGAGCGCCTCGCCAAGACCGCCAGGGCAAAGATATCCAAATGGGACTTCAGGACGTCGACCGCCGAATTCGGGACGGGCTTCCCCGACGTCCCCGAATGGAACGAGCTACCCTTCTTCAAGGGCCAGGAGAAGCTGGTGCTCCGCGACTGCGGCCTCATCGACCCGGAGAGCATAGACGAGTACGTAGCCGTAGGCGGGTACTCGGCCCTGGCCAAGACCTTGGGCATGCGCCCCGACGACGTCATCGCCGAGGTCACGCAGGCCAAGCTACGGGGACGCGGCGGAGCCGGCTTCCCCACCGGCATCAAGTGGAAGATGATGCGGCAGAACGAGGCCGCGAGGAAATTCGTGATCTGCAACGCCGACGAGGGCGACCCGGG
>JAHIWG010000012.1 GCA_018816345.1 Spirochaetota bacterium | reverse complement strand
GGGGGGCGCGGGGCGGCGCGCGGTGATCGTCCTCGAGCCGGGATCGTAGGACAGCTCGGGCGACAGGTCCCGGACCGACTCGAACTGCTCCCGGCCGGCCCTGGTCGCTAGCAGGGGCCCCCCGAGCGAGAGGAGCCGCTCCAGGATGGCGCGCAGGTGGCCGTCGCTCTTGCCCGCGCAGTAGACCACCTCGGGGAAGCCGACGCGGAAGGCGCGCTGGGTGTCGAGCCGCGCGAAGCCGAGATCGGCCTCCGGATAGTCCTCGAGCCTCGCGAGCGCGGAGCCGAGGTCGAGGGAGCCGTCCTTATAGCCTTCCAGTATCTCCGAGAGCATGCGCTCGTCCATGGCCTAGCCCAGTTCCTTTCGCACTATGTCGTACGCGTCCACGAGCGCCAGGCCGTTGGCGGCCGCGAGGGCCTTCACGTCCTCGTACTCGGGCTTGGTCCTGACGACCCTGTCGCCCGAAACGGCCGACTTAACGCGTACGTTGCCGAGGCTCGTGGCGACCGTGGCGACGGAGCGCTCGAGGGCCGTCTTCCTGGCCTCGTAACGGCGCAGGCCGAAGCTCGTCGTCTCGGCTAGCATCGCCGATGACACGGCCCCCTCGGCCGCCTCGGAGCAGAGGGCGGAGAGGGTTATGGCCGACCTGGACTTCTTCATCACTATAGGCGTTATCCATACGTCGTCGGCCCCCGCCTCGAAGAGCGCGTCCATCACGTGGCCGTGCAGCTCGGGGTTCATGTCGTCGATGTTGCACTCGACCACGACGCCGCGGGTCTCGGGGAGGGACGCGCGCCTCAGGTCGTAGCTCGCCTTCTTGACCGTCTTGGGCGGGGCGTCGCGCTCGGCCCAGAAGACGCGCAGGAGGTTGGGTATGTCCATGTCGCGGTGGCCCACGCCGTAGGCGGTCCTGACGACCGAGAAGCGCTTGTCGTCCGAGAACTCGTCTACGGTCGTCGCGAGCACGGCCGCGCCCGTCGGGGTCGTCGTCTCGAAGGGCGCCGCGCCGCTCTTGGCGGGCACGCCCTTGAGCGCCTCGACGACGGCCGGCGCCGGCACCGGGATGAGGCCGTGCTGGCATCGGACGAAGCCTCCGCCTAGCTCTACCGTGGAGGCCATCACGACGTCGGGCTTGAGGTACTCGAGGCATATGGCCGCGCCGACTATGTCGACGATGGAATCGACGGCCCCGACCTCGTGGAAACTGACCTCCGACGCGGGCATGCCGTGGACCGCGCCCTCGGCCTCGGCCAGCACCCCGAATATCGATACGGCCGTCGCCTTGACGCGCTGCCCCAGCGCGCTGGCCTCGATGAGGGCCTTGACGTCGCGGAGCCTGCGGTGCCCGTGTCCTTCCTGAGTAGGGAGTTCGTGCTCATGTCCGTGATCATGATCGTGCTCATGTCCGTGATCATGATCGTGCATGTGGTCGTGATCATGATCGTGATGATGCTCTTTTTCGTGGTGATGCTCGTGCCCGCGCTCGCCGTCGAGGTCTATGTCGACGCGCAGGCCGAAGATGCCGTGCTTCGAGTCGCGGGTAACGCGCAGCGCCCAGCCGTCGAGCCCGAGCTTGCCGAGCTCGGCGCGGAGGTGATCCTCGGGGACGCCGAGGCCTATGAGGGCGGCGAGGTTCATGTCGCCGGAGATGCCCGAGAAGCAGTCGTAGTAGAGGACGCTTTCCTTCATTTCATAATCCTTTCGGGATCCAGGACCCTATTGAGGCTTCCCATGCGGTAGCCTTCCAGCTCCATGCAGACGTAGGCGAAGCCGAGCTCCTTGAGCCTCTTGGACGTCTCGTCGAGGGCTCCCTCGTCGAACAGCTTCCCGCGTTCCTCGGGCGCCAACTCTATACGGGCGGTGTCCCCGTGGCTTCGGACGCGGAACTGGCGGAAGCCTCGCTCGCGGAGGTAGGCCTCGGCCGCCTCGACGCGCGCCAGCTTGGCCGGCTCGAGGCGCTCTCCGTAGGGGATGCGCGACGCGAGGCAGGCGAAGGCCGGCTTGTCCCAGGTCGGCAGGCCGCGGATCCGGGAAAGCTCGCGTATCTCGGCTTTCGTTAGGCCCGAGTCTGCGAGCGGCGAGCGGACGCCGAGCTCGGCGGTCGCCCTCCTGCCGGGACGGTAGTCGGACAGGTCGTCGAGGTTCGAGCCCTCCGCGACGACGAGGACGCCGCGCTCGGCGGCGGCGGCGGCGATAGCCCCCATCTCGAGCTTCTTGCAGTGATAGCATCGGTCGGGGGGATTGGCGGCCACGGCGTCGGGTATGCCCTGCTCGGCCAGGACGATATGGCGGACGCCCGCGAGACCCGCCGCGCGGCAGGCGTCGTCGCCCTCGTTCCTGGGCATCAACGGCGAGGCTATGGTAATCGCTATGGCGCTGTCTCCCAGGGCCGCGCCCGCGACGGCGCAGAGGTAGCTCGAGTCGACTCCGCCCGAGAGCGCGACGGCTACCGAGCCGTATCCTCGAAGCGTAGAGACGAGCGCCGCTTCCTTATCGAGCAGGTTCATATGGCATCCTCATGGTGGCTCCTCGGCCTGTCCAGTATAGCACGGGTTCGCCTCAGTCTAGGGGCGTCGGCCGCAGATCGCGCACGAGCCCGACGAGAGCGGCGGCTCCAGCCCGCATCGTTCGAGGAGGGCCGCGTCGCCCAGTACGGCCCGCGAGTCTCCATAGGCCTCTACCCGGCCGGCGTGCAGGATGGCGGCCCGGCCGCAGACGTCGAGCGCGAGGTCGAGGTCGTGGGTCGCTATGACGACTGTCTGAGGCAGTCCCGATAGCAGCCGTATGAGGCGCCTCCTGGCCTTGGGATCGAGGGCCGCGCTCGGCTCGTCCAGGACCAGTATGCCGGGATCCATCGAGAGGACGGTAGCGATGGCCGCCATGCGCTTCTCTCCGCCCGACAGCCTGAAAGGAGGCCTTTCCGCGAGCTCGGGGATGCCGACGGTAGCGAGGGCCGATTCGACGCGCTCCCTCACCTCGGCGTCGGAGAGCCCGGCGTTCCTCGGGCCGAACGCCACGTCGTCGTAGACGCTGCCCGTGAAGAGCTGGTCGTCGGGATCCTGGAAGACGAAGCCCAGCCTTAGCCGGGCCGCCTTGAGCGTCTTCTTGGCGACGAGGATATCGCCTACGCGTACCGTCCCGGCGCGGGGCTCGTGGAGGCCGGCTATTATGCCCAGGAGCGTTGACTTGCCCGATCCGTTCGCTCCCAGGATGCCTACCTTCGCGCCTGGCGCCACGCCCAGGCTCGCGCCGTCGAGGACGGGCGGGCTCTGGGTATCGGCGCCGCCTCCGGCCAGGCGATCTCCGGACGGGCTAGCCGTCGTCTTACGCTCTCCGTCGGGGTAGGCGAATACTATCGAGTCGAGCTCTAATCCGTAGGCCGTCATGACGCGGCCCCCCTGGCGATGAACCCGGCGGCTCGTCCGAGGGCGCCGCTTATGTCGAGGAAGCGCGCGGCCGCGAAGAAGGCCGACCATGCGGTGCAATAGGCCGCGTCGAGCCCGCCGAACGGCCCGTCCCGGCCGGACCTGTACTCGCCGTCGAAGCCGCGCATGGCCATGGCGTCGTGGACGCGCCCGGCTCGGTCGTAGGATCGGAGCAATAGGCCGCCGAGCATCGGCCCCCAGAGCGTCTTGCCTACGCCCTTGCGCGGCCCGGCGCGAAGCTCGTGGGCTCGAGCCATGCCGGAGACCTCGGATAGCAACAGGGCGACGTACCGGTACGTCATCTGGAAGACGAGCACGACGAGCTTCGGCAGGCGAGCCGCGCGCAGGCCCCGCGCCACGCCGCCCATGCCCGCGGTCGCGACGAGGAGGAAGGCGGCGGATACGGTAAGCGCCAGCTTGAGGGCTATCGACGCGCACGAGAGCCAGCCCGACGCGAGGATCCAGGGGCCGACCCGGACGGGCGCCCGCTCGAAGATGGGGCTCAGGGCCGCGATGGCGAGTATCGCGGGCGAGGCCGCGACCACCCGCCCTAGCAGCTCCGCCGGGCGGAGGCCTGACAGCGCGAGCGTCACGAAAGGGTAGAGGAAGAGCGGCAGGAGGGCCGATACGTCGCGGCGGCCGAACGACGCCGCCGTCACCACGAACGCGGCCGTGGTCGCGCAGAGGGCTACGGGATGCCGGTCGTGGACGGGGCTATGCCGCCGCGCCAGCGCGTCGATAGAATAGAACGCGGCCAGCGCGCGCGACGGGTCCCTCATTAGTTAGGCGCTCCGGGACCGTTCGCCCTTGCGCCGAGCGGCGAATACCGCGAGGCCGGCTAGGGCGGAGAGGCCGAGGGCCATGGCGCCGCCTACGACGCCCGAGAGGCTCGTGCCGGCGTTGACGGAGGGCCAGGCCTCGGCCGTTCCCTCGGTCTCGTCCTGCGCCGCCGTAGCGTCATCGCCCGTTACCGCCGTCGCGCCCTCGGCGGACGAAGGCCTGAACCCGTAATCGGGAAGGAAGGCGGTCGCCGACTGTATCCCGGCCGCCGCCTCGTGGGCCCGGCCCTCGGCCTCGAGCTCGGCTCCGCCGGAGGTCCGCTCCATGGCCCACTCGAGGCCGTCGGGATTAGCGGAGGCGAACCAGGACATGAATATCCCAATCGCCGCGGCCGCTACGGCGAGGCCGAGCACGACCTTGCGCCCGCCATTCGCCCGACCCGCGGGGATAGGCTCTCCGTAGCCGTGGAGCAGGGCGGGGGAGACCTTCCTGACGTAGGCTATCACGGCGGCGGTCACGAGGCCCTCCACGAGGCCTATCGCCAGGTGTATCGGCTGCATAAGCGCGACGAAGGCGCCGAACGGCAGTTCCGTCTTGCCGGACAGGAGCGTCTCGAGCACGACGCCGAACGCGCCGGCCTGGAGCCCGAGCGCGGCGGCGAGCATGGCCGCGGCGAAATTCCTAGCCTTCGACGCGCCGTCGCCGGCTATCTTCCTGTAGACGAGAGGGTACGCTATGAAGCAGGTAAAGAAGCCGAGGTTGAAGACGTTGCATCCGTAGGCGAGGAGCCCTCCGTCGGCGAAGAAAAGCGCCTGGACGGCAAGTACCGAGCCCATGGCTATGAATCCGGCGTAGGGCCCGAGGATAGCGGCCAGGAGGAGCCCTCCTCCGAGGTGGCCGCTAGAGCCTGTTCCAGGGATGGAGAAGTTGATCATCTGGGCCGCGAAGACGAAGGCCGCCATCACGCCCATGAGCGGTATTTTCTTGTCGTCTATATCGGCCTTCGACCTGCGCAACGAATACGCCGCGATGCCGACGGTCGCGACCCATGCCGCGCCGCCCACGGCCGGGGATATGAGAGCGTCTGCCATGTGCATAGGAACCCCTAAATAGTGTGTTCGAGGAGTTCGTCTCCAGGGTATGGCCGGATTCGTTCCGGTGGGGAGCCGGCCTCTTGGCCGACGGCCGAGTATACGGGAATTTCCCCTCGACGGTCAATTCGACGACCGGCCGTCTCCCTGCTATTCCTTAGGCTTCGCCTTCGTTTTCGGCTTCGCCTTCGCTTTCGACTTGGAGCCCGCCGCGGCCTTAGCCGTAGAGCCCGCCCCGGCCTTAGCCTTAGAGCCCGCCGCGGCCTTAGCCTTAGAGCCCGCCCCGGCCTTAGCCGCGGGCCCCGCAGGGTCATTGGCCGCGTTCTCTTCCTTCCATAGCCCCCCCTCGTATGTAGCCCGCCAGCCCGACGGCTTGCCGTCTATCTCCGATTGGACGTAGTGCTCGGCCGACTTGCGGCTATAGCGTATAATCGCCGGCCTCCCCTCGGGGTCTCGGGCCGGCGCGTCGAGGAGGAAGCGGTACTTGGCGGCTATCTCCTCCCGATGCGGCATAAGCTCGAGGACGAGGGGCGCCCGCGTCTCGCGGTTCTTAGGGAACTTGCTGGCCGCCAGGAAGAGCCCCGCCGCCCCGTCGCGCAGGAGGAAGTGATCATCCACCTTCTCGCACGCCAGCTCGGGCATAGGCACGGGATCGCTCTTGGGAGGGGCCGCCTGGCCGTTGCGCAGGAGCTTGCGCGTATTCTTGCAGTCGGCGTTGGTGCACCCGAAATACTTGCCGAAGCGGCCCGTCTTGAGCTGCATCGGGCTCCCGCACTTATCGCATTCCAGCGTCGGGCCCTCGTAGCCCTTGAGCTTGTACTCGCCTTCCTCTATCTCGTAGCCGGGGCAGTCGGGATTATCGCCGCAGACGTGCAGCTTGCGTCCCGAGTCTATGAGATAGGAATCCATCGCGGTGCCGCATACCGGGCATCGCCGCCTGGCGCGGTGCTGCATGGCGGCGGCCTCGTCGTCGTCCTCCGCGATCTCGTCGCTCGAGACGAGGTTCATGGTCTTGGTGCAGCGTTCCTTTGGAGGCAGCGCGTAGCCGGAGCAGCCCAGGAAGACGCCCGTCGACGCGGTTCGTATCTGCATGGGCCTGGCGCAGCTGGGGCAGGGAAGCGCTATCTCGACGGGCGCGTTAGGCCTCATGCCGCCCGAGTCCGAATCCGCCCGCTCCAGCTTGCGCCGGAAGTCGCCGTAGAAATCGTCTAGCACCTCGGTCCAGCGCCGCTTCGCCTCGGCGACCTCGTCGAGGGACTCCTCGATGCTGGCCGTGAAGCCGTAGTCCATCAGGTCTCCGAAATTCTCCATGAGCCTGTCGGTGACTATGCCGCCCATCTTCTCGGCGAAGAGCCTGCGCTTCTCGAGGCGGACGTAGCCGCGTTCCTGGATGGTGGAGATTATGGCGGCGTAGGTCGAGGGCCGGCCTATGCCGCGCTTCTCCAGCTCCTTGACGAGGCTGGCCTCGGTGAACCGCGCTGGGGGGCTCGTGAAGTGGCGGCTCGGGCGGAGCCGCTCGAGCCCGAGCGCGTCGCCGACCTTGACGTCCGGCAGGAGGCCGTCGTCGGCGCCGTCCTTGCCCTGAGGCGGCAGTACCCGGGTATAGCCGTCGAACACGAGCACCCGGCCGAGCGCCCGCAGGCTATAGTCTCCGGCCTTCACGTCGATGCGGGTGCTCGTGTAGCGCGCCGCCTGCATCTGGCAGGCGACGAACTGCTGCCATATGAGCGCGTAGAGCCGCTCCGCGTCGCGCTCCATGCCGACGAGCGCGCCGGCCGCGACGGAGACTCCCGTTGGCCTGATAGCCTCGTGGGCCTCCTGGGCGCCTTCCTTGCTGGCGTAGACCGCGGGAGCCTCGGGCAGGTACTCGCGGCCGTAGCTGTCCTCGATGAAGGCGCGGGCCGCCGCGACGGCGTCCTCGGAGAGGTGCGTGGAATCGGTCCTCATGTAGGTGATATAGCCGGCCTCGTAGAGCCGCTGCGCCATGGCCATGGTCTTCTTCACGCCGAATCCTAATCGCGTGCTCGCCGCCTGCTGGAGCGTCGACGTGATGAATGGAGCCGGCGGATTGCTCTTAGTCGGCTTATCCTCGCGCTGGGCTACCTTGTACTCGGCCCTACCGAGTTCCTCGACCGCCTTCGACGCTTCCGCCTCGCTGGCGGGCCGGAAATTCTCCTCGCCGCGCTTCTTGACCTCGAGCGCGAGGGGGCTTCCCTTCGGCGTCGTCGCGTCGGCGTGGATCTCCCAGTACTCGTCGGCCACGAACGCGTGGATCTCACGCTCGCGCTCCACGACGAGCCGGACGGCCACGGATTGGACGCGCCCGGCCGAGAGCCCCCGCGCGATGCGCTTCCAAAGGAGAGGCGATATCATGAAGCCGACGACCCTGTCGAGGAATCTCCTCGCCTGCTGGGCGTTGACCCTGTCCATGTCCACGGATCCGGGCCGGGCGAAGGCGGCCGTAATGGCTTTCTGCGTTATCTCGTTGAAGACGACCCGCCTGAATTTCGACTCGTCGCCTCCTATGACCTCGGAGAGGTGCCACGCGATGGCTTCTCCCTCCCGGTCCAAGTCCGTCGCGAGGTAGACGACGTCGGCCGCCCGCGCGAGCCTGCGCAGCTCCTCCGCGACCTTCTCCTTCCCGGGGAGGATCTCGTAGCGAGCCTTCCAGCCGCGCTCCGGATCGACGCCCATGCGGGAAATGAGGGTTTCCCGGGCCTTCTCGCGCTTATAGGCTTCCTTCTCGGCGGCGGACATCTGCTTGGTCGCGGCCCTCGCGAGCGCCGCCCGCTCTCCCCGGGCCTTGGCGCCGGAGGCCTTATCCGAGGCGTCGGCGCCGCCTGCGGGCAGGTCCCGGATGTGGCCGATGCTGGACTTCACTATGAAATCCTTGCCGAGATACTTGTTTATCGTCTTGGCCTTGGCCGGAGACTCCACTATTACGAGAGCTTTTCCCATGGTTTCCGTTCGTTCCTATTATCGCTCGATGCTAGCAAGAGTGTAACCTCATGTCGGGAATAAAATAAAGGGATGCTCGAGGCGCCCGCAAGTCGGGCACTCGGGGTTCCGCTGGACGTCTATCGCATTGAACTGGGCGTCCCAGAGGCTTATCGACAGGAGCGACCGGCGGACGTCGGGGCTGCCGAGGACGATCTTCATAGCCTCGACGGCCTCGATCGAGCCGATGATCGCGGTGATCTGGTTGAGGACGCCCGCGGTCTCCGGGGTGGCGAACGAGCCGGCGGGCGGCGGCTCGGGAATCAGGCAGCGTAGGCAGGGGCCGCCGGGCACTATGTTCATGGAAACGCCGGAGTCGGCGAGGACGCCGCCGTAGACCCACGGTCTTCCTAGGCGCGCGCAGGCGTCGTTGACGAGGTACCGCGCCTCGAAATTGTCCGTGCCGTCGAGCGTAACGTCGACGTCGCCGACCAGGGCGTCAATGTTCGAGGCGTCGGCGCGCGCCGCGATCGGCTCTATCGAGACGCCGGAGTTGACGCGCTGTAGCCGCGCCGCGGCGGCCTCCGCCTTGAGAACGCCCGCCGCCGCGTCGTCCTCGTCGAAGAGCATCTGGCGCTGCAGGTTGCTCTCTTCGACCCGATCGGGGTCCACGAGGCGAATGAAGCCGAAGCCGGCTCGGGCCAGGGAGTTGGCGATCGCGGTTCCCAAGGCCCCGACTCCTATGACTGTCGCCCTCGCGCGGGCGAGCCGCTCCTGGCCCGCGGGTCCTATGCCGGAGAACGCGAGCTGGCGCTGGTACCTCGTCTCCGTACGCATCGTCAGCGCCGCCTATCGATCGTAGGACAGCATGGCCTCGGTATAGCCGGCTAGGATGGGCGCGTACGAGGCGGCCTCCGAGCGGGCCTCGGCCAGGTCGTGGTCGCGCCAGTTGCCGCATTCCGCCTCCGAGGCCCCGGGAAGCGGCCCGTCGTAGGAGGCCAGGAACTCGAAGGCCTCCCTGACGAGCCTAATGGAGTCGGCGCCCGAGACGCCTCGGACGAGCAGGTAGAATCCCGTGCGGCAGCCCATGGGCCCGAAGTACAGGACCCCGCCCGCCAGCTCGGAACTGCGCAGGAAGGTGGCCACGAGGTGCTCGATGCTGTGGATGGCCGCGTTCGAGAGCACCGGCTCGGCGTTTGGCTTCTTCATCCTGATATCGTAGGTCGTCACGTCGCCGTCTATCCTCGAGACGTACATACCCCGTTCGAGCCTGGTATGATCGACCTGGAAACTCGCTATCTTCCGCAGTTCCATGGGGCTCCCCCTAACATACGCATAGGAAAATAATACCACGGAGGCGCGAAGGCGCGGAGAAAAAGAGTGGAACGACCGGAATATAGGACGAAGAGATACCGTTATGGTCTCTTTCTACTCCGCTCCACGGTTCCGGTCATCGCGCGTCTTTCTTAATCTCCTTGTCTCCGTGATAAAAAGGCCTAGGAATTCTCTATCATTATTTCGTTACGGAGGGGTCTTCGAACAGCCAGGTCGACAGGTAGCGCTCTCCGGAGTCCGGGAGCAGGGCGACGATCGTCTTGCCCGCGCTCTCCGGCCGCTTGGCTACCTCGAGGGCGGCCCACAGCGCGGCGCCGGACGAGATGCCCACGAGTATGCCTTCTTCCTTGGCGAGCCTGCGCGCGGACTTCCCCGCGTCCTCGTGCCCGACCCGAATCACCTCGTCTACGACGGCGCCTTCGTAGACGCCGGGGACGAAGCCCGCGCCGATGCCCTGTATCTTATGCGGCCCCGGGTTCCCTCCGGAAAGCACCGGCGAATCAGCGGGCTCGACGGCTATCGCCTTGAACGACGGCTTGCGGGCCTTGAGCGCCCTTGATATACCGGTGATGGTACCTCCCGTGCCGACGCCCGCCACGACGACGTCGACCGTCCCGTCGGTGTCGCGCCATATTTCCGCGGCGGTGGTGCGCTCGTGGATAGCGGGATTGGCCGGGTTATCGAATTGCATGGGCATGAACGCGCCGGGAGTCGAGGCGGCTATCTCCTGGGCCTTGGCGATAGCGCCTTTCATGCCCTTGGCGCCCTCCGTCAGGACGAGCTCCGCGCCGTAGGCCGAGAGGAGCTTGCGCCGCTCGACGCTCATGGTCTCGGGCATCGTAAGGATTATTCGGTATCCCTTCGACGCGGCCACCGCGGCGAGCGCGACGCCCGTGTTGCCGGAGGTAGGCTCTACCAGCACGGAGCCCGGCTTCAACGCGCCGGACGCCTCGGCCGCCTCTATCATGGCGAGCCCTATGCGGTCCTTGACGCTGGAGAAGGGGTTGAAGGACTCCAGCTTGACGAGCACCGCCGCCCCGGCCGCGGCTCCCTCCGACTTGACCATGACGAGCGGGGTGTCGCCTACCAGGTCCGTTATCGCCTTCGCGTACTTCATGCTTCCTCCTCGCGCTCGCGATCGGTCACGTCGGGCCTTCGCTCTCGCATCGTATTAGTATACTAAAACGCTTTGCTATATTTAATATTCAGGCCTATGAAAATGACGTATTCAGGGCCGCGATCTAGGGCCTTCGAGCGCGGCCCGGCCCCGGCCCGATGCGCGACGCAGGTCTTGGCGACGCCTGGCAAGGCGACGCCGAGCTAGGCGATCAAGCGAATGAGCGCCATATATATCGCCGTGCCGCCCGCGATAGATAGGAGGACGTTGCGCCTCCATAGGTGGAGTACGGCGGTCGCGACGGCGCCCGCCAGGGCTGGCGCGCCGTGCGGCGAAGCGGCCCAGGATACATTCCTGAAGGCGGAAAGCACGAGTATGGTCATCAAGGCGGGCGGCAGGTAGGCCTGGAGGAAATCGAGGGAGGCGGGGGGCTTCCGCTTGGAGAAGAAGAGGAACGGCGCGGCCCTCGTCGCTATAGTCACGATGGCCATTGCCGCCACGGTCGCCAGTATCCTGTTCATCGCCTAGCGCTCCCCTCGCGGTTCTCCCCGCGCTCCAGGCGCCCCCGCGCGACGAGGAGCAGTCCGCACGTCAGCGCGGTGGCGGCTAGGATGAAGTTGCCCGGGGGAACGGCGAAGTACGCTACCGCCGCGGCGACCGCGGCCGCCAGGTACGGCTCGGCGCGCCGCACGGTCTTAGTCTGTTCCACGAGGAGCACGACGAATAGCGACGTCATAGCGAAATCCAACCCGGCAGTATCGAACGGCAGCGCCCTTCCGAAGATCGCCCCGGCGGCGCAGCCGAGTACCCACCAGAGCTGGTTCATCGCGCTGAGGGCGAAGTAGAAGCCGACGGGGTCGACTCCGGCCGGCGGCGCGATCGTCGTCACCAGGCCGTAAGTCTCGTCGGTCAGGCTGAATACCAGGTACGGCTTCGAGCGTTTCGCCGCGGCGTACTTATCGAGCACCGAGATGCCGTACACCATGTGGCGGGCGTTCATGAGCAGGGTGAGGATCGCTATCTCCATGACTCCGGCTCCCGCCGCCAGGAGGCCCGCCCCCATGAACTGGGCGGCGCCGGCATAAACGACTATAGCCATGACCGGTGATAGCCACCACGGTAGGCCCGATCCGACGAGGACGAGCCCGAACGCGAAGCCGATGCTGGAGTATCCTAGCAGTACGGGTATTCCGACCTTGAACGCGGCGGAGACGGTACGGGCGGCATTTTTCTTGTCGTCGTGTTCTTTCACGCAGATACTATATCGTCGAGGGACGAGACGGACAAGGCGGGAATAAAAAAAAGAGCTTCCGGATAAGGAGGTAAAACCCCGGAAGCCCTATCGTACTTACTAGTCGCCGGGTGCTCGATATGAGTGCATTGTCAAGAAGACGACCATGTTCGCTTGATTTATCCGCATAATATCCATTATCTCTACTCGTGTCAAGCATACTATCAGAATAGTGAGTAATTAATAGTATTTGATATTAATCGATATCGCATCTATGCCGATTCTCGAAGGGAACGGCTCGAGCTAAGCTCCGGCTTATGGCCTGTATTCCGCCGTCCCAGGGGTAGCGTTGAAAATCGCCGTTTTGGCATCTCCTATGAACGCCTCTATCGCCAGGAGCATAATGGTCCGCCTGGAATCGGACGGATGCGATACGCTCGGGCTGAAGATCAGCGAGTCGTGGAGGCGAGAACCGCGATCGAGGTTCGACGCCTTGCTGGCCGGCGCGTCCCATCTGCTGTGCGTCGTCGACCAGGCCGATTCCGAAGCGGCTTGGCTCGCCTATGTAATCGGCCTCGCCCGGGGTCAGCCGTCCCCGCTCGCGCTCTTCCTGCTAAACGAGGAGATGACCGTAGCTCCCTGGATCGCCGACATCAGGAGGTTCGCCGACCTGGACGCGACCTGCGCGTACTACCTGGCGGAGGAGGTAGAGTGGACGGCCAAGGAGGAACGACGGATGGCCAAGGCCGCGCTTCTCGAGCTTGGAATATCGTGGCACGCCGAATCATTCGCGCAGTGCGTCCGCGAGGGCGATACGAAGGCCGTAGACCTGTTCCTCTCGTCGGGGTTCCTGCCCGATATTAGGGAGAAAACGGGCGTTCCGATGCTCTGCCTCGCCGCTCGATCCAGGCATCGCGGCATCGTCGAGCTGCTGCTCGATAGGGGAGCAGCCATCGACGTGCAGAGCGACGACCGCGGTTACTCGGCGTTGATGGACGCGGCCCAGCAAGGCGACGAGGCGCTCGTCGATTTCCTGCTTGATCGGGGCGCGAATCCCAATCTCCAGAGCAAGGACGGCCAGACCGCGCTCGTGCTCGCCGTCGGGCGCGGCGATTCCGTTATGGTCGTCAAGCTGCTCGCGAGCGGGGCGGATACCGAGATCGCCGACAAACTGGGCCTTACGGCTCGCAAGTACGCGAAACTTTTCCGCGATCCGCTTATCGACGCGGCGTTCGCGGCTATAGAGCGCTGATATCCTCTTGACTCTACGATAAAGTTTCCGATATATTGCCTCCTGCCCAGCGCATTCCCCGGTTGTGTAATGGTAGCACAGCAGACTCTGGATCTGCCTGTGGGGGTTCAAATCCTCCCTGGGGAACTATGGTTCTTCGGGTTAACGCCCAGGAAACCGTTCCGATACGGCCCCTTCGTCTATCGGTTAGGACAAAAGATTCTCAATCTTTAAAGAGGGGTTCGACTCCCCTAGGGGCTAAAAAAGCAGACCCGGCCATCGGCCGGGTCTGCTTTTTTTACTAAAGCCCCAAGGGAAGTCGAACCGAGCCGCCGTCGCGAGCGCCTAGCGAGGCCGATGCAATACGGCGATCTGAAAGCGAGGCGTATCCTGTCCCTTATCCTCTGCATGGCGCCGCTCCATGGCGTTACCGGCCGCGTGTTCAGGAACGCGTTCGTCAAGGCCTTCCCCGGCTTCGATAGGGCTATGGCCCCGTTCATACTATCGGTCGACGGCTCGCGCAAGGGCGACGCTCACTATAAGGACCTGCTACCGGAATATAATAGGCGTATCCCGGTGATCCCTCAGGTATTGAGCAACGACGCTCCCGGTTTCGTCTCGACCGCCGCCGTCCTGGCCGACCTAGGCTACTCTGAAGTGAACTGGAACCTCGGCTGCCCCTATCCTATGGTAACGGCGAAGCGCAGGGGCTCGGGCCTCCTGCCGTTCCCCGATCTGATAAGGAGCTTCCTGGAGCTCGCCTGCGCGCATAGCGCGTTGCCGCTATCGGTCAAGCTCAGGCTAGGCCTCGACGATAGGCGCGAGATCATGCCCGTCATACAGGCGCTCAACGACTTCCCGATCTCGAGGATAATCGTGCATCCTCGCGTCGGGGTCCAGATGTACGGCGGCGAAACCGACCTCGACGGATTCGAGGAGGCGGCGCGGGCGTCGAGGCACCCCGTATCCTATAACGGCGACATCAACCGCGTCGCAGACTTCGACGCCCTGAGGCTTCGCTTCCCGTCAGTCGGCGAGTGGATGCTGGGCCGGGGCGCCATCTCCGATCCGTTCCTGCCTTCAGGAATCAAGGGACTCGGGCCGCCTAGCGATCCTATCGCCTCCATCGGGGCCTTTCACGATGACGTGTATTTCGGATATCGGGAAATCCTGAGCGGCCAGCGGCACGTCCTCGATAAGATGAAGGAACTATGGGGGTATCTAGGGCGCTCGTTCGGGGCGCGCTCGGACTCGACTAAGCGGCCGGACGCCCTCAAGGCGATAGAGAAGGCCACGAGCTTCCAGGCCTACGACGCGGCCGTCAGCGCCCTCTTCGCTGGAGCCGCCTGGAAGCGTTGACGGGACGGCCCCGCGCCGGCCGTTTTACGGGAAGCGAAAAAAAGCCCGGCTTCTCAGCCGGGCTTCTCTCTGGCCTTACGGCCGGGGACTAGTAGCGATTGTTGTCGCGGCGGGGCTTGTCCATGGCCTCGTTGACCTTGAGCTGGCGACCGTCGACCTCGCGGCCGTTGATGCCCTGGATAGCGGCCTGCGCCTCGGCATCGGAACCCATCTCTACGAAGCAGAAGCCCTTGGACTGGCCGGAGTCGCGATCGGTGATGATCTTGACGGAGTCGACCTGGCCGTAGGCGGCGAAGAGATCGCGGAGCGCGTTCTCATAGGTGTTGTAGCTAAGGTTTCCGACGTAGATTTTCTTGCCCATGGTAATTTCCTCTTCTCGGAGGTTCTTCCTCCGAGCTAAAATAGTACGCCCATCCAGGATAGGCGATTGGGGAGTTCAGGACCACCGGGCGTAAATCTTTACGTCGTCCGAGGAAAACCGCGGTTAGTCCTTCGCCTGGCGCTGTCGCGTCCGTCGAAGGCCTATCGCGTCCGTCCTCAGGAAAGGGCGTTACATCGATGTCTAGATAGACTCTCTCGAGAGATAGTATACAACAACTAGCAGGGGATGTTTAGTGCTAAAAGAGATAATATGTCGTTATTTAATCGAAAAACGCATTTTTCGCAGCCGATTTTCAGATAATCTCAACGATCGGCATTAAACGGCATGATATAAAACCGTATAGCGTCGGCCATATTACGCTATGGCGCCTTCACGATATCTATCTTCCCGGTTGCCGGCCAATAGTCGCCGGGCCGAGGCTCTCGCCGGCCCGGTCGTTCTCGCCCGCGCGGGCGACCGAAAGCCGCGCCTAGAGCGCTCCGTCGTCCAAGGCGCCCAGTATCGCGTCCCGCATCGCCTCCTCGCCGTCGCTCTCGTTGGATAGGATGGAGACGACGAGGTCGCGGTCGGGGAGGTACCGGGAGTCGAAGCCGACGCCGTGGTCGCCGCCGACTATAAAGTACGAGCCGTCCTTCTTCCGCAGGTAGAGGCCGTAGGCGTAGGAGCTACGCTCGCTAATATCGATCTTGGGGGCGAGCCAGTCCTCGAGGAGCCCTTCCGCCAGGATACGGCCCGAGAACAGCGAGCGCCAGAGCGCGTCCAGGTCCGCCGCCGTGGTATACATGCCTCCGTCGCCGCCGCCCCGTACGGGCACCTTATAGACGTTGGTCGCGAGGCCGTCGCCCAGGTAGCCCGAGGCGACGTCGGCGGGAAGCTCGTCGAAGGCGAAGAAGCCCGAGCCCGCCATGCCGGCGGGGGCGAGCACTTCCGCGGCGATGAAGTCGCGGTACGGCGAGCCCGAGACGCGCTCTATAAGGATGCCGAGTGCGACGTAGCCGCCGTTGGAGTAGGAGTAGCGCTCCCCGGGGGCGAACTTGGATGGGCGGCCCTGGAAGAGCGGCAGATAATCGGAAGGCGTGGCTAGGTCGTACCACGGGATCTCCAGCCTGAAGTTGTCGTAGTCTTCCATCGCCTCTTCGTCGAGGTAGTCGTAGCAGCCCGACGAATGCGTCAGGAGCTGGCCTATAGTCGCCCTGGGGTCTATCCAGGCGGAGAAATCAGGCGCGAGCTCGCCGACCTCGGTCGATACCGAAAGCCGTCCTCCCTGTACGAGCCTCCCGATCCCGAGGGCGGTGAATAGCTTCGTGCCCGAGGCTATGGCGAGGCGCGTATCGGTCCCGTTCACCGCTCCGTTGGCGCGGTCGCGGTAGCCGTAAGCCGCGCGGAACGCCGGTCCCGAGCGGCTCGAGACCGAGACGACTCCCGAGAATCCTGTCCCGGCGGCTGTATCTTCGATTATGGTCCTTAATCGTTCCATCTCAAGGCTCCTGTCTATGTACCACGCATAGAGTAGTACTTCGTCCGGGGCCCGGCGCGCAAATGAAAGAATCGTTCAAACGGATAATTCCCGACGGGCACTTCCCCGAGCTACTTGAGCCTCGGCTCGCTTAGGGCTACGCTATAGCCATGTTCCAACCGGAAGAGATCATCTTCGCGCCCACGGGCCGCTGCAATCTCCGCTGCCCCCATTGCCGCGTCGCCCGCGGCCCCGCCGAGCTGTCGTCCGCCGACGCTGTCGCCTTCCTCGACGCCTGCGCCGAGAGCGGCGTGGAGAGGATAGGGTTCTCCGGCGGCGAGCCGTTCCTGAGGCCCGACTTCCTCGTCGAGGTGTCGCGCGCCGCCGTGGAGCGCGGCCTGTTCTTCGACCGCCTGATGACGAACGGCGACTGGTGGAAGGACGAGGAAGGGCTCCGCTCGTCGCTCGCGGCCGTCTGCGAGGCCGGCTTCGACGGCATCGTGGGCCTGAGCTACGACGCGTACCACGGGCAGCGGCCCGAGCGCGTCGCGGCCTTCCTCCGGGCCGTCTTCGAGGCCTGGGGCCGCAAGGACGCCGCCGAGATACTCTCCGTGCGTTCGCCCGACGACGGGGCCTTCCTAGCCGGCCTTGACGAGGTCGCGAAGGCGCTCGGAGGCCGCGTCGAGTCGTCGGACGGGGAGCCGGCCCGCGTCGTCGACGCCGCTTACCTGGCGCGCTCCGAGTCCGATCCGGACGACGGCTCGGGCCTGCTCGTGCCCGTCGTCCGCTCGCCCCTCTCGCGCTCGGCCGGGGAGGGCGCCTGGGACGCCTCCCGCTGGTTCGCGGACGACTACTGCGCCGGCCCCGGCAACGTCCTCTACGTCCATCCCGACGGCTCCGTAGCCGTCTGCTGCGGCTTCGCCAACGAGAACCCCGAGCTGATCGTAGGTACCGCGCGCGACTCGTACGACGCGCTCATGCGGAACGCCGCCGAGCGCCCCCTTATCAGGGCCTGCTACGAGACGGGGCTAGGGGAGACAAGGAAGCGCCTCGAGGCCTCCGGGGTCAAATTCCCGGGCAAGACGGGGGACGCCTGCTTCTTCTGCGATTACCTCTGCCGGCGGGGCTTTGACCTAGGCTAGCCAGGACGGGGCACTGACGCTGCTCTGCGCCGTTCCCGCCGCTATTCGGGCCGTCCGCCGCTCGGGCAGCCCGCGTAGCGGGCCTTATGGCTCAGCCCAGTATCTCGTAGCGCTCCCCTATGATCGCGAGCCCGACGCGGTCCTCGACGCCCAGCTTCTTGTAGGCGCGGGCTAGCGTGTTCCGGACCGTCGACTCCTTCAGGTCGAATTCGACGGCTATCTCCTTGTGGGACTTCCCGGCCAGCGTCAGCAGGACGAAGGATCGCTCCGCCGCCGACAGGCCCTTGTCGACAAGCGATACGCTCGGCCTCGGCTCCTTGAGCATGGTGACGAGCTTATCGTTGTAGAGGAACCATAGGAAGAGCCCGAAGGCGGCTATGAAGAAGGTCGGCGACACGGCGTCGGCTATGGGCCGCTTGGAGACGACGACGGCGACTATCTCTATCACGAGCAGGTAGGAAAGGACTATGAAAAACTTAATGGATCGTCGCTTGACGAAGAAGCCGGCCCGCTCGAGCAGGATGACGCCCATGACGAAGAAGCCGAGGCCGTAGATGCTCTGCGCGTCGGAAATGATACTGACGGGGCTCAGCACTATGAACATCAGCGGCTGTATCCATCGAAGGCGCTCGAAGAATCCGCTGAGCAGGAATAGGCCCGTCGCGGCGATTAGGATTATCTGATACGGATGCAGTAATCCTCGGAGTATCCCGTCGCGCATGCCGATGAAAACTAGATTGACTAGAAATCCGAGCAAGAATATCGAGGCGAATAAGAAGCCTGAAGCGCGAAGACTTTTAGGCATGTTATCCCTGCCAGAATCCTGTTGCAGCTTCGTCTACGGACAAGATAGCGTCTACCTCGGTCGGCTGGGTCCCGGCTATTGTCTTCCTGAAGGCGCTCTCGGCCCCCGCTGCCTTGCCGGTATCGGCATTCACCGGATTATACGCGCCTAGGATCCTGTCAGGCTCGGCGTCGCGGCGGTAGCCCGAGACCATGCACAGGCCGAGCATGGCCATGCCCCTGTCTATGACGGCGCGCTGGCCGCCCTTGAAGTCGGCTATAGTACGTAGCCTGGCGAGGGGCTCGGCGTCGTCGGCCGGCGAATGGTCGAATACGCGGCGGGCCTCGCCTCGGCCTGCTATAGCGAAGACGGCCAGGTGGGCCAGGGCCGTGCGCTCGGCGTCGTCGCAGCCTGCCAGGAAGGGTAGGAGCCCCACGAGCTTGGCCACGCGGTTGGAGCGGAAGCGCGCCGCCTCGGCGTCGCTCATCCTGAGGGCCTCTATAGAAACCCCCGCGAGGCGTTCCCAGAGGGAATCGATTAGTTGAGTCGTCATCATTAGATTATTAGAGATTTTGGAGCGATCGTCAAGATGAATTCTGTTTTCGACGTGTCAGTCTTGAACCTCAATACTCAGTAGCCTATTATAATAGTATGAAATTCGAGCGCGAGCGGTGGCTAAGGCTAGCGTATTTATTCGCCGCCGTCATCGTGACGTCCGCGGTCGCCGCCTCGTGGTACGTGGCCGATCGGGCGTCCACTAGGACGCACCTGGCCCTCGCGGAGCGCAATAGGGCGCTACAGGTCGATCTGGCTCGCAACGCTATGGAGGAGAGCTTCTCCCGCCTGCTCGAGGAGAACCGCATCCTATCGTCATATTCCTTCAACGAGTACGAGCGCGGCATCCGCGACGACGCGTCCATGGTCTCGCTCCTCGAGTTCGAGAGCGAGTCCTACAGGGAGTCAATAGCCTACGCTTATTTCCGCGGTCCCGGGATGCCTCGATTCGTCGAGGCGCGACAAGGTACCGGGAGCGTCGTCGCCGCGCTGACCCAGGCCTCCTCCGAGCTTTGGCAGGGCTTCGGCTCGGGCGAGGCCCCGGTAGTGCTGCACGGGCCTTCGGCCGATCCCGAGCCTTACTTCATGTTCTTCTACCCCGTATACGTCGAGGGGGCCCTCAAGGGAGTCCTGGGTACCGCGGTCGGCCTAGGAAAGGCGATAGATAAGTACCTGTCGCCGCTAGCCACGGGCGAGGGCCGCCGCTCGTTCCTGATGTTCGGCGCCGGTAGGATTCTCTGGGCCTCCGACGACCGTAAGCCGACGCTCTTCGCTCTCGACGAGGGGAGCCTGATGACCTCTCGCTCGTTCAGGCTAGGCAGCGGCGAGTTCACCATAATCGCTGACGAGTCGCGCTCCTCGCTCATGGCCGACCTCAATGCGGTCGAGACGCCGAGGACGCTCGTCTTCTCCGCGGGCGTGCTGCTCCTCGCGGCGGCGCTGTTCGCCGCTAGCCGCGTGTACCTGGAGCGGGGCAAGCGGCTGGTCCTCGCGGAGGAGGAGAAGCGCCTGTCGGAGCGCGTCGCCGTCCGGGAGCGCGAGCTGGAGGAGTCCGAGCTTAGGTTCCGTAAGCTGTTCGACGCCGCCAACGACGGCATCCTGATCGTCGACCGATCGTTCAAGGTCGTGGAGTGCAACCGGGGCGCGGAGCGGCTATACGGAAGGTCCGCCGCCGAGATCCTGGGGAGTAGCCCCATAGATTTCTCCCCGGTTTCCCAGCCGGACGGCCGCGCGAGCGCTGACGCGGTATTGAGTATCCTAAAGGAAGTCTCCTCGGGCCGCTCGATGATATTCGAGTGGACGCATTCCCGGGGCGACGGCTCCTCGTTCGACGCCGAGATAAGCGTATCCCCGATACGGCTCGGGGAGCGCGTCCTGTACCAGGCCTTCATCCGCGATATAAGCGAGCGTAAGCGCAACGACAAGAGGCTCCACGACGCCCTCGACGACAGGGAGATACTCCTCCGCGAGCTGCACCACCGCGTCAAGAATAACTTCCAGTTCCTGGAGAGCCTCATAGAGCTTCAGAAGGGCGAGGCTACCGAGGAGGTCCGGCTGGCCCTCGCGAAGATACAGTCGAGGACGTCCGCCCTTGCGGCGGCGTACTTGATAACCGCCGAGCGGCCCGAGTCGCTCAGGGTCGACGTCAGGGAGTACCTGAACGTGCTCTCGTCGCAGTCGACCGAGGCCGCGAGCGTCGGCGCCCGCTTCGACATCGTGATCGAGTGCGAGGACATACCCCTATCGCTCGACTCGGCGGTGTCGCTCGGGCTCCTCTATCGCGAGATCGTGACGAACGCCATGCAGCACGGGTACGGCGAGGATAAAGGCGGCAGGATAGACGTCTCCTTCGTCCGCGACGGGAGCCAGGCCGCGCTACGAGTCAGGGACTACGGCGCCGGGCTGCCCGGGGGCGTCGAGGGGAAGCTGGGCCTGACGATTGTCAGGGCCCTCGTCCTGCAGTTGAACGGCACGATCGACCTATCGGCCGCGGCCCCCGGAACGCTCGTCGAGGCGCGCTTCCCCCTGGCCTGATACCCGCGTAGCGGGTCCGCCCTATCATGGTTCCATAGTGGCGGAGACTTCGCCCTACGTCCTGTACGAGCGCCACGGGCATAGGAGCCGCTCGGCCGCGTCGACGGCCGCGAAGAGGCCGAGCCCCAGGAGGCTCATCGCGATGATGGCGGCGTACATCTCCGGATAGGCTACGCGCGCCCAGGAATCGACTATGAGGTAGCCTAAGCCCGTCTCCGTCGCGAACGTCTCGGCGAGGAACAGCACGGCGACCGCGGTGCCGAGGCTGACGCGGAGCGACGTAAGGAGGTCGGGCAGGGACGCCGGGACTACGACGAGGACGGCCAGGGAGAGGCGGGAGGCCCCGAGCGAGCGGACCGAGTCGATGAGCTGCCTCGGGATCCGCCTCGCGGAGTCCCTCGCCGAGACGAGTACCTGGCTGAATATTATGACGCCGACGAGGAATATCTTCGACGCCTCGCCGAGCCCGAAGGCCAGGAGTATTATAGGCAGGAAAGCCGCCTTGGGTAGCGGGTGCAGGATATAGACGAGGGGGGAGACGACGGCGTCGACGCGAGCGGAGCGCCCGGCCGCGAGGCCGAGCGCGGCCGCCGGGACGAAGCTGGCTACGAGCGCCCAGGCCACCCTGGAGAGGCTGGCCCCGGCGTGCACGCCGAGCGCGCCGTCGGCCGCGAGCCTGGCGAACGCAGCCGCGGCCTTCGCCGGGCTCGGGAGGAAGGGCTTGCCGACGGCGGCGGCGGCGACCGCCCATGCCCCGAATAGGAAGGTAGCGGCTATCGCTATGCCTGCCGCCGAGGACCTTCCCGGCCGCCTGGAGGGGGTCACGCCACGGCCCCGTCGTCGGTCCGGCCCGAGCCGCGGAGCGCCGTCCGGATCGCGGCGCACAGCTCGAGGTAGCGGGGGGCGGAGCGGAAGTCCGCCCGCCCTTCTGAGTCCGCCCGCTCATCGGGATCCGGGCGCGCCGCGAAGCGAGAGGCGGCCTCGTTCTCGGGGATGTCGAAGCGTCCGCTTATCGTCCCCGGGTTCTTGCCCGACATGACGAAGACGGATTGGGCCAGGTATACGGCCTCTTCTATAGAATGGGTAATGACGATGATCGAGAGGGGCCTCTTGCGCCTGACTTCCAGGAGGAACTCCTGGGCGGCCTCGCGCGTGAGCGCGTCGAGGCTGGAGAACGGCTCGTCCATCACGAGGATGTCGGGCTCGGAGACGAGGGCCCGCGCTATGGCTACGCGCTGCTTCATGCCGCCCGAGAGGCTGCTCGGGTAGAAGCGTCCGAAGCCCGAGAGCCCTAGCTCCTCGAGCACTGGGCGTACCCTCTCGCGCCTCGCGGAGCGCCCGACGCCGGCGACCTCGAGCGGAAGCGCCGCGTTGCCCTCGACCGTGCGCCATGGGAGGAGCCCGAAATCCTGGAAGATGACCGCGGTCCTGCCGCGGACCCCGCGGACCGGCTCGCCGTCTACGAGCACCTGCCCGGAACTAGGCGCGAGGAGCCCCGCTATGGCGTGCGCGACGCTCGTCTTGCCGCAGCCGGACGGGCCGACTATGGCCGAGACGCCTCCCGCCGGGAATAAGGCGCTGGCGCCGGCGACGGCCGGGACGCGGCCCCGCGCGTTCGCGGAGCCCGCGGGGTAGTCGATCGCGAGCTCCCGGAGCTCTACCACGCGGCGACGGCCCTTCCATCGAGGAGGTCGGCGGGGACCAGATCCTTGCTCAGTAGACCGCGGGCCTTGAGCCACGATATCGCGGCCTGCACGTGCGCGACGGCGGGCAGGGTGGGCGCGCGGTACGTAACGAAGCGGTACGCGTCCTTGACCTCGGCCGGGAACCGGGCCTTCTCGACGAGGAAGCCGCGGTACGAGTCGGGCGACGTGTTGATTCTCTTGGCGGCCGTGGCGTAGGCCGCGTAAAGCCGCTTGACCTCGTCGAGCCTGGAATCGAGGACGGCCTTGGAGAACACGATGACAGCGGCGTCGATATGGAACTGCTCGGTCGTGCCCACGAGGGTCGCGCCGCGCTGGACGGCGGTAGTCAGGAAGGGCTCCGGGAGCCCGGCGGCGTCTACCTGGCCGGCCAGCAGCATCTCCATCCTGACTGGCATCTTGGGGATGGCGACCGAGGAGTAGCCTGAGGCCGGGAGCCCGGCCGCGCCGGTTATGGCGTCCACCGAGTACTGGATGATCGTGTTGGTGGAAAGGCCGATCCTCTTGCCGGCCAGCCCCGCCGCGTCGGCGATGCCGGAGCCGGGGGCCGCGGCGATGCCGTAGCGTCCGTCCGTGGCGCTCGTCACGCGCATGTCGAACCCGCCGGCCGCGAGGAAGGCGGCCGCGAGCAGGTCGGATATGGCGCCGTCCAGCCTGCCGGCCTGGATCGCCGCGTCGCGTTCCTGCGCGTTAGCGAAGGTGACCAGCTCGACGGACACGCCGTTCGCCGCGAAGAGCCCTTCCGCCTCGGCCACCATGAACGGTAGGGAGTCGGCGTCCGGCATGATGCCCAGCCTGATCGGCTCGGCTCGCTTCGCCGGCGCGGCCGCCAGCGGGCCCGTAGCGGCGAGCGCGAGGGCCGCCGCGAGCGCGGTCGCGACTACGGGGATCCTGAGGTTCGACCTGCCTGTCTTATTAGCGGAATGCATTGATTACTCCTGGGGATGAAGTCCTCGCGTACCGATTATCGCGAGTTGCCGATACGGGTGATCTTAACGACGCGAAGGGAATCTGACAAGGCGAGCGGGGCCGGGGGCACCCGCCCGCCTTGCCAGAAGAGGCTAGAAGTCGTCCATCCTAGCTACCAGGTTTATGAAGAAGACCTGGCCGTACTGATACGTGGTGGCCGAGGCGAACCCCCTGCCGGGCACGTCCTCGTAGCCGAACTGGAGGAATCGCCCTTGCCTGACGACGGGGTAGTAGTTGCCGTTGCTTTCCTCCGCCGCGTATACCACGCCGTCGCTCACGACGGGGTTCGCGCCCAGGTAGACGCCGTTCCTCGATACGTTCCCGGTGGTGGAGTTGAAGATGTTGCTCAGGTTGATCGAGCTCGAGTAGAAGTTAGCGGTCAGGTAGGTGTTCTGCATCGGGGAGTGCCAGATGCTTTCCGATACCGATGCCGCGCGGGTCTTCGCGGACATGCTGGCCGCCAGCCCGGCGCTCTCGCCGCCGCCGATCTGCGTCGGCGCGGTGCCCGTCAGGCCCCAGGCCGACCAGTTATCCTCGATCCTGTCCAGGATGGTGATGCCGTTGGCGCCCATCGCGATGAGGCCGTTGCCTCCGGAGGCGATGTTCCTGGCCCGTACGTCGTAGGTCGAGAGCGTCCTCGAGAACGTGGCCCCGGGCGTGACGATTATAGGGTCGCCGTAGATCTTGTAGAAGGAGCCGTAGCTGGCGTTGCTCACGAGCCTCTCGGGCAGGAGCGTCACCGAGTAGCTGGGCATCGTGCCCGCCATGTTCGCCTGGGAGAGTATGCCGCCGCTCCAGTAGCTGTCCTCGAGGAGCGCCTTTATGTACCCGGCGATCAGGACGTCCTTCGGTTCCGCGTCGTCGTACACTACCGTCACGTTGGACGAGAAGCCGACGCGCTTGATCAGGTCCTCGTCGCTCGTCCCCCCCGGCGAGAAGTATCCGTATCCGCCTGAGTCGGCGTTATACGCGCGTACCCAGAAATACCGCAGCTCGCCGGGCGTGACGTATACGTTCTTGAACGACGAGGCCGTCTGGTCCGCGTAGCCGTGATAGGTCATGCCGGTCGTGCTCGTGGTCGGCACGAAGTCAGGGTCGGCGGTGCTGTAGATATAGTACCTGTTGACGTAGTCTCCGGCAGGGTCGGTGACCTCGTAATAGTACACGTTCAACGTACCCGCGCCCGAGACGCCCTTGTCGACGTAGCCCATGGTCGGGACCTGCATGTATATCGAATCGTAGATCCAGCCTCCCCCGCTCGGGTCGGCGGCGGCGGAGGTAAGGTTGCCCGCGAGGTCCTTGAACCGCGCGTAGACGTACTTGTAGCCCGTGCCGTTCGTGTACATCGAGTCGAACGGTATCGCCGTGCCTATCGGGTCCCAGCTCGAGGTGAACCAGGTAGAGCCGTCGTGGTAGGCGTGCTGCACGTATATCTCCGAGGCCGAGGCGTACGAGTCGGCGGCGCTCGCGTCGAAGTAACCGTCGAACGACGGAGTGTAGGTCTCCCCGCCGTTGATCGATATGGCCCCGGCCGTCGGCGCGGCCGTGTCGAGTATGATGGTATCGTACTTGTACGACGATATGTTGCCGGCCGAGTCCTTGAGCCTGACGTATACGTTCTTAGGGCCGTCCCCCGCGGGGACCGTTACCGTCTTGCTGGAGCTGAAGGCCTCGAAGGCCTCCCACGCGGCGATAG
Organism: Spirochaetota bacterium; assembly: GCA_018816345.1. Classification (GTDB taxonomy): domain Bacteria; phylum Spirochaetota; class Spirochaetia; order Treponematales; family UBA12059; genus SZUA-370. The sequence continues at coordinate 57,311 of JAHIWG010000012.1, read as the reverse complement.
GATCGTAATCCAGGATGCTCATCTGGAGCCCGCTCTCGCCGACGGCGCTGATGGTCAGGACGAGCCCGGCCCGGGTGTTGGTGTACTTGGCGTCGCTGTTGATGAGGACGGAGTTGAGGACCGGCGGGGTGACGTCTATGGTCGTGGCCGCGCCCTGCGGATTAGACCAGTTGCCCAGGGGATCCTGCTCGCATACGTAGAGCGTATGGGACGCTTCGCTGAGGGCCGAGGCCGGGGTATACGCTGTCTGGGTGGTATTGGCGCTCCAAGCCCCGGCCGTGCCGTCGAGCTGGTAGCGGAAGATGCCCGTCCCGTCGCTAGCGCCGTTGGTGGCCCAGCCCCATGTCGGGGTGGTGTCGTTCGTGATGGGCGCGACGCTTACCGTCGGGGGCGTAGGCCCCTGGAGGTCTACCGTAATCGAGCTGACCCCGAATTTGTTAAGCCACGCCCCGTTGTATTCCTCGACGCTGAAGGTATAGGTAGTGGCGGTCCCCGCCGCCTGGCCCGAGTTGAAGGTATACGTCTCGCCCAGGTCGCCCGCGCTCCCCGAGGGATTCTTGTAGACTCCATTAACCTTGTAGCGGTACAGATTGCCCGTGACGCCCGCTCCCGAGCTCCAAGTCCAGGTTATGGAGGTCGCCGTCGTCGTCGCGGGGCGGTTGGCTGCGACGCTCGGAGCCGAGACGAACAGGTTGTCGACCCAGATGCCCTTCGTGGTTATCGATGACCAGTTGCCCGCCAGGTCGCGCTCCTGGACCTGTAAATAGTGGGTGTGCAAGGATTCGTTGCTTCCGTAGACGGTTACTGTCGGAGGGGTGTAGCTGGTCGCCGCCGTCTCGGACGACCAGGCCGAGGAATCGTACTTGTACTTGAAGACGCCCGCCCCGTTGCCTCCGCTCTGCCAGAACCAGGTCGGAGTCAAGTCCGGCGTGTGGTAGTTCCCCGATGGCTCTAGCGTGCCTACGCCGGTGACGACGGGCTCTCGAGGCGGCTCCCTGTCCCAGTTAATGGTGAAATCCGCGGAGTTGGCGTTGCCCGCGTTATCCGTCACCGAGAGGCGTATGACGAAGACCGAGCCGGAACCGGCCGCTACGGTGGACGTGATGCTCGGGTTTATAGCCTTCGTATCGCTGAACGTCAGCGTCCCGGAGCCGGAAATTTGTGTCCAGAGCGTGGCCGCGGCGTTCAGGCCGCTCCCCGTCTCGGTTACCGAGACGGAACCGGGAATCGCGAAGGCGGTCGCGGTATTGGTGAGGAATACCTGTCCTCCGCCCGCGATCGACGGCTTCACCGTGTCCACGGTCGTCGTGGAGGCCGAGGCCGATGCGGCCCTGTTGCCCGCGTCGTCCCAAGACGTCACCCGGAGCGTGTGCTGGCCGTCGGCGAGGGCGGTCGAGGGAGCGAAGGAGGTTAGCTCGCTTTCATAGTACGCGAAGCTGCCGAGGTCGTCCCAGTCGGGATCGGCGGCGAAGGTATACCTATAGAAATCCGCGCCCGCTACCGGGGGCCACGACCATTCCGGCTGCCCGTTGGCGTTATACTGGCTAGTCGTCACGCTAAGCGTGTCCGCCGGGGGGGTCGTATCCCATATGAAGGGTATAGTAGCCGAGCCGCTATTGCCCGCGGAGTCCACGGCCGTGACCTTGATGATGTACTCGCCCTCGCTCGTAGCCGCTGCCAGCGGTTCGCTGGCGCTGTACGGGTCGGAGGCGTTGAAGGAAACCGTCCCGGGGCCGGATACGGTCTCCCAGGCGTAAGAGGCTATGCCGAAGTCCTCGACGACGCGGTACCGATCGGACGGGGCCGGGCCTTCTAGTATCTGGGACCCGGTCTTGAATTCGATGGCGCTCGTTCCCGCGGCGAGGCCTATAGCCGGGCTGAGCCTATCGAGGATTATGGAAGCGCTGGAATTCACAGCCGACTCGTTCCCGAGGTAATCCCGCGCCTTTACGTAGAACGTATGCGGGCCGTCGGAGTCGGGTAACGTCCATTCCATATCGTTAGGCGTCCAGGCCCGCCACGCCTCGTCGTCGAAGGAGCCCGTCTGCGAGATATTGATATCCTCGACGCCGCTATGGAGGTCCTCCGCCGAAACGGCCACGCGGACGACCATGCTGGTGGCGTTAGTGTAGGCGGCGCCTCCGTTGACGGCGACGCTCGTTACTGTCGGGGCCACGCCCGCGTCGAGGATTATCTTCAGCTGATACGGGGTCGAGGACTCGTTCCTGGCCGAGTCCATGAATTTGCATAACACGTATTTGGTGCCGGAAACGTTCGGTAGGTGCCAGGTGACGAGGTCGCTCCACGGCACCCACGCGGCGCTTTCCACGAACGATACCTCGGTAGTTGTGTGGGCCCCGTCGTTGTCGCCCCAAATCTTATAGTACGCCGGGCTATTGTAGTCGTCCGAGACGGCGCTCAGGTCGAGCTCGATCGTCGCGCTATTGGTCGCTATTATCTCGGAGGGGAGGGTGACCACCGTGGCGGCTCCCCCGCGGTCCGTGAGCGTTACGGCTCCCGACGGCGCGCTGGTATCGAGCGCGTCTCCCGTCCTGAGCGTCCAGGTCGTGGCGATGCCTATGGCGTTGCCGGCGACGTCCTGGACCGAGTCGGCTAGGGTAACCCGATAGAGGGTAAGGGGCGCCAATTGCAGGCCCCAAAGCTCGGCGGCGTTGTTATGGCCCGAGCCTACCGAGGTAAGGCTTACCATGCCGCTGATCGGGGCCGAGGTCGCCACGTTCGTCAGGGTGAACCTGGCGGTAGAGAAGCTGGCCGGGCTCATCTCCTCGTTGAACGCTATCCTGAGGACGCTGCCGTTATACGGGTAGAGCGGGGCGTCGTCCCAGTTGACGTCCAGGATCACGGGCGGATCCCGCTCGTACAGGATGGAGCCGGCGCCGACCGCCGATACGTGGCCGACCGCGTCCATCGCCTGGACCTCGATGACGGCCGTCTCGTTCAAGGCGACGCCCAGGGGCACGTTCGCGGCGCTGCCCTTGTGGACGTCGCTCTCGATCGTCAGGGGCTCCCACGCCCCCCACTCGCCGCCCTCCAGTCGGTACCGGAAATTCGATAGTCCCCCAGAGGGGGCGTCGTCCGTGGCGAACACGTCCAAGGATACGGAATCGGATTTAGTGGCGCTGGCTCCGGCGTTGATCAAGAAGTTCGTGACCCTGGGCGCGGCGATATCGACGTATATATCCTCGGATTGCTTTACGCCGCTGACGTTGCCGGCCCCGTCCTTGACCTGCCCGTACAGGCGCTTTAAGCCGCCTGAGCCTGCGAACGTGAATTCATACGTCGGGTCGGAGGCGTTATAGGTCTCCCACGCGGCTCCCGCCATCGAGGCGCTCTCCGATAGCGCCACCTGGGCCAAGGACCTGTCGTCTCCGCCGTCGATAGCGACCGATACCGTTAGCGACCCGGTCCATTTGGCGCCGTCGACGAGGATGACGCCAGCCGCCGAGAACGTTAGCGAAGTCAAGGTAGGCGCCGTGACGTCGGCGGTCAGGCTCGTCGTGAAGGTCCAGGAGTACTCCTCCGAGATCGATTTTCCGTCGGTATCCAGAATCATGGAGGTCACGGTAGCGGTATACGTCCGCCCGTACGCGAATCCCCCGGTGGCCGTGAAGGTGACCGTGGCGTCCTGGACCGAGTACCTGCCCGCGACGGCCGCTCCTTGAGAGTCCACTATCGTCAGCGTCCCGCTATTCACGGTGGCGGGATCGATGTTCTTCGAGAACGTTATCGAAATTTCCGCGTTCACCGGTATCTCGGAGGCCGACGCTGTAGGGTATGTCGCCGATATGACCGGATGCGTCACCGCGGTCGCCACTTCCTCGATCACTAAGCTCAGGAGCGGGCTCTTGCATCCGAACGCCGAGAGCGCCGAGAGCAGCGCGACGACGGAGAAACGGGTGAGCCGCGTGGCGCGGGCGGCGACGGTCGCTTCCATGATGCTATTCCTCCTCGTCCCAGAACGTCTCGCCCTTATCCCTGGCGACCGAGGCCCGGACGATCGAGGTCGACGTCGAGCCCAGGTACGCGTATTCCTTGGCGATCCTGGGATTGAGCGCGCTCAGCTTGGCGTAATGGTCCTGGGAGGCCTTATAGTCCTCGTTCTCGAATTCCGCCCTGGCGAGGCCTGCGAGGACGAGCTCGTTATTCGGCACAATCTCGTAGGCGGCGCGGTACCACTCCAGAGCGTCATCCATCCGCTCCTGCAGGAAGAAGAGGTTGGCGAGGTTGATCATCGCGTTGTACGCCTTCTTATCCAGCTTGAGGGCCGACTTGAACTGGGCCTCGGCTTCCTTGAAGAGCCCGTACTTGGCGTAGAGTATCCCGAAGCTGTTCCTGATTGAGGCCCTGTCGCCCCCTCGCCTTATCGTCGACTCGAAGCTCTCCACCTTCGTCTGTATCTCCTGGGCCACGAAGGCGTCCAGGTTGGTCTTGTAGCTCTGTATGACCGAGTCCGCGGACGGGAAGAGCAGGGAGAGGCTCCCCCCGGAGAACCCTACGGGCTGGTAGGTCTGCCACGCGCTATGTATGGGGAAGAAGCCGGCTACGTCCTTGCTTACGGCCTCCTTCCATTGCTTCGTCGCGGTCTTGTACGCCTTCAGGAAGCCTTCCTGGACTATCGTCACCTCTATCGGGATCCAGGCCTTGTCGTCCTTGTATATGAAGTCGCTCGCGCTGGTGAACGATTTCCTGGCTTCCGCCTCGGTGATGCCCAGGGAGAAGGCCATGAATATATGGCCGGGGACCGTGATGAACGCGGTCTCGATGCCCACGGACTCGAGGAGGGCGGAGAAGAGTATGGAGAGGTCGTCGCAATCGCCGGCCCGATAGATGAGGGTCTGCGAGGGGAACTGGAGATAGTCGAGGAAAAGCTCGTCCTGCGAGGCCTCTATGAAGGAGGACTGTGGATCGATCACGTAGTTCATGCCGTATAGCCTGAGCGCCTCGAAGATGCCCATCGCTATGCGGAAGTTAAGGTTGAGGGGATTGTTCCCCTGGTCCCGGACCAGGCCCGCGGTATTCTTGGAGAATATCAGCACCGTCGGGTCTCGCGGAGTCACGAAGGACGCGGCCTTGCGGTCGTCGTCCCAGGTCATGCTGTTCCTATCCAGCACCGTGACCGTCAGAGGGTGGGTATAAGAGAAGCGCTCGCCAAGGTAGGTGTAGGCGATCCTTATCTCCGTCGCTACCTTGGCGCTCTCCGTCAGGTTCATCAGCCTGCTCGTGAATAGGGCCTTGATGGGTACCTCGACGCTCTGCTTCCTGGCCAGGGAGGGGTAGCTGGCGGTCAGCATCGGCTGTTCCATGTACTCGCCTACGTAGAACGATACGTCGACGTTGGTTATCGCGCTGTTCTCGAGGTTGTGGAGGACCAGGCTCCCGAACGGGTTATGCTCGTAGTATCCGAAGAATACCGGGAAGAGCGGCTGGGTCTTCACGTCGGTGATCCTCAGCTTCTGCCTGCCCGAGTCGGGCTTGAAACGGAGTATCGCGCCGGCCCAGACGCTCATCCCCTGGTACAGGTCGGCGAAGGCGCTCGCCGACTCGTCCCAGCCCACGTGGTACCGGTACGTGCCTCCCGCCGAAAGGGCGAAGCCCGGGCTCAGGTCCCAGTTGGCCGAGACGCTGCCTCCGAGGTAAGGGTTCCCGGCCGGCTCGGCGGCGCCGAAGAAGCCGAGGCTCGCGCCGCCTACCGCCCCGAGTTGGAGGCTCATCCTATCGGCGACCCGGAGGTCCACTCCGATGCCCATGCCCGCGGAGGCTATGGCCAGGGAGTCCTGGGCCTGGGTAGGGTGCAGGCCGGCGTCGACGAGGCCTTCCGCGTAGAGGAACGGCAGCTCGGGGAAGATATATTGCCCGACGACGCTCGCCGATCCGCCCACGGTATAGATGGCGGTCTCGTCGAAGAGGGCGCTCTTCGGTCCTAGGGGTATTTCAGCGCCGGGTCGTACGTGGATGGAGAAGTTCTCCGCGTTCTGGCCGAAGCTCGCTTGGGAGAGCGCGAGCGCGGCGATGGATAGCGCGATCAACCTGCGCATGACGTACCTCCTCCGTTTGCCGCCGAGACGGGAAATAGAAGCCTCATCGAATAGGTTTTTAATCGAGCGAGTAATATTGATTCATTTTTTTCGAGACGGCCCGGGCGAAGCCCGCTTCCCGATATTCAGATTATACTACGCGCTAATGTATAATACCATACTAAAATAGCAGTGTATAATTTATAGATTGCCTCTTATAGAAACGATACCGAGGCGCCTTCCGCGCTAACTGCCGCCCGCCCACCTGGCGTACAGCTCGTGCTCTACCCCGAGCCTGTCGAGTATCTTCCCGGCGACGAAGTCGACGAGCTCCTCGATGCTCGTAGGCGCGTGGTAGAAGCCCGGGCACGCGGGAAGGATGGCGGCCCCGGCCTCCGCGAGGCTCGTCATGTTGCGCAGGTCGACGAGCGACCACGGCGTCTCGCGGGGCACGACGACGAGGCGCCGGCCTTCCTTGAGCGCGACCGCCGCGGCGCGGTGGATCAGGTTGGTCGTCGCTCCGGAGGCTACGGCTCCGACGGTACTCATCGAGCAGGGGACGATGACGGTGCCGTCGAGGCGCCACGAGCCCGACGAGGGCGGCGCCGCCATGTCGCCCGAGGCATAGCGCCGTTCCGGCGTAAGGCCGAGGCCCGAGAGCCACGCGTCCGCCGCGAGCCCGGTCTCCGTCTCGAAGACCCGCTCGCCCCAGGCCGAGAAGACGGCGTGGACCTCGTGGCCGGCGTCGATGAGCGCCTCGAGCGTCCGCCTGCCGTAGGCGGAGCCGCTCGCGCCCGTGACGCATACTAGGTACCGTCCCATGCCGTCTCCTTTACAGAAGATAGACGTCGAGGGCCGTCGCCGCGAGCATGACGAGCGGCAGCACCTCGTTGATAGAATAGCTGGCGATGCGTACGTGGCGCTCGGTGCCGCCCCGTACGACGACGTGCTCGGCGATCAGTAGCGCGGCCGCTATAGCGACGCCGGCCCCGTAGGCCCATGATAGGTCCCAGAACAGCGGCAGGGCGGCCAGGCCCGCCACGGTGCCCGCGTGGGATAGCGCCGATACGGCCCGCGCTCCGGGGGCCCCGAACCGCGCCGGGATCGACCTGACGCCTTCCCGCCTGTCGAAGTCTATATCCTGGAGCGCGTAGAGTATATCGAAGCCCGCGACCCATAGCGCGACGGCGCCCGCCAGGACGAAATACCTGAATTCGAAGCGGCCGGCGAGCGCGACGAAGGCGCCCATCGGGGCGGCGGCGCAGGCGACGCCGAGCCAGTAGTGGCAGAGCCACGTGAAGTGCTTCGTATACGAGTAGCCGCCGACCAGGACCGCGGCGACCGGCAGGAGGGCCACGCATAGCCAGTTGAGCATGAACGCGGACGCGACCAGCAGGGCTATCATGACGCCCGCGAATGCCAATAGCTCGCGCTTGGACAGCCTGCCGGTAGGCAGGTGCCTCCCTGCGGTCCTCGGGTTCCTGGCGTCTATCTCGGCGTCGACGACGCGGTTGAGCGCGTTGGCGGCGTTGCGGGCCGAGGCCGCCGCGAGCACGATGAGGAGCAGCGGCCGCGGCTGGAGGCGCCCCCCGGTCTCCAGCAGTATGGCGACCAGCGCGAACGGCAGGGAGAACAGCGTATGCCTGACTATCACCGCGTCGCCTATCATGCCGAGCCGCCGGCCGAGCCTCCGGCTCACCCCCTGGCCTAACCGCGCGCTCGGCTTCGCTCCGGGCTTCGAATCGCCGGCCCGAGTGGCGCCGGCCCCGGGAGCGCCGGCCTCAGAGGCCATACTGGTCCCATCGCCCGTCGACTAGGCTCTTGACGCGCTCGTCCATCGCGAGCGGGGCGGGCCACGGCCTCGTATGCCCTTCCTCGGGGCCCTTGCGCGTCGCGTCGATGCCGAGCCTCGTGCCGTAGCGCGGCAGGGGAGAAGAGTGGTCGAGGGCGTCAAGCGGGCCGTCCGAGAAGACGAGGTCGCGCTTGGCGTCGATGTTGTTGAAGGCCCGCCACGCTACCGTCGAGACGTCGGACGGCCTCACGTCGTCGTCGACCACGACGATCAGCTTCGTGTACATCATCTGGCCCATGCCCCACATGAAGTTCATCACCTTGCGGGCCTGCCCGGGGAAGCGCTTCTTTATAGACACGATGACGCAGTTGTGGAATACGCCCTCGAGCGGCATGGATAGGTCCACGATCTCGGGGCACATCTGCTTGAGGAGCGGCAGGAACAGCCGCTCGGTAGCCTTGGCCATCCAGCAGTCTTCCTTGGGAGGGATGCCGACTATCGTGGCCGGGTAGACGGGCTTCCTGCGCCTGGTTATGCGTTCCAGGTGGAAGACGGGATACTCGTCCTCGAGCGAGTAGAAGCCCGTATGGTCGCCGAAGGGCCCCTCGGTCCTGGTCTCCGTCGGGTCGACGTAGCCCTCGAGCACGAATTCCGCGTCGGCCGGCACGTCCAGGTCGCTCATGGTGGCCTTGGCTATGTCCGCGGGCTTGCCTCGCAGGAAGCCGGCGAACAGCATCTCCCAGACGCCCTCGGGCAGGGGAGCGGTCGACGCGTAGGTAACCGCCGGGTCGCAGCCGAGGGCGACCGCGACGGGCATGCGCCGCCCGAGCTCCTTATACTTCTGGAAGAAATGCGCGCCGTCCTTGTGGAGGTGCCAGTGCATGCCCGCGGTCCTGTCGTCGTAGACCTGCATGCGGTACATGCCTACGTTCTGCGCGCCGGTCTCGGGGTCGCGCGTGCATACGAGCGGCAGGGTTAGGAACCGTCCGCCGTCCAGGGGCCAGCACTTGAGTACCGGCAGGCTGTCGAAGCCGGCCGAGTCGTCCTTGACCTCCTGGCACTTGGGCCGGGCTATCCGCCTCGGGAAGAGGCTGAGCGCGACGGGTAGCTTGGGCAGCGCCTCGGGGACGGCCGTGAGCAGGTTGAAGCCGCGGAGCTGCTTCCACGCCCAGGCTATGAGGCCCTCGATCTCCGCCGCCTTCTCGTCGAGGCTGGCCGCCCCGAAGGCCAGCGCCATGCGCGCCTCGCTACCCATCGCGTTGATGAGCAGCGGGTAGGCAGAGCCCTTCACCTTCTCGAACAGGAGGGCGGGGCCGCCGCCGGGCGAGCGCATGACGCGATCGGCTATCTCCGTGATCTCGAGCTCGGGATCGACCTCGACCGATATCCGCCTTAGTTCGCCCTTCTTCTCGAGGGCGGCCATGAAGTCCTGCAAGTCCTTGTACGCCATATCGAAAAGAGTATATAGCAGATAGGCGCCGGCTGAAAAGGACGGGCCCGGGCCACCGGGCCTCGCCCCCGGCCTAGTCGGCGCCGGCTATGTCGGCTATGTCCGCCTCCTCGTAGACGCGGTCCTCGGTCGCCGCGTGCAGGGGCGTCCACACCTGAGCGAAAAAAGGGTTCCGAGCGGCGATCTCGTGGTAGCGCCACGGAGGCCCCTCGCACTCGGGGCACCAATGCCCCGCCTTGAGCGCGGTATACGGCTTCATCGAGAACCTGTGGCCGAAGGCGCACTCCCATTCGACCGCCTCGTACAGGTCGCCCGTCCATGATCCTGATAGGCACGACCCGCCTCGGAACGCCGCCGCGCCGCGTAGGTCGCTTATGTCGAGCCTAGCTTTAGACTCGTCGTAGCCGTGAGAGAGCCTCTTCTCCACGGGGCCGTCGCCCGATTTCATCTCGGGGAGGGGAGCGTCCCAGCCCGGGATTGCATCGTACGCAGCCCGGCTCCCGTAGAACGCCTCTATGCGTTTCTCGTTGCCGTGGGCGGCCCAGTACGCGGTGCCGTTCTTATGCCGCTCGGCCATAGCCCCGAGCCGCTTGCGCGTCTCGGCCTCGACCCTGGCTCGGAAGCCTGGGAGCCGCTTGGCCAGGAACGCTACGGCGCGCATGGCCAGGGGCGTATCCTTGAAGAGCGCGCGCTCCCAGCTGTCGTAGTCGTCGCGCCAGAAATGCAGGTACCGCTCCAGCTCCGGCGAATCCTCGAAGTACTGCATGTGGAAATTGCCGAGCGCGAACCACTTGCGCTCGGCTACCGCCTTGATGCCCGAAATGCCGTTGCAGGCGAGCGCCTTGTTCTGGTAGTCGTAGGCCGTGATGCGCATGCCCGGCCCTCCGCCCATATTGTAGGCCCGGCGCCAGAAATCGGATTCAGGCGGCACGTCGAGGCAGTTGACGAGCCCGAAGCCCGCGTCGCGGCTCGATACGTTCTCCATGCACGACGCGAGCGGCATATGGAACATTATAGGGTCCATGAGGCTCATGTAGTCGGCGTAGTCGACCGGCATGATATAGGTCATGCGCAGGCTCACCCAGTGCCGTATGCCCGACTCGAGCACCGCGCGCTCGCCGGCTATCTTGGTAGCGGCGTAGAAGTCGTAGATCGACGGCTTCAAGGGGTCCCCGACTCGGCCCCAGTGGATCGGGGGCATGCGGTCGCCCGTCTCCGCCACCGTGCCCGTGTAGGCGAAGCGTATACGCTCGCGCCCTTCCGGCTCCTCCTCGATGGCCCTCACGATATTGCGGACGCCCTCGGTGTTGACTACGCGGGCCTGCTCCGGGTGGTAATCGGCCTGAGGCGATATGAAGGCCATCGCGTCGAGCACCGCGTCGACGCCGCGTATCGTCGCCTTGACGTCGCCGAAGGCTCCCGCGTCCCCCCATTGGATGGAAAGCCCCTCGCCGTCGGCCCGCCCGGGACCCGATAGCGCGGGGAGCCTCGCCTCCCTGGCGAATGGAGCCATGAGCCGCCTATTCTTCTCCGACGGGCGAAGGAGGAGGACTATATCGAACTCGTCGCGGCGGGCCCATAGGGCCTTGAACGCCTCGAAGCCCATGGTTCCCGAGCCGCCAAACAACGCTACGCGTATCTTACCGGCTTTCGCCATCATGTCTCCTTTTGCGGATCATCAGGCCTCGCCTCTATTCCCGTTCGTCGCTCGCCGCCGGCCCGTCCGCGAGGCATTCGGCCACGGTCTCCCGGATCGCGGCCTTCACGTCGTCGTGCCCGTAGCCGAGGGCCAGCATGGACGGCTCGGGATCTATGTACGCCTCCCGGTACATGATCTCGGCGAGCGCTATGAGATCGAGGCCCCCCTCCTTGCCGTGCTTCTTATGGTCAAGGACCATCTTGAGGTTGCCTAGCTTGTAGAGGAGCTTCGGCAGGTGGACGACCCCGGCTCCTTCCCCTATGCCCTCGAGGAGGAGCGGTATGAACTCCGACCACGGCATGTTGACGCCGCCTATCGGGTAGGACTTCCCTCCCTCGCCGCGCTCGAGCGCTCCCGCGGCCGCCTTGGCCACCTGGGAGACGGTGACCATCGCGGTGCCTCCGGATTTCTGCGGGTAGTAAACCGTCCCGCCCATGCCTCGGAGAATATCGACCAGGAAGGTCCAGAGGGGCTTCCTGCCTGGCATGGTGCCGAATATGTACGGTAGCTCGAGGACGACGACCTCCATGCCGTCGCCCGAGGCGGCGAGCGCGGCCGTTCGCTGCTCGTCGCGGCTACGTATATAGCAATGCCGTCCCGTCAGGTCCAGCTCGGGCCACATCCTGTCGCAGTAGGTGAAGTACGAGCCGTAGACGACGACCTTCTTGACGCCGGCGCGCCTGGCCAGGCCCACGAGGCGCATGCACTGATCTACGTTGGCTTCCCGGAATTTCGGGTAGGCGGGCCTGTCGACGATGACCCTGTCGTCCAGGCCGGCGGCGTACATGAAGCCGTCCTGTCCCGCGAGCATCGCGAGGATCTCGTCGTCGGATAGCTCGAAGACGTTCCCCAGCCTGCAGCGCACCTGAGGGGGCAGTAGACCCTCGGCGGGCATGGGGGGCAAGGCTATCGTCGATACCGCGTGCCCCCGCGCGATGAGCTCCCTAACCGTGTAGTACCCGAGGAACCCGGTGCCCCCGACCATGAATACGTTCATGCGCGCCTCCGTGCCGGCCTCCGACCGCATCGGAGGGAGGCTTGGAGGTAGTGTAGTCGAGCGACTACGCTTTGTCAATTTTATTCATCGCCATCCGAGCGCGGCTCGCCCTGCGGCCGGCTCGCCGGACCCGGGCCGAGGGCCCGTAGCGCGATGTCTCGGAAGCGGTCCTCGAGGGCCGCCTTGTCGGGAACGCCCATGCCGATGGCGCCGGAGAGGTAGTCTCCGAACATCTCGATGCCTAGCCCGAGCGCAGCGATAGCGAACACTACCTCGCGCGGGTCGGCGGAGCCCGATATCTTCCCCCGCGCCTGGTCTCGCTCCGCGAGCGACGCTAGGGCTCGCAGGTAGCTGCCGTGGCCCTCGGGCATGACGCCCCCCTTGCCGTCGACGAGGAGGCGGGCGATGAAGCGCCAAAGCCGCGGATCCCGCCTTGCCGCGACCGAGGCCCGGTCGATCGCCTCCATGAAATCGGCCGGCTCCCCGACGGCGTCCCGAATCTCGGCGTCCAGGAACTCGCCGACGCGCCTCGCGAGCTCGTCCTTGGACCCGAAATGCCGGTGCACGAGACCGTGGTTGACTCCTGCGCGATCCGCTATCTGCCTGACCGAGACCCCGTCGACGCCGGCCTCCGAGAAGAGGTCCGCGGCTGCCTCGACGAGCGCCTTGACGACCTCGTCCCGGCCCGTCGGCCGCGCCCGGCTAGGGCTTGGTCCGTCTGTCATTCGCTTCTATGAAGGCCGGGGGCAGGACGACGCATTCCTTCGTCTTGGCGCTCGTCGCCGCCCACGCGATGCTCTCCATCTTAAGGAACCTGTATACCGTCGACTCTATCTCGTCCGCCGGCGTGCCTATGTGCCCGTTGATCCAGGCCTTCATCGCCTCGAGGTTGACCTTGACGCTGCCGTCGTGAATCCTCTCCCCGTTGCGCACGGCGAAATCCACCATGCTGCGCGCGACGCGCTCGCGCGGCATCGTCTCGATGAGATCCGAGACCTGGTCGTTCGATCGCCTGATCCGCTCCGAGAGCACCTTGATTATCTTGAGGGCGAATTTCCCGTTGGTCAGTATCATCGTCTCGAAGGTAGGACCGTCCACGGCCAGCACGTTCGTCCTCTTGACGGCCACGGCGCTCGCCGACCTGGGCCTATCGTCTATAAGCGCCATCTCCCCGAAGAACTCGTTGGGGGCGTCGACGGTCTTGAGCACCGTCTCTCCCCTGTCTACCTTCTTCTTCAGCTCGACGGCGCCCGCTAGCAGGATGTACATGCGGTCCCCTAGCTCGCCTTCCTTGAATACCGTGTCGCCCGACTCGAATTGGATAACGTTTTCATTGGCCATAGTGACGTAAGCATAGAACCTGCCGGGGGCGAGGGCAAGTGGTACCCCGCGGCGGGCGGCGGGCGGCCTGCGGCTTGTGGCCCCGTCGATTCCGCCGTATAGTCTGCGTATGCGACTAAGCGATCGTCATAAGCGGATGCTGTCCCTGATAGGGTTCCCGCTCTCCTTAGCCTTGCTGGGCGGCCTCGCCTTCTCCTTCCGCGCGGAGCTGTTCGGCCTGTTCAGGTCGGCCGAGTCTATCCGCGGCTGGGTCGCGGAGCGGGGGGCGCTCGGCCCGGCGGCCTTCGTCGGCCTACAGGCCCTGCAGGTAATCGTCTTCGTCATTCCCGGGGAGGTCGTCCAGGTCGCGGGCGGCTTCGCCTTCGGCCTGCTCGGGGGGACGCTCTGGTCCGTCGTCGGGATATTGCTAGGCTCGCTCTTCAACTTCGGGGTGGGGCGGGCGCTAGGGCGCCCCTTCGCGGTGGCGGTCCTAGGAGCCGATACGATAGAGCGCATCGACGCGTCGACGAAGGGAGGCCGGGCCGCCGCCGGTTTCCTGCTGCTTTTCGCCATACCGGGCATACCTAAGGACGCGCTCACCTATGCGGCGGGCGCGAGCCGGCTGTCGTTCGGCGCCTTTATAGCCGTCTCGACCATCGGCCGCCTGCCAGGCATCGTCGGCACCTCGTACATGGGCTCCGCGGTGTTCGAGCAGGATTACGCGGCGGCGATTGTCGTCGTATCGATATCCGCGGTGCTGCTATTCCTCGGGCTCGTCTTCCGCGAGCGGCTCCACGGCTTCGTCGAGCGCGTCATCTCGAGGCGCCGCCGGCGATAGAGCGGTGTAGCCAGCGCGTCTCCGCCCCGTCGACTATCTTGGTCCGCTTCCACGCTCCCGCCGCCTTCGGCACGGCGCGCTCCCCGGCGAAACCGCCGAATTCCTCCCTGTCCACGACGAAGCATAGCTCCCACCTGGCGAAGCGCCCGGAGAACGCGCCGAGCGATGCGTACAGCGCGTCGGCCTCGGCGGGAGTCCCTAGGCGCTTCCCGTACGGCGGGTCCGTGACTATGAAGCCGCGCTCCTCGAACGGAGCCGCCTCCTCGGCCCTCGCCCTGAAGAACCGTATCCTGTCGCCGACGCCCGCCAGCCCGGCGTTGGCCAGGGCCGCGTCGAGGGCGGCCTGGTCGGCGTCGGATCCGGCTATCATGACGTCGCGGGTCGGGTCCACGGCGGCGCGGGCGCGCTCCTTGGCCGCGGCCACCTCCTTGGCGCCTCCGTCCGGCATCCGCTCCCACGAGAAGCCCCGTCCCAGTCCCGGGGCTATATCGAACGCGTAGAGGGCCGCTTCGATGGGTATCGTGCCCGAGCCGCAGAACGGGTCGTAGAGGGCGAAGGAGCGGCGCCAGCCCGAGAGGAACAGTACCGCCGCCGCCACGCTCTCCTTGAGCGGCGCCTCGGTCGGGCGCTTGCGGTAGCCGCGTCTCGAGAGCGCTTCCCCGCAGAGGTCCAGCTCGACGGCGGCTATATCGCCCTCGACGCGGACGCGGGTCATCACCGTCTCCCCCGTCTCGGGCATTCGATTGACGCCGTACTCGGCGCAGAGCCTGTCGTACGCGGCCTTCTGCCCCACCGATTGGATTGAATTCTGCGCCGATAGCGCGGATCGGATAGACTTCGCCTTCTCGATGACGAGCCTGTCCCGGGGCCCTACCCAGCGTTCCCAGGGGATGGCGTTAAAGCCGTCGAATAGCTGGTCGAAGTCCTTGGCCGGGAAGGTCCCGGCGACGAGGAAGAGCCTGTCGGCGGTACGCAGGCCGACGAGGGCCCTCGCGAGCCCCGCTTTATCGGTCTCGAAGCTCACGCGGCCCGCCGAACGCGTTCCCGGCGCGATGCCGAGCCTTTCCAGCTCTCCGGCGAGTACCTTCTCTATGCCTACGGCGCATGACGCCGAGATTCTCATGGTCGTTTCCATAGGCCTAGTATGCGTCTTTCGTGCCTCTAAGCGCAAGCGCGGAATTTTTTCCCGAGGCGATATTGACACGCCCGCTCGCGCTCGTTAGAATGCCACTCGCTTCGGGGGTGTAGCTCAGTTGGTAGAGCGCTTGAATGGCATTCAAGAGGTCAGGGGTTCAATTCCCCTCACCTCCACTTAGCATTAAAAAGGTTACCTACTGGTAACCTTTTTTTATTCCCGCCGAGGCGAGGGGAATTGAACGGCCGAGAGCGCCGAGCGGTAGCGAGGAAGAGGCGCCATGGAGGGCGCCGCCAGCTATCGGCCGCGGCCCTCCGATCGAAAATAGGAGGTTTTCGATCGGAGGGCAATTCCCCTCACCTCCACTTAGCGAACAGAAGGGTCGCCTCATGGCGACCCTTTTTTATTTGAATAATCCGCCCGGTACGTTATGCTAGGGGAAGCGCGCGGAGGTTTAGATTGGCGGAGGACGACTATCAGCGAGTATTAAGCCTCCTCGATTCCAGGCTATCGCTGCCGCTGGTGTACGCGGCCTGCCACGAGATGCTCGCGTCCAGGATGCCCGCCCGCAACATGTTCGTATGCGTCGTCGAGCAGGCTGGATTGCGATTCCCCTATTACGTCGACGAGCAGAATCCGCAGAGCACCCTGACCATCGAGCCGAGGCGAGGATGGACCGCGTTTATCCTCGATAAACGGGATAGCCATTGGCTCAGCGCCGATGGCTCCCCGGGGGAGGGCGTCAAGGCTATCGGGACCATCCCCGAGGATTGGATAGGCATTCCCTTCACGAACCGGGACGGGGTAGTGCTCGGGGCGCTCGTGGTGCAGACGTACGAGGCGGGGACCCTGTATTCGGCGGACGATTACGCGTTCGTCAGGTTTGTAGCCTCGGCCCTCTCCCTGGCCATCCAGCTGGCGCTCCTCGATCGGGAGATAGCCATCCAGCGCATCGCCGCGCTCGTCGACGAGACCATCGATATGGACGAGCTGTACCCCAAGCTGCACGAGATCATGAGCCTCGTTATCCCCGCGGCGCGCGACAACATCATCATAGCCCGCGTGGACGAGAAGGCGGGCGTCTTCCGGCCCGTCTACTGGCGCGATCAGAAGGACGACTACGACTCGATGCCCTGGCCCCTGAGCGTGGGCTTGAGCGGCCACATCTACAACTCGGCCCGGTCGTCGTACATCTTCGAGGAAGGACGCACGTCTCTGCCGCCCGGCTTCATCCCCATCGGGCAGATGCCCAGCCATTGGCTCGGGGCGCCTCTCTTTTGCCGCGACCGCATCATCGGCGTCGTCGTCATCCAGAGCTACGACCCGGCCTCGGCCATCACCAAGGAGGACGAGTACGCCCTCAACGGGATATGCCCGTATATTGCGGCGACTATAGGGCAGACGGAGCTGTTCAGCCGGCTGAACAGGCCCGCCGGGATCGCGCCTTAGGAACCGCCCCCGAAAGAATCGCCCTCGGGGAAACTTGTCTCGCGGTCCGCTATAAGGTACACTGGATACGAGACCCGGATCGGTTCCGGCCGACCCGCGTGGCCCCGAGCCCGAGCGGACCCGGTCGCAAGATTAAAACGTAGGACGGTGCCGAATGCCCGAAGAGATCGATCCCGAGATCGCCGCGCTCCTTGGCGGAAGCGTCGAAGAGTATTCGATGCAGCCTGGCCGTTCGAAGTCCGCCGCGCCGTCGGGCGGACCGAGCTTCGAGGCCCTCTTCGGGGGCATGAGCGTCTCGGGTGAACTCGAGACGAAGGGCGAGTTCGACGTGGACCTCGCGAAGAAGGCCTACGATCCCGTCGCGAGCTTCGAGTCGGATCCCCCGAATACCTTCTTCGACGATCCCCAGTACTACCAGAAGGCCCTGGCCGGCGAGGGCGAGTCGTCCCAGCGTTTCCACGAGCTCCTCAAGAAGTACCTGCAGGCAACCGACCCCAAGGATAGGGGCATGTATAGGCAGCAGGTGATCACGGCGTATTGGAACATGGTCGCGCACATGGCCCCCCGTGTCGTCGCTACCGCTCCGATCCTCCCAAAGCAGCTCATGGTCCGGTTCGGGCTTTCGCTCCCCACGATGATAACGCCGGAACAGAGGGCCCTGTTCGCTAAGGTCATCTACAAGAAGGTCAGCTCCGAGCCCGTGTATTACCTCGACGAGTGGCTTCGCGCCGCCGCGCTAGGGCAGATCAACCCGAGCAGCACCGACGAGGTTAACGCGGCGCGCGGGGACGAGCGCGCCCGTTTCAATAACCTGCTCCAAAAGGCCATGGGCAAGCGCGATACCGCTGAAGCCTTCCTCAAGGCCAAGGCCGAGGAGCGCAAGTCCCTGGAGAGCATGCTCCGGGATAGGATCGACATCGTCTGCGAGCACGGCGGCCTGCCCGGCTTCTTCCAGATCCCCGCGCCCTATACCGAAGGGCAGAAGAAGACCATCGCCGAGCTGTCCGATATAATGCGCCGCCTCCTGGCGGCCGACAAGGAGCTCGTCTCCAGCGTCGACTCGTTCGAGGACGCGACTAAGGACGTCCAGACGATCAAGGAGAAGGTCGGGTCGCTTGGGGAGGATACCAAGGCGAATCTCCAGGCCCTGAACCAGGAATTCGAGACCGCCAGGCAGATGCTCAAGATGTGCGTCGGCAGGCAAGGCAACCATTTCCCCCTCGTCACGAAGGAATACTTCCACCTGAACCTACGGGAGATGGGCACGCGGGAGAACGTCATCGACGCGCTGACCTGGTTGGAGAGCATAGATTGCCAGGCCTATTGCCGGCCGTATAAGAGCTCCCTCAACCGTATCGAGCCGTTCGTCATACTGCTCCCGAGCTACGGCGACCAGGGAGTCTGCTGGGAGCCCTTCGATCGGTATAACAGGCATACGAGCCGGTCGAGGATAGCGGTGCCCATGTACCCGAAGAACCTAAAGGTCGCCGTGGCCGTCGCCGTCGCCGATATGCGCTGGCAGGCCGCCAAGGAGAAGGCCTCGTACTACTGGATGGAGGAGGGCCTGACCGGGCAGTACTACCAGTGGTTCGTCAAGCAGAAGCTCAAGGGCGACGTCAAGGAATTCTTCATCCAGGACTACATCACCTGGCTTACGAAGGAGAGCGAAGGCATACAGAAGCTGGATAAGGATATCCGGGGCATCTTCTGGCGTCTCATGCCGTTCTCCCAGCCCATCAAGGAGAAGCTCCGCGATAGGAGCTTCGTCTACCAGGAGCTGTACCAGAGGGACATCAATAAGACCCTGTCCGACGGCTACTAGGCGCCGTCCGCTGGGCGCTTCCCGTTCCGCCTCCCCGCGCCTCCCCGGCCCTCGCCCCCGGCGAAGCTCGCCATGTACACGCCCCCGACGGCGACCGCGCCGCCCGCGAGCTGGACGGGGCTGAGCCTCTCCCCGAGTATAACGAAGGACGCGGCCACCGAGACGACCGGGATCAGGTTAATGAAGACGCTCGAAACGCCCGCGCCGAGAGCGTTCAGGCTGGCGATATAGAAGAGGTAGCCGATAGCCGAGCAGAATACGCCCAGGTATAGCACGTTGACGACGACTACCGGCGTCACGAGGGCCCATTCCACGCGCTCGAAGAGAGCGAAAGGCACGAACCCTACGGCCCCGAAGAGGCTCTGCCATAGGGTTACCTCCAGGCTATCGTACTTGGCGAGCAACGGCCTGGTCATGAAGGCGTAGGCGACCCACGCGACGGCCGCGAGCCCCATGTACAGGTATCCCAGGGGCGCCGGGCTCAGCCTCAGCGACTCGACCACTATGAGCGAGACGCCGACGGCCGATAGGCCCGCCCCGGCGTATTGAGCCGCCGTCAGCCTCGTCCTTACGAGGACTCGATCCGCGATCATCGTCAGGACCGGTATGGTGCCCACGATGATGGAGGCCTCAGACGCGGATAATAGCAGGACGCCGTTATTCTCCCCGAGGAAATAGAGCGTGACCCCGACCAGCCCGGCCCCGGCCATCCGCGGCAGGTCCTTGAGCGCCAGGGTCGGGCGCCTTCGCATGACGGCGAATACCGCGAGGAGCACGGCGCTCGCGACTATGAACCGCGCCAGCCCGAGGCTGACGGGCGGTATGGCCGCGACGGCCGTCTTGATGCTCAGGAACGATAGCCCCCATATGACGGCGGTCGCCGTCGCCAATCCTATAGCCAGGCGCTTGGTAATAGCCATACGACGTTCCGCGCCATCCTACAGGGGGATGGACGCGTCTCCTTTCCAGGCCTCCACGGACGCGTAGAAGCCCCCGATGGGAGAGAATGCCTCGTCCAGGGTAGAGTACGCTCCTGAGAAGAATGACCGAGCTACGGCGCGCAGGGAGTCGGCGCCGCGCTCGCGCAGTATCCACGAGGCGAACGAGTTGCACGCGGCGTAGAATACGGCCGACTTCTGCGGCAGGTCGTAGGTCGCCATGATGATCTCCGCCTGCCTCTCCATGACGTCGGAATCGGCCCCGGCGTAGCGCCGAGCGGAAGCCTCCGGAAAGGCGTCCCAGGCCCCGTCTGCGCCGCCGAGCCCCAGCGATAGCTCGAAGAGATCGCTCGCGAGCAGGGCAAGGGTCTCGTCCGCGAACCTGAAGGCGAAGCGAAGGTCCGGATCGAAGCCCTGGTCCGGCTTGAAGGACGCCTTGACGGCGGCCGGGGCGTTCGCCGCCGCGATAGCGTGCGCGTAGGCGTGCAATGCAGAGGCCCGCCAATCCTCGTCGACGTTCACGAAGACGTACGAGCCGTCCTGGGCGGCTACCGAGCGGGTAACTAGCTCGTTGGCGTAGAAATTCATGCCTATGGAGCGGAAGAGCACGAAGTCCGACGACGGCCGCCCCGCGAGGCGCTTCCGTATCAGGGGATCGTCGGCGCTTATGACGCCGTAATGCCTATCGCCCGCGAAGAACGCTACGGGGCCCTCGGGCGGGATCGCCTCCAGCAGGCCGGCCTCGAGGAGGAAGCCCTCGGTAGCCTCGCCGAGGTCACGGGAGAATTCGGCGCGGAGGGGGCGCGGCACGTACTTGTCCATGAACACCAACGCGCCGCCGTGCCTGGCCTCGACGAACCGGCTCTGCACGGGCGCGGACGTAAGGATCACTATGGCCGAGATCATGGACAGGCCTATCACGATTATCGCGGCCTTCCTCAACGTATTCTTCGCAGCGATTTTCATCCCGTACCTCGCGCTCGGATACTAGCTCGGCGGCCGCGGCTAGCGCAAGCGTCCGGGCCGCCTGGGACGCCGGGCCGCCTGGGAGATTTGACCATTTCAAGTAATCGTCGCATACTATCGGCCTTCCGTGAAGGTCCCGCCCGGTCGGGGCGGTCCGTTAGCGGTTCAAAAGGAGTCGAAGATGAGCGATGTAACGAGCAGGCTCGCGGCGCTAGGCGTCGCCGTGCCCGAGGTGTACCTTCCCGCGGAGGGCGCCGACTATCAGAAGTGGGCGGTAGTCGCATGCGACCAGTATTCCAGCGAGCGCGAGTACTGGGAGGACGTGTCCAGGATCGTCGGCGCCGAGCCGAGCACCCTCAACCTGGTCTTCCCCGAGTGCTACCTCGAGGACGACGACAAGGCCCTGCGCGTCGAGCGCATCCGGGCCGCCATGAGCTCGTACCTGGAGGCGGGCGTCGTATCCAAGCGCGCTCCCGGCTTCGTCCTCGTCGAGCGGACGACCCCCTTCGAGAAGCAGCCCCGCAAGGGCTTGATGATGTCGGTCGACCTCGAGGCCTACCAGTACGGCAAGGGCGTCACCAGCAAGATCCGGCCCACGGAGGGCACCATCGTCGAGCGGCTGCCTCCCCGGATGGACATACGCCGCGGCGCGCCCCTCGAGCTGCCCCATATCATGCTCCTGATCGACGACCCGGCGCGTAGCGTCATAGAGCCCCTGTACGCCAAGATCGACGCGTTGCCCAGGCTGTACGATTTTAGCCTCATGAAGGATTCCGGAAGGGTACGCGGCGCCCACGTGGCGAGCGAGGCGGACCTCGCCGCCGTAGCCTCGGCCCTCGAGGCCATAGCCGACCGGAAGGCCTACGAGGCCAAGTACGGCTCGCCCGACGTGCTCCTGTTCGCGGTCGGCGACGGCAACCACTCCCTGGCGACCGCCAAGGCGATATGGGAAGAGACGAAGAAGGCCAACTCGGGGCTCCCGGGCCTCATGGACCACCCCGCCCGCTACGCGCTCGTCGAGCTGGTCAATATCTACGACGAGGGCTTGCCCTTCCATCCTATACACCGCGTCCTATTCAAGGCCGACGAGAAGGCCCTGCTCTCCGACCTCTCCGCGGCCGGGGCGGCCTTCGAGAAGATGGACTGGAAACAGGCGGTGCGGAGGACCGACGAGGCCGCGCCAGGGGAGCATCGCTTCGCGTACGTTTCGGCCTCCGGATCGGGCCTAGCGCGCTTCGTAAGGCCGAAGGCCAACCTGGCCGCGGGCACTATCCAGGAGCCCCTCGACGCGCACCTCAAGGCGCATCCCGGGACCTCGATCGACTACATCCACGGCACCGAGAGCCTCGAGGCGCTCGCGAGGAAGCCGGGCAACTTCGGGCTGTACCTGCCGCCCATCGACAAGGCGAGCTTCTTCGGCACCGTTATCCGCGACGGCGCGATGCCGCGCAAGACGTTCTCGATGGGCGAGGCGCCGGAGAAGCGCTTCTACGTCGAGGCTAGGAAGATAGTCAGGTAGGGCCCGGCTATTCCCGGGTCCGGGCCACGAGCCGCCGCGTGAATTCGGCGGTCTCGGGGCTCCGGATCCACTCGTCCATGGCGTCCCTGAGCGCGACGTCGTCCTCGCGTAGCAGGAAAACCACGCTCGTCTCGTGCCCGGTCTCGAAGCACTGCGCCAGTTTCCCGGAGAAGTAGTTCCTGGAGAGGAACGAGCCTACGAGCCGCTCGGTGATGGCGCAGTCGGCCCTGCGCCAGATGACCGCCGCGAAGGCCTCCACGTCGTTGTCGGCGACGACGGGCTCGCAGCCCGCTCCGGCCAGGCAGTCCAGGACGTACGAGCCTTTCTGGGCGGCCACCCGCTTCCCGGCGAGGTCCGGCATGCCCCTGAACGAGCCCCGGTTCGAGTCGAACGCGAAGATCGCCGGCCGGAACGAGGCGAACGGCGTCGTGGGAATGACCGGCTTGCCGGTGAAATAGGCGTTCGGCCAGCCGACGTTGGCTACGATGCGTATAGCGCCCGAGTATAGCTTGTCCAGCGCGGCCGCGAACTGGCCGGGCCTGAATTCCGGCGTCATCCCGCGTCCCTCGACGAAGCGCTGCGCCAGCTCTATCGATATGCCGGCCGAATGGCCGTCCCTAATATGGACCCATGGCGGATACGTTACGTCGTGCCCTATGGCGACGGCCTCCCGGCACTCGCCCTCCGACTTCGTCGCGTCGACCCGCCGGCTCAGCTCGCTGAGCGACGACTTGAGCCGGCCGGCGGAGCGCAGGACCTCGTCCGACGAGGCCCTCTGCCTCTGCAGGTTGCCTTGTATAAGCCCGGAGCTGTCCGAGAGCAGGTCGACGGCCTCGGCGAGCCTGGCCATCGACGAGGCTATGCGCTCGGAGTTGGCCGTCTGGCCTTGGAGCGAGGCGCGTATGTCCTTCATGTCGTCGGCGGCGCCCGACATCGATCCGGCGCTCCTGTCCTGTTCCGCGCGCGAGGCTTCCATGCGCAGGGCAAGCTCTAGCTTGCCCTGCTCTATGGCCTTGAGGCCCGCCGCCGCGTCGCCCATATCCGAGCGTAGCGTCCCCAGGATGCGCGACGCCGACTCGGTCAGGTCCTTGCTCTTGCCCGCGAGCGCCTTGACCTCGTTGGCCACGACCTTGAAACCCTTGCCGTGGGCTCCCGCCCTAGCCGCCTCGATGGCGGCGTTGAGCGATAGCAGGTTGGTCAGCTCCGATATCTCGTCTATGGAGCGGAGTGTGCCGTCTATACGCTCCATGGCCTCGGCCACGCGCCTGAAGATGGCCATGAAATCGTCCAGGCGCCGGTCCATCATACCGAGCGCGGCGCCGCCGGCCTCTATCGCCGCCAGGGAGGCTCGCGAGGAGTCGGCGGCGGCGGACAGCTTCTCGCTCGCGTTGGCGGCGGAGGCGAGGACCGACGCGGCGCCCGCCTTTAGCGAGTCGAGCTCGCCGTCTACCGATCGCGTCGCCTCGCGGTTAACGGAATTCGCGTTAAGGGTCTCCTGGAAGAAGTCGGCGGTCAGGCCAGACTCCAGGGTCAGCGACCAGAGATGATCGGACAAGTCGCGGTATAGCCCCCTCATCTCCTCCGAGAGGGTCCCGAGCGACTCGATAGACAGGTCGTCACGCCGCGCGTCCATGGTCTAGGCCTCCGCGTCATCGGGCGGCCCGAGCCGCCCGGCCGTATAGTATAAAAAGCCCGCCCCGTAACGCGGGGCGGGCTTTATTCCCGGTATCCCGGCGTCTATTCCGGATCGTGGAACAGGAAGCAGGCGACCTGATGGCCGGAGCCCGCGTCCTTGAGCCTCGGGACGCTCTTGGCGCACTTGTCCATCCGCTTGCTGCAGCGATCGTAGAAGTAGCAGCCGGTCCTCGTCTTGTCGGGCGAGGGCACGTCTCCTGTCAGTATGACGCGCTGGCGCTTGCGCTCTACCGCCGGGTCGGGGATGGGCGCGGCGGAGAGCAGGGCCTGCGTATACGGGTGCAGCGGCTTCTTATACAGCTCGGCGGAATCGGACAGCTCCACGATGACGCCGAGGTACATGACGGCGATACGGTTGGAGATGTACTGGATCACGGCCAGGTCGTGGGCGATGAACAGGTACGTAAGGCCGAATTCCTCCTGCAGGTCCTTGAAGAGGTTGAGGATCTGGGACTGGATCGACACGTCGAGCGCCGAGACCGGCTCGTCGCACAGCATCAGGTCCGGCTTGAGCGCCAGGGCGCGCGCGATGCCGATGCGCTGGCGCTGGCCGCCCGAGAACTCGTGGGGGTAGCGGTTCTTGAAGAACCGCGACAGCCCGACGCGCTCCATCAGCTGCTCGACGCGCTCGTCCATCTCGATCTTGGTAAGGCTCATGAGCTTAGCCTTCGTGAAGATGCGCATCGGCTCGGAAATTATGTCCCGCGTGGTCATGCGGGGATTGAGCGACGCGTAAGGATCCTGGAAGACGATCTGCATGTCCTTACGGGCCTTCATCAGCTCGGCCGGGCTGGCCGCGGTCAGGTCCTGCCCCTTGAGGACCACCTTGCCGGCGGTGGGCCTATAGAGGTGGGCTATGGCGCGCAGGGTCGTAGACTTGCCGCAGCCCGACTCGCCTACGAGGCCCAGGGTCTCCCCCTTCTTGATCGAGAGGTCCACGCCGTCCACGGCGTATATGTGGCCCTTCTTCCTGGTCCAAAGCGAGCCCGTGTGGTACGGGAAGTGCATCTTGAGTCCGGAGACCTCGAGGAGGTTCTCGTTAGCTTTTTCGGCCATTTACTTTCCCTCCCCGTAGAGCCAGCAGGCGACGCTGCGCTTGGCGCCAATCTCGGCGATCTTAGGATACTTAGTCTTGCATACGTCCATGGCGCGCTCGCAGCGCGGGAAGAACGGGCAGCAATCGGGAAGGTTGATGACGTTGGGCGGCTGGCCGGGGATGGAGTAGAGCCTCTGGCTGCTTACCTTGTCCAGTCGCGGCACGCTCTTGATCAGGCCCTGGGTGTACGGATGCTTGGGATCGGCGAAGATCTCGTCGGCCGTGCCGCGCTCGACGATGCGGCCTGCGTACATTACGCATATCGCGTCGCACATGCCGGCCACGACGCCCAGCGAGTGGGTGATGAGGATAACTGCGGTGCCGAGGCGCGCGGACAGCTCCTTGATGAGCTCGAGTATCTGGGCCTGGATCGTCACGTCGAGGGCCGTCGTCGGCTCGTCGGCGATGAGTATCTCCGGCTCGCAGGAGAGCGCCATGGCTATCATGACGCGCTGGCGCATCCCGCCCGAGAACTGGTGAGGGTACTGGTCTATGCGCTTCTCGGGGGCCGGTATGCCTGCGAGCTTGAGCATCTCGATGGCCTTGGCCTTGGCGGCCTTCTTGTCGAGGCCCTGGTGCAGGACGATCGTCTCGATCATCTGCGTGCTGATGCGCAGGAAGGGGTTGAGGCAGGTCATCGGATCCTGGAAGATCATCGATATCTTGTTGCCGCGTATCTTCCTGACCTCCTCGTCGGACATCTTGAAGATGTCCTTGCCTATGAACAGCACCTCGCCGCCGGCTATACGTCCCGGGGGGGTAGGTATCAGCTTCATGATCGCCAGGTTGGTCACGCTCTTGCCGGAGCCGGATTCGCCCACGATGCCGAGGGTCTCGCCCTTGCGCAGGTCGAAGCTCACGCCGTCGACGGCTTTAAGGAGCCCCTCGTCGAGCTTGAAGTATGCCTTCAGGTCCTTGACCTGGAGTATGACGTCATCGGTCATTCGATGGTCTCCTTAGCTTCTATTCTTGCTCTGAGGATCCAGAGCGTCGCGTAATCCGTCCCCGAGGAAGTTCATGGCGAAGAGGAACACCGTCATGGCGACGGCCGGCACGAGCAGGCGCCACGGGTATAGCTGCATGCCTTGCACGCCCTCGCTCACCAGCGTTCCCCACGAGGCCTGCGGCGCCGAGACGCCGAGGCCCAGGAACGAGAGGAAGCTCTCGTTCATGATGAAGCTGGGGAACTGCAGGGTGGAGTAGATGATGATGATGCCTAGCGAGTTGGGCAGCAGGTGCCTGAAGATGATGCGGTTAGAGCTAGCGCCCATGGACTTGGCGGCCTCGACGAACTCTGAATTCTTGAGGCTGATGATCTGTCCCCGTACGACTCGAGAGATGGTCAGCCACGATATCATCGCTATCGCTAGATAGAGGACGAAGATGCTGTTGGAGCCGGTCGGTAGCATCGACATGATGATGATGACGATGAGCATGTACGGGAGGCTGTACATCAGGTCGACGAAGCGGCCTATGAGGTTATCGACCCAGCCGCCCAGGTAGCCGCCGAGCGAGCCGAGCACGATGCCGATGAAGGCCGCCGTCAGCGTGCCTATGAGGCCTATCATGATCGATATCTGCCCGCCGTAGATGGTCCGCGCCAGCATATCCCGGCCCAGGTAGTCCGTGCCAAGGATGTAGACCCGCTTATGAACGGGGTTGACGTCCATGTCGCCCTTGAGCTGGATGATCTCAGCGTCTACGCGCTCGAGGTCGGTCTTGAGATCGCTGCGCCCGCTCCTCTCGATCGCTTCCTTGAGGTCGACCCGCCTCTTCTCGTGCTCGCCCAGCGCGACTACGCCCGCCGGCTTGAGCGAGGGCGGGAGGTTGACGTGGAGCATCTGCTGCTCGGTATAGCTATGGAACGGCAATACGCTCGCGCCGAAGGTGACTACCAGGTATGCGCCTACGATCCACATGCCCAGCACGGCCATCTTATTGCGCCTCAGCCGCTTCCAGGCGTCCGCCCAGAGGGATACCGGCTTCACGTACTGATTGAACTCGTTGACTGCCTTGTCGGTCTTCTTATCGAGTAACGGCATATCCTTCGGCTCCTTATTTGTACGAGATACGGGGGTCGAGGAGGCCATATAGTATGTCCACGACGAAGTTGGCTGCTATGAGTATGAGGGAATATACGATGACCTCGCCCATGATGACCGTATAATCCCGATTCAGGGCCGATTGCACGAAGATCTTTCCGATTCCGGGGATGACGAAGATCTGCTCGACGGCGAGCGATCCGATGATTATGCCGGAGAACGCCGGCCCCAGATAGGTGACTATGGGGAGCATGCCTCCCTTGAGCACGTGCTTGGCGATCACGACCCGTTCCTTGAGGCCCTTGGCCCTGGCCGTCCTGACGTAATCGGAACGGAGAACCTCGATGATGGAGCCGCGGGAGAGTCGGGCGATATAGGCGAAGTAGGGCATCATCAGCGTGGCGATAGGCATGATGACCGTTTTCCAGCCGGCCCGGCTGTTTATCCAGCCTGAGGTCGGCAGCCACTTTAGCTGCAGCGCGAATACCAGCATCAGCACCGGCCCGATCACGAATAGCGGGACCGAGATGCCCAGTACCGCCACGGACATCGCCGCGTAATCTTGCCATTTATTCTGGTTGAGCGCCGAAGTCACGCCGACCAGGGTGCCTAGCAGCAGGGCGACCCCTAGGGCCATGGTTCCCAGCATGATGGATACCGGGAAGGCGGCTCCGAGGAGGTCGTTGACCGAGTGGTCCTTGTAACGATAGGAGGGCCCGAGGTCGAATTTCAGAACGTCGCCGATATAGCGGAAGTACTGGTTCAGGAGGGGCTCGTCCATGTGGTACTTGGCCATGATGTTAGCCATGATCTCCGGGGGGATCTTCTTCTCCCTCGAGAACGGCCCGCCCGGGGCTAGCCTGATCAAGAAGAAACTGAGCGTCACGATTATGAAGAACGTAGGTATGACGCTCAATAATCTGCGGACGATGAATCTAGACATCGTTTCCTCGCTTATAAGGGGTACGGATCGTCCTATAGCGGCGATCCTATGAGCCGCGTTAACCCGATTGGAAGAACGCGGCGCGATTATGTAGTATAAACCCGGTTTTTGGTATAGCGCCAGAGGAAACTACAAAAAAGCGCCAATATCTGAAATGTCGTTTTGTTATCTGAAATTAAATGTGCGTTTATACGAAAAAAGCCCGGCGCTCAAGCGCCGGGCCATAAGCCTATCGACTTACTTCTTCAGGGTAATGTACTTCCACTCGTGCGAGCCGAGCGGGTTGGGATACCAGCCGTCCCACTTCGTGGTATCGATCATGTCCTGGGACACGTAGTGATAGAACGGAATGACAGCCTGATCCTTGGTGATCAGGAACGACTCGGCCTGCTGCAGCACGGCCATGCGCTCGGGGCCGGCCTTCATCGTGGCGGCCTTCTTCACGAGGGCGTCGTACTCAGGATTGGCGTACAGTCCGTCGTTGTTGCCGGAACCGATGATGAACATGTCGAGGAAGGTGTTCGGGTCGAGGTAGTCGCCTACCCAGCCGGCGCGGGCGATGTCGAAGTCGTGCGCGTTGGAACGGGTGTCGAGGAAGGTCGTCCACTCCTGGTTGACGAGCGTCACGTCGATGCCGAGGTTCTTCTTCCAGGACTCCTGTACCCACTCGGCGATCTTCTTGTGGCCGGAGCTGGTGTTATAGATGATCGGGGTCTTGGGGAAGCCCTTGCCGTCGGGGAAACCGGCCTCGGCGAGGAGCTTGCGGGCCTCTTCGACGTTGAAATCCGGTCCCTTGGCGGGAGTGTAGCCGGCCATGACCGGTACCATCGACGTGGTGGCGAGCTGGCCGCCCTTGGTTACCTTGTCGACGAGCTCCTGCTTGTCGAGCGCCATCGTCAGCGCCCTGCGGACGCGGATGTCGGTGAACGGCTTGCGGGTCATGTTGAAGATGTAGTAGTAGGTCGCTACCTGCGGGGATACCTGGTAGTCGGGGCGGAGCTTGACCTCGTCGATCAGGTCGAGCGGGATGCCGTAGCTCCAGTCCATCTCGCCGGCCTTGAATTTATTATAGGCGGTGAGGTTGTCGTCGATCGGGAGGAAGGTGATCTTGGACAGGAATACGTTCTTGGCGTCCCAGTACTTGTCGTTCTTGACGACGGAGAGCGACTCTTGGGGCTTCCACTCGAGGAGCTTGTACGGGCCGTTGCAGACGAAGTTCTCGGCCTTGATCCAGGCGTCGCCCTTCGCGTTGATGACGTGCATCGGGAGCACGGCGAAGGCGTAGTGGGCCATCATGTCGACCGCGTAGGGCATCGGGCCCAGGAGGTCGGCCTGGAAGGTCGTCTCGTCGAGGGCGCGGATGGCTACGGCTTCCTTGGCGCCATTGCCGCCGTTGTAGTCCGCGGCGCCCTTAACGACCATGCCCATCATATAGGCGTACTCGGAGGCGGTGGCGGGATCGAGCGAGCGGAGCCAGCTGTCTACCACGGTCTGGGCGGTGATCTTGGTGCCGTCGGACCAGGTGGCCTTGCGGAGCTTGAAGGTGATCTGGTCGCCAGCGGGGGAAATGGTCCAGCTCGAGGCTAGGCCGGGCGTGGCGAGAGAGGTCTTGGGATCGTAGCCGACGAGGCCCTCGAACAGCGCCATGTAGATATGGTGCTCGGGGACGCCCTGGATCTTGGAGGGATCGAGCGTCTGGGGTTCGGCGCCGTTGCCCATTACGAACTCGACGCCCTTGGCGGTACCGGCCTTGCCGCCGCAGGAGACGACGAGGGTCGCCGCCAGGACGATCAGCAGTAAGCCTGAGAGAACACGTTTCATGGTTCCTCCTTAATGGAACTTTGTCCCGCCATTGTATTCCCCGTGAAGCAAGAAAGCAAGCTTTGATTTTTACATAATGTGGTTTGTTGATATATAAGTACCTCTAGCCGTTCGGCATTATTAATAAACCAGGAGTATCGCCTCGCTCGGCGATACGCCTGGTTCCGTCCGTTAGACGCTTCTCGTAGTCCTCTCGCCCCTCGGCGGCGCGGTTCAGCCGCGGATTCGCCGCGGATTCGCCGCGGTCCAGCCGCGGATCAACCGCGGGTTATGGCGACAGTCTTCTCCCTGGCCTCGGGGCGCTTGGGAAGGACGACGCTTAGGAGGCCGTCCTTGAACGACGCCTTGATGCCGTCGAGGTCTACGTCCCTAGGCATGCTGAACGAGCGGCGGAAGGTCCTGACGCCGCGCTCCCTGATGAGCCAGACGCCTTCGCCGCCGACGTTCTTGGCCTCGTCCTTGGATGACGAGACGGTCAGTATCCTGTCGTTGACTTTGATGTCGACGTCCTTCTCGGCGAAGCCGGGCAGCTCGGCCTCGAGGACGTAGCGCTCCTTCTCCTCGCGGATGTCCACGACGGGGTAACCCATCGTGGCCGCGCTGCTGGGATAGTCGCGGTCGAAGACGCTTCCGACCAGCTTGTCCCAGTCGTTGAGGGCGGACAGTACGGAACTGGGATTGTAGGTGATTACGCTCTTCATGATAAACCTCCATAAAGGTGTGGTATAACTTTTCGGCGCGGCGCCTTATGGCCTACGGCCGTTCGCCGCGTCCACTTATATATATGCAGGGAGCGTGCCAATAGCGGGGCGAATTTCAATGAATATGGCATTCCTAGGCACGAGTAGAAATATGTATATATATAATAATGAAATGTGATGAGTAGTTTCTTGTTTTGCGCTCACGATGAAGTTACCCTAGTAGAAATGTAGATAGGTGCGCTTACTGATTGTTATTGTCGCGGTGTTACATGGAAATACATACCGGGTAATTAGTAAACATCATGGTGTATCAAAAAGAAACGATTTAATGGCATCGAGCCTGCTTGCTGTTCCTTAGGAGCGATGAGAGGCGGCTTTCCTGATATACAGCGGTACCGAGGCGCGTTCTTGGCCGTCGATGGAAAGCGCGAGTCTCCATGAGGCCTCGCGCTCGACCCTAAGATTATGCATAGTGAGCGCGAGATTCGCGCACGCCGAGTCCCCGCCTATGCCGTCCACGCTCATGGAGCCGTCCAGCGGGGGCGCGAGCCTCTCTCCTTCCGCGTCGACGATCTCTAGCCTGACGGAATGGGCGCCAAGCTCATATACGGGGAACCTGATACGGGCGGCCACGCACATGAGCGGGTGTACCGAGGGGAATTCCCTGACCGTGATAGCGTCGAAGGCTCCTACGACGTTAAGCTTCCCCATCGCGTCCTGGGCGAAATCGCATAGCGCTAGAATCTCTACCTGCATAAAGGATGGTATACCCGCTTGCCGCGCGCGCCGCAAGCGGGTATCGTCGCATCATGATCGATACCGCCGCGATTCTCCGCGCTACGCGGGAATTCTCGATGGCGCGCCATGCCGATACCGCACCGTGCCACGATTTCTCCCATGTCGAGCGTGTGTTGGCGACGGCCGAGCGGCTCGCCCTGGAAGAAGGCGCGGACCCGTTCGTCGTCAGTCTCGCCGCCCTGCTCCACGATATAGGCAGGGGACTGGAGCCGAGGCTCGGCCCCCTGCCGGACAGGCACGAGGAGCTGTCCGTAGAGATCGCGGGTCCTTTCCTCGAGGCCCGCGGGCTCCCGCGATCCGTTATCGACGCGGTGCTCGACGCCATCCTCAACCATAGGCACCGCAGGGGCCGAACGCCTTCTAGCATCGAGGCCAAGTGCCTCTACGACGCCGATAAGCTGGACTCGCTCGGCGCCGTCGGCGTGGCGCGGGCCTACCTCTGGCTAGGAGAGCACGGCCGGTCAGTGCACTATACGGCCGAGTCGTGGGCCGGCGTCGACCCGGCTAATAACGCGACCGAGAACGATTCTATCCAGCGGGAATGGCAGATAAAGCTGTCGGGGCTCAAGGACGCCCTGTACACGGAAAGCGGCCGCGCTCTCGCGGCGGGGCGCCATGAGCGTATGAGGCTTTTCCTGGCCGATATGGAGCTCGAGGTGAGGGGCGAGGCGTAGGCCCGCGACGCTTATTCTATTACGCGGAATTCCGAGAAATACAGCTCCTCGATCTTGCCGATGGCCAGGAGCGCGTTGAGGGTATCGCGGAGCGCGGCCTTGACGCTCGCTTCGTTAGCCGGGCCGAGCTCGTCGGCTCGCCTCGATGACAGGAACGAGCCGGCGGCTACGCGTAAGTCGGTCCGCCTCCTGGCCAGCTCCTCCCGGAATTGCCTGTCCGAGGCGTCGTACGGGAAGGCTATGTCCACGATGGCTACCGCCCGGTCGCTCGTCTTGGCCCTGATCCTGCCTAGCCCGTCGTAGACTCCGGCCTCGGCGATAGAGGCGGGGACGGCGGCCCTGGCGAGCTTCCGCGCCCTCGAGTCCGTTACCCCGGCGTAGGCGGTCCCCGCGACGATTATCACCGCGACGACGGCGATAGAAATCGCCAGCGCCTTTTCTATCCTGCTCATCGCGTACCTCCCCGCGCGCGTGCGCGCTCCGCG
This sequence comes from Spirochaetota bacterium, assembly GCA_018816345.1. Taxonomy (GTDB): domain Bacteria; phylum Spirochaetota; class Spirochaetia; order Treponematales; family UBA12059; genus SZUA-370. Next base: position 25,096 of record JAHIWG010000012.1, on the reverse strand, counting down.
GACGGCCATACTATACCCGGCCGTAAGGCTGGGCAAGCGGGGCGGCCGCCCGAGCCGCTTAGGACGCTACGCCGGCTCAAAAAAAACGCCCGGGTTCGGTCCCGGGCGGTCGTACGGATCGATAGCTACGACAGCCTCGCTACGGTAGGCGAGGCGAAATCGTAGCCTTACTTGACGTTGATGCCGAGGTAGGGCTCGAAGGTGATAGTCTGGCCCGCCTGGATGTCGTAGAAGCCTTCTATCTGGAGGCCGCCCGAGGTTATCTTGATCAGGTGCCTACCCGGCGTCACCTGGACCGTCTGGCCCTTCTGCGGCGCCCCGTCGACGAAGATCAGGATCTGGCTCCAGTGGCCGCCCTTGAGGTCGGTATTGATGCTGGCCGCGGGAAGGTTGATGGAGACCGTGCCCATCGCGGGCTGGAGCGTCACGCTGATGCTCTTGGGACCGGTCAGCATGAAGCTCTCGCTGTACGACACGAAGCCGGGCGCCTGGACCGTGACGGTGTACGTACCCGGCGATAGCTGCGTGTTGAACGGGGCCGTCCCGGCCGCGCCGCCGTTGAGGAGCACCTGGGCGCCCTTGACGTTAGTCGCGTTTACCGAAAGCTGGAACGTGGCCGGCTGGAGGGTCACGTTAATCGCCTTGGGCCCGGCGAGGGTGAAGCTCTCGCTGTACGACAGGAATCCCGGCGCCTGCACCGTGACGGTGTAGCTGCCCGGGGCGATCTGACCGGCGAACGGCGTCGCGCCCGCCATGGCGCCGTTAAGCATCACCTGGGCGCCCTTGACGTTGGCCGCGTTGACCGAGAGCTGGAAGGTCGCCGGCTGCATCGTGATAGGCAGCGTCATGTTCCCAGCCACGCTGACCGTCGTCGAGAAGTCCAGGTAGCCCTTGGCCTGGGTCATGACCGTGTGGTTGCCCGCCGTTACGGTTGCCACGTTGCCCTTGATCTGCGTCCCGTCGACGAATATGGCCGCGTTGCCCGGGTTTACCGCTATCGTGAGCTGGAAGCTCGTGGGGGCCGCGGGCTGGGTAGCCGTCCGCTGCGCGAAAACGGCCCCGGGGAGGATGAGGAACGCCGCTAGGGCGAGGATCGCAAATTTCTTCATATCAACTCCTTGTATTCTACCGCCCAGTACCGGCGGACTATAGCGTAGCGCCCGTCCATGATACTATAGGCATTCTTAAACATAAGTAAGTCTATCGTTAAAAGATACAAAGTCAATATTCGAATAACCGGTAGGGGCTGAAAGCGTATGATTATTCAGTGATGATTCCTGCCTGCCTTGAAAATCGATAGAAAGCCTATATACTTATATTGTCGTGTTGCCTATGTTTTTCGTAATCCTTAAGGAGGATACCAAGTGAGGCGTAAATCTATCCATGTAGCGTTGACGCTACTAGTCGCGTTGACGGTCGTCGGGTTCAGCGGTTGCCAATGGTTCTTGGATGCGCTGGGAGCGGGGCTTTTTAGCGTTACCGGTACCGCTGTAAACGTGGCCCAGCCTGTATCTAGTACGGAGTATTGGAAGGGGTCAACCGATACCACGCTGACCCTGGCCAACGCTACCATTACTCTTACGAACGTCTACGATGCCACGAAGAACTCTAGCGCGGTCGTCGGTAGCGACGGTAGCTGGACCGCAGCTAACGTCGCCGCGGGCAAGTATCGGATCACCGGAGAAAAGACCGGTTGGACCTTCATACCCAAGGAAATCGAGATAACCGGCCTGCTCTCCTCGGCCGAGCCCATCCTGGCCTTCGAGACGCCTGCTAATACCTCCGAGATCCTCATCGTCGTCGAATGGCAGAGGCCCGAGAGCGTCGCCGCCATCGACGTAGACAGCATCCTCGTCCTCGATGCGAATACTACGGGTACCGGCCAGTCGGCCGTATTCTCATCGGCCTATAATTATGGGGCCTCTACAATCTACGACGTACCTACTCGGTACTCGGGATCGGCGATAACCCAGGATCGCGACGTGTACGGCGCGACGAACTTGGCATATACCGCTACGACTCCGCTCGTAGAGACCATCAGGATTAAGTCCAACCCGTGGACCACGGGCAACGGTCAGTTGCGCTACTTCCTCAACGCGTTCGATAGCGCTACCCTGACGGGCGACTCGTACGGCACAACCCCGATACCTTCCACTTATGCGACGGTCACGGTCATGCAGCCTTCTTCCACCGCCACCGACGGCCTTTTGGGTATCTTCAATATCGCGCTCGATAGCTACGAGAAGATGCTAGGCATCATCAAGATAGACGTGACGTACAATGCGGGTACGTCGACGACGTCCTACGTCATCAAGTCCTACGGCAACGAGACCCCAGCAGACGGGTTACCTACCGCGAAGGGTATTGTCACGGAGTAAGCGCTCGTGAACGATTAGCCTCGCCATTTCTCGGCGAGGCTATGCAGGCTCCTTCCTCGGAGGGAGCCTGTTTTCTATCGCGGATAAGCCCGGAGCAAGCGAGGCGAAGTACGCAGTGATTCGCGCCAGCGGCGCAAGCTTTCGCGCGCGCGACCCCTCGGCGCAGAGCGCGACTTCCTCCCGTCGCTCACGCCTCCTTCCGCTTGCCTAGGCCGACCGCGCCTACGGTCTCCTGCAGGGTCCCCATGGGGCAGACGGCGCACCAGGCGCGGGGGCGGTAGATGAGGCCGATGACGACTCCGGCGGCCAGGGAGATGACGCAGAGGCCCCAGAAGAAGGTTCCGAGCGCCTGGGGCGCCTCGGCGAGGCGGGCTATATTGCCTATGACGCAGAACATCATGAAGCCGCAGAGCGCGCGTTTAGAAGTAGGCGAGGCGAAACCGCGTGGAAGGGGCTTGCCCCGGCTGAAGGGCCGAAGCGCTAGGCCGAGGGCCTTGCCCCTGGGACAGGCGTAGGCGCAGAAGGATTTAGGCCTTGCTAGCGTCATCGCCAGGGCGACGACCATGACCAACGCCACGGCGAAGCCTATGAGCGGGTAATAGAAGCCCCCGACGGCTACGGCTAGCACGAAGGCGATCGAGATCGCCGATTGAATCGTCGTCCTGGTAGTCATCCCACTAGAATATATAGAAAACACTATATAATCAAGATCGCTATAGCTCCTCGATCCAGGCCCGCCAGTCGGCGTCGAAGCGGTCCATGCCGATGCCGAGGACCGTGAGAATAGCGGCGGCCAGGTCTTCGCGCCACGCGGCGTCGTGGATCGCGTAGACGTAGCCGCCGCGGACGGGCGAGGCTCCGGCGCTGAGGGCCTTGACGACGGCCCGGGGCGTCTCCTTGCCGTAGCGCTCGGCCATGAACCGGACGACGGTGCCGGCCATGCCGCCGTAGAGGGCCCACTCGGCGTCGTCGGCTATGAGCTGGGAATCGATCCCGGCGAGCCAGGCGACGCTCCTGTCGTAGTCGGAGGGCTTATGGTAGCCGGAGCTGAGGTAGTCCCAGTCCTGGGCCGCGAAGTTGCCGTAGTAATTGGCCAGGCCCTCCGCTAGCCAGGAGCATTGGTTGGGCGCGACGGATAGCGTCAGCTTGTGCACGAGCTCGTGGGCGAGGGTCGGCTTGTAGGCGTACTTGGGGTCGGGACGTACCCACATCTTTATTGACTCGCCCGGCTCGGCCCAGCCGGAGAACAGCCTGCCTATGGTTATCTTGCTGTTCTGCCTGAGCAGCTCGCGGTCCGAGAAGGCCTTGAGGGTGGTCTTCCCGGCGGGCGCGTCCCCGTAGGCCCGGCGGACGGAGTACCAGGCCGACTCCGCCTGCTCGAGGATGGCGGCGGCGCTCTTGTCCTCGACGGAGGCCTGGTACTTGAGTACGAAATGGTCCGATTCCTTGGCCTTCAGGTAGAGGTCGGCGTCGAGCCATGCTCCGTTTACCCTGCGGTAACGCTCCGTGTAGGCTACTTCGCGGGGCTCGCCTGGTTCGCCGGGCTCGCCGATCCGGTAGGATTGCCGGATCGCGGCGACGTACTCGTCCTCGCCTAGCTTCTCGAGCGACTCGACGCGCAGCTCGAAGCCGCTTATCGTCGCCGATAGCCTATAATCGAACCAGCGGGACTGTTCCAGGGTGAATTCGGGGTCGTCGGGGACGAGGAGGCTCATGTAGAGGGCCTTGTCGCCGGACGAGATCGCGGCCGCGCGCGCTGCCACGGCGGCCTCGACTCCCGAGGCGTCTCGGCCGGCGCAGGAGGCGGACAGGAGGCACGAGCCTACGAGCGATGCCATGGCGGCTCCGAGGAGCTTCCTCACGGGCTGGCCTCCTTCTTGGAATCGATACCGTCCGCTCTGTTTCGCCTGTTCGACGCCGATCGACCCGGGCTTATTTTATCACGCGCCGAGAAAAGGCGCTTTAGAAATCGAAACGGGCGGTTTATTCTCTGAATTTTTCATCGCTTGACGGCGCGCGAAGGCCGGGTTTATAAGTAGTAGCTTCTCATCCTATTCCGGCGTCATACTAATCGCATCTCTCCGGAAAAAAACCACAAGGAGGTACCATGGCTCTAGGCAGCAAGTACGGCACCCACCGCGTCATCGACCCGGTAGGCGCCATGCCGCAGACCGCGCAGAGGATCGACAACGACATGTCGAAGGTCTACGACAACGAGATCCTGATCGACGTGATCGCGCTCAACGTCGACTCGGCCAGCTTCACGCAGATCGAGGAAGAGGCCGGGCACGACGTCGACAAGATCGGCAAGAAGATCATGTCCATCGTCGCGGAGCGCGGCAAGCAGCAGAACCCCGTGACGGGCTCGGGCGGCATGCTCATCGGCAAGGTGGCCAGGATAGGCTCCGCGCTCGCGGGCCGCGACCTCAAGGTGGGCGACAAGATCGCCAGCCTCGTGTCCCTGTCCCTGACCCCGCTCAAGATCAACAAGATCATCAAGGTCATGCCCGAGGTGGATCGCGTCCTGATAGACGGCCAGGCCATACTCTTCGAGTCCGGCATCTACGCCAAGCTTCCCGCCGACATGGACGAGGGCCTCGCGCTCGCCGCCCTGGACGTGGCCGGGGCCCCCGCGCAGACCGCCAAGCTCGTCAAGCCCGGCGACAGCGTGCTCGTGCTCGGAGCCGGCGGCAAGTCCGGGCTCATGTGCTGCTATGAGGCCATGAAGCGCGTCGGCCCCACCGGCAGGGTGATCGCCAACATCCGCAACGAGAAGTACGTGAAGCCCCTGACCGAGATGAAGCTGTGCCACGAGATCGTGATGGCCGATTCCACCAAGCCGGTCGAGGTGCTCGAGGCGGTCCTCAAGGCCAACGGCGGCAAGGAAGTGGACATCGTCATCAACTGCGTCAACATCGCCGGCTGCGAGATGGCCAGCATCCTGCCGGTCCGGGACAACGGCATCGTCTACTTCTTCAGCATGGCGACGAGCTTCACCCGCGCCGCGCTCGGGGCCGAGGGCATCGGCAAGGACGTCCTCATGATAATCGGCAACGGCTATACCAAGGACCACGCCGAGATAACGCTGTGGGAGCTCCGCGAGAACGCCCAGCTCCGCAAGTACTTCGAGGATCAGTACGTCAAGTAGATCGTCCGAGAGGGCGAAATCGTAGAGCAGCCTGACGATGGGAGGACGGCGAGCCGGGCCGCGCGAGCGCGCGATAGACCGGCGGGGGCAGTCCGTCTCCCGGTTCGTACGCGGCCGAGCGCGGCTGGTAAGGATCGAGTCGGCGAAAAAAAACGTGGGAAGGCGGGAAACCGTCTCTCGCCCCGGGGGCTCCCCGTCCCCGGCGCGGCGAGCGAGAGCGGCCTAGGCGGCTACGCCTCGGACGAGCTCGAGCGAGCTGGAACGTATCGGAAGACGGCCCGCGGGGGCCGGAGGGTGGACGAGACCATCCGAGCCGATTCTATGTAATTCCTTCGGTTCTCGTTTCTAGTCTACGGGTCTACGCGTCTACGGAGGGGGCGGCAGGGCTTACGAGGGCGCATGCACGTACTATAACGGCGTTCGGGCCGTCCCGATGCGCGCGCCGTCGCCAGCCCTGCCGCCGTATCCCCGGTTCGCGCCCCATCGAAATAAGGAGGGCATATGGCTCTTGACGGTAAGATAGTAATCACCTGCGCGTGCACCGGCGCCGAGACGACGGTAGCTCAGAATCCCGCGCTGCCCATCACCCCGGACCAGGTCGCCGCGACCGCCCAGGAGTGCAGGGCGGCGGGCGCCGCCATCCTCCACCTGCACGTGAGGGACGATCAGGGCAACGCGACGCAGAGCGTCGCGCGCTTCAAGGAGGCGATCGACGCGATACGGAGGAAGACCGACATCGTCATCGAGATAACGACCGGCGGGGCTGTGGGCGATACGGCCGAGGAGCGCCTCCGCCCGGTCAAGGAGCTCGAGCCGGAGATGGCGTCGCTGGACTGCGGCACGGTCAACTTCGGGGACGAGTATATCGTCAACACGCTGCCGACGATGCGCGAGTTCGCCGCCGAGTTCAAGCGCCGCGGGGTGCGGGCGACGCTGGAATGCTTCGACCTCGGGCACGTCTACGCGAGCCACTACCTCGTCAAGGAAGGCCTCATCGAGGCGCCCTTCCACTACGGCTTCGTGCTCAACGTGCCCGGGGCGGTGCCGTATAGCGTGGAGAACCTCTCCGCGTTCATCAAGGCTATGCCGGCGGGGGCCGACTACACCGTGATGGGCATAGGGCGCTCGTCCCTGCCCGCGCAGTACGGCGCCGTAGCCAACGGAGGCTGGATTCGCGTCGGCTTCGAGGATAACGTATTCTTCTCTAAGGGCGTCCTGGCCAAGAGCAACGCCCAGCTCGTCGAGCGCGCCGCGAGGATAGCCGGCGAGGCCGGCCTCTCTCCCGCCAGCCCCGACGACGTCCGCAAGTACCTGAAACTAAAGGGTTGAATGGCAAGGTAATTCGCAAAGAGACGCGGAGTGGATGAGGGAGGAAGGGAATGCTGCCAAGGAAAGCGAGCATAGGTTCTCTATCTTGGATTCTACTCTCTGCGTCTCATCTTCTCTGTGCTTGGAAATCTTAGGAGGCAGATCATGCATACGTACCCGACTTACGATTACACGCGCATCCCGCTGTACAAGGACGTGACGCCGGAGCAGTGGAACGACTGGCGCTGGCAGATGAAGAACAACATCAAGGACGTCGAGACCCTGGCCAAGGTCGTGCCGCTGACCGAGAAGGACAAGGCCGACGTGAGCGAGGTCCTCAAGGTCTTCCGCATGGCCATAACGCCGTACTACGCCTCCCTGATTGACCCGGCCAACCCCGGCTGCCCGGTCCGCCTCCAGGCCATCCCGCGCCTGCCGGAGACCCACTTCGACGAGAGCGACCAGGACGACCCCCTCCATGAGGACTCCGATAGCCCCGTCCCGGGCCTGACGCACCGCTATCCCGACCGCGTCCTCCTCCTCGTCACGCATATCTGCTCGATGAATTGCCGCCACTGCACCCGCAGGCGCATCGTCGGCGAGGAAGACGCCAACATGAACGAGGAGTACATCGACGCGGCCATCGAGTACATCAGGAAGACGCCCATAATCCGCGACGTGCTCATCTCCGGCGGCGACCCCCTGATACTGTCCGACGAGAAGCTCGAGGGCATCATCAAGAAGATACGCGCCATCCCGCACGTGGAGATCATCCGCATCGGCACCCGCACGCCGGTGGTCATGCCCCAGCGCATCACCGAGAACCTCGTGGGCATGCTCAAGAAGTACCACCCGCTGTACGTCAACACGCACTTCAACCATCCCAAGGAGATCACCGCGGAATCGCGCGAGGCCTGCCGCAAGCTCGCCGACGCGGGCATCCAGCTGGGCAACCAGAGCGTGCTCCTGCGCGATGTCAACGACTGCCCGGTGCTCATGAAGCAGCTCGTGCAGAAGCTCCTGACCATCCGCGTCAAGCCGTACTATATCTACCAGTGCGACCTATCCCGCGGCATCAGCCACTTCCGCACGACGGTGAGCAAGGGCATAGAGATCATCGAGAACCTGCGCGGCCACACCTCCGGCATGGCGGTGCCGACCTTCGTGATCGACGCGCCCGGCGGCGGCGGCAAGACCCCGGTGATGCCCGACTACATGATCTCGAGCAACGACAAGCGCGTCATACTCCGCAACTACGAGGGCGTGATAACCACGTATGACGAGCCGGACGGCTACCACGAGGACTGCGGCAAGTGCCGCATCTGCTTCGACGAGCCCCAGCTCAACGCCACCTGCGGCGTCGCGAGGCTCCTGTCGGGCGACGAGAAGACCCTGGAGCCCAAGAACCTGGTCCGCGCCGCGAGGGGCACTACCGCCTTCTCCCCCCGGAAGAAGAAGTAAGTATTCGAAGAAATAAGCACAGAGACACAGAGAAGATGAGAAGAGCCTTGCATATGAAGAATATGGGTAGGATGGAGTAGCTGTTGGAGCATGATATGCTGAGCGATAGGATCATCGGATGCGCGATATCCGTACATCGCGAGCTCGGGCCGGGCCTCCTCGAATCGATCTACGAGGAGGCTCTATCCCTAGAACTCGCAGAGAGCGGCTTGTCGTTCGTCCGTCAAGCGGAGTTGCCTGTCGTCTATAAAGGCGCTCTACTTTCGGGTTCGTTCAGAGTGGATATGGTTGTAGAAAATTCGATAGCACTCGAGCTGAAGTGCGTAGATACAATCATCTCGATTCATAAGGCTCAGCTTTTATCGTATATGCGGCTTGGAGGCTGGAATACTGGGCTGCTCTTGAATTTCAAATCTACAGACTTAAAGAATGGTATCTATAGGATGATGCTATGATACGGCCAATATCGCTCTTCTTCTTCTCTGTGTCTCTGTGCGAGAACTACTCGACCAAGCTTTCGGGGCTATGCAATGATCGATAATGCGGGGGATTTCCTGGGGAGGGTCACGTTCGTGACGGGGCCGGAAAAGCACTGCGGCAAGACTACCCTCATGAACCGGGCGGCCCAGCTCGCGCGGCGGGGCGCCCGCGAGGCGGGCCTGGCCGGGCCCGCCCTCCTGACCGTGGGCTACGACGGCGAGGCCAGGGATTTCCTGTCCGGGGCGCGGAAGCCGGCTGTGCCGGTCGCCGCCGGCGACGTAGTCGTGACGACCGAGCGCTTCGCGCGGCCCTGCTCCCCCGAGATCCTCGACGTCCTGCCGGGCTCGTGCGCCCTCGGGCGCCTCTGCGTCGCGCGCGCGCGTAGGGCGGCTACGGTCGCCCTCGTCGGGCCGGAAGGCAACTCCCTCGTCGCCTGGGCCGTCAGGCGCATAGTCGACGAGGGGCTCACGGGCACGGTGCTGGTCGACGGGGCCATCAATAGGATCACGCAGGCCGCCTCCATCCCCGGCGCCCGCTTCGTCTACGCGCTCAGGGCCGACGGGGCGGGGCTCGAGCGCGCCGTCGCGCGCGTGAGGCGCATGGCGACGCTGGCCAGGCTTCCCGTGGCCGATCCGCCGCTCGACTGCGCCGGAGGCTCGGGAGCGGGCTTGGGCGGCGACGCGGGCCAGTACGCGCTCGAGGGGGCGCTGACCGCCGAGACGGCCGCCAGGCTGCCCCGATGGGCCTCCTCGGTCATCGTCGAGGATTTTACCAAGGTGTTCTTAAGCGACCAGGAGCTGTCGGCCTTCATGCGCGGGCGCGAGCTCCTCGTCGCCCGGCGAATCGAGTTCGGCGGCTTCGTCGTCGCGTGCCGAGGCGTTAGCGACGCCGAGTTCGCCTCGAGGCTCGCCGACGACTCCATCGCCGCGCTCGTCTCGTACAACCCGTACGAGGTCGCGGAAGGGCGGGCGGCATGAGGCTGGCCGCCCCGTGCGCGGAGGCCTGGTCCTTCGCCCAGCTCGACGATTTCTGGGACCGCTACTCGCCCTTGACGCCCTGGGGCAAGGACGAGCGCGAGGCTCGGGTCGTGTACGCGGACGCGGAGCTCCTCGAAGGCCGGTACGACGATATAGAGGCCGTCCTTGGGCTCATGCGCGAGGATAAGGCCGCGCCCGAGTCGCTCGACTCGCTGGCTAGGGACAGGGTGTCGTACCATCTCCGCCGCATGCCGAGGCTGACGCTCGAGCCTAGGGCCCTGTACGAGGTCCTGGAGCTATTCCAGATAAAGAAATTCATCGCTAATTATAAGGGCGCTGTCTCGGCGCTCGGGGAGGGCCTGTCCGCGGCCTTCGGCATGTCCCCGCTCGAACGGGGCTCCGCCGCTAGCTCGCTGGCGTCCGAGCTGGATAGGGGCGGGTCAGACCCGGAGACGTTCTACGTGGCGGACTGCTACGACCCCGGCCTCGCGGATGCGCGGGCCGGGATAGCGGCCGCCGACGCTATCGTCGCGGAGGAGCGCGTCAGGGCCGAGGCCGAGGCTCGCCTCGCCTTCGGGGTATCGTTCGACGGGCGGGAGTTCATCGTGGCGCCCAAGGACGCGGCTCGGGCCATGCTGTCCGGGGAGGGCCCCGACGGGCGCATGGGCGGCGCGGCGGGCCGCTACGCCGCGGAGCCCTACGACGACGCGCGCTACCTGGTCAGGCTCCTGCCTTCGCCGCGCGCCGTCGAGGCGATGGCGGAGCGCGAGCGCTACCTTGCCGACGAGCGCCGCGCCGAGGAGCGGGTAGTCGCGCGCCTGTCCGCGCTCGCGGCGGCGGCCATGCCTGCTCTCGCCTCCGCGGTGGCGGCGACCACGCGCCTCGATAGGGCGCGGGCCGGCGCCGAGCTGGCCTTGGCGTTCGGCATGAGCCGGCCTCGGCTTTCCTCGTGCGCTACGAGGCTCGTGGATGCTCGATTCGTGCCGTGCGCCGACGAGTGCCGTGGCATGGGGCTCGAGTACTCGCCTTTGAGCGCCGAGTTCGATTCGGGAGCCGTGGTGCTGTTCGGCTCGAATATGGGCGGCAAGACCGTCGTGCTTAAGACGCTGCTTTTCTTCCAGCTCCTGGCCCAGGCCGGGCTCTTCGTACCCGCGCGCACCTTCGAGACGAGCGTCTACGACCGGGTGGAGTACGTGGGCGAGCTGTCCGGCGAGCGGCTCGCGGGCCTGTCGGGGTTCGGCCTGGAAGTCTGGCGCCTCATGGCTGCCGGGGCCGGGGGAGCGGGCCCCGGCGGGCCGGGAGACCAGGGAGACCGGGGAGACCGGGGAGACCGGCGGGTGCTCGTCGCGTTCGACGAGCTGGCCAGGACCACGGGCTCCCACGAGGCGGAGGCCCTGCTCTCGGCCGTGGTAGAGTCCTACGCGCGCGCCTACGAGGCCGTGGCAGGCGGCGCGGGCGGCGACCGGGCCTTCTTCGCGACGCATTTCCGCGGGGTCGCCAGGATAGAGGGCGCCGAGTACAGGCGCATGAGGGGACTGGACAGGGCGGCGGCCGCCGCGGCCTTGGAACGGACGGGCGGGGCCGGGCCGGTCGCGGGCGCGGAGCTATCGGAGCGCCTGGCCGGCATCAATAGGCATATGAGGTACGAGGTCGTCGACGACGACGGCTCGGGCTCCGAGAGCGACGCGCTCGCCATAGCGTCGCTCCTAGGGCTCGATCCGCGAATCGTCGAGCGGGCCCGATACTATCTAACGAAGGATGGAGTATGAGAAGCAAGCTGAACCTACCGGCCGATCGCGTCGCGTACGCGCGGGCCCTGGCCGAGCGCATCACCGCGCCCGTGCAGGATTTCATAGACGGGCATAGCTCGGTCACCGTGGAGCGCGCGACGCTGCGCCTGGCCGGCGCCGACGGCGCCACGCCGGACGGCGTGCCGGTGCCCAACCTCGTCGTCGACAGCATCCGGGCGGCCGATCCCGCAGCCCTCGAGGACGGCGCCACCGTCCGCTACGTCAACGCGCTCATCAAGTCGGGCGGGGCGGTACGGGCCCTCAACGACAGGATAGCCGCGGGCTTCGACGTGATGAGCCTGCCCCTCGGCGACCGCGCGGCCATCGAGGCCAAGGCCGAGGAGCTCGTCGCGGGGACCCTCGCCCGCGTGAAGGAGAACCGCGGCTTCCGCGAGCGGAAGCTCGAGCAGTGGAAGGGCCGGAACAACAGCCCCCTCCTGTACCTCATCGTCGCCACCGGCAACATATACGAGGACGTCAAGCAGGCCGCCGCGGCCGCTGAGCAGGGCGCGGACGTCATAGCCGTCATCCGCACTACGGCCCAGAGCCTCCTCGACTACGTGCCCTTCGGCGCCACCACCGAGGGCTTCGGCGGCACCTACGCCACCCAGGAGAACTTCCGCATCATGCGCGCCGCCCTCGACGAGGTGGGCGAGAGGCAGCGGCGGTATATCAGGCTGACCAACTACGCGTCGGGCCTGTGCATGCCGGAGATAGCGGCGATGGGCGCCGTGGAGCGCCTGGACATGATGCTCAACGACTCCATGTACGGCATCCTGTTCCGCGACATCAACATGTACCGCACCTTCGTCGACCAGAAGTTCAGCCGCATGATCAACGCCTACGCGGGCGTCATCATAAATACCGGCGAGGACAACTACCTGACGACGAGCGACGCCTTCGAGAAGGCGTACACCGTGCTCGCGAGCCAGTTCCTGAACGAGCGCTTCGGCTTCCAGGCCGGCCTCGAGGCCCGGTTCCAGGGGCTCGGCCACGCCTTCGAGATGGACCCGACGATAAAGAACGGGTTCCTGTACGAGCTGTCCCAGGCGCAGATGGCCCGGGAGATATTCCCCGAGCACCCGCTCAAGTACATGCCCCCGACAAAGTTCATGTCGGGCGACATCTTCAAGGGAGTGGCGATGAACACCCTGTTCAACTTCGTGTCCAAGGCGACCGACCAGGGCATCCACCTCCTGGGCATGCTGACCGAGGCGATACACACGCCGTTCATGATGGACCGCTTCCTGGCGGTGGACAACGCCCGCTACGTGATGAACAGCATGGACGGGTTCTACGACGATATCGAATTCAAGGCCGACGGCATCGTCGTCTCGCGAGCCCACCAGGTGCTCAAGGAGACCATAGAGTTCATGGAGCACGTGGAGAAGGTAGGCATGTTCGATTCGATAGAGCAGGGCCTGTTCGCCGAGGTCAAGCGGCCGAAGGACGGCGGCAAGGGCTTCGAGGGCCTGGTCAGGAAGGGCCCCGCTTATTATAACCCGTTCGAGTCGGGGCTCAAGCGCGAGCTCGGGCTCGCTAGGTAGGAGGAGGACGACATGAGGGTAGTAAGGCCGTACGGCGACACCATGGACGACGGCAAGGTCCAGTTGTCCTTCACGCTCCCCGTCCCCGACGGGGCCAAGGGCCGGGAGGCGGCGCGCAAGCTCGTCCTCTCGTGGGGCTTCAAGGATTGCGAGGTCGTCCATTCCAACCCGCTGTCCGCCGAGTACTCGATGTACGTGGCGTACGGCAAGACCGAGGCGTCCATAGACTACGATTCCGTCGTGGCCGACGAGGCGTCCGCCGACGCGTCCATGGACATGGACGCGGTCAACGAGTATATAAGGCGGCATATCGGGCGCAAGGTCGTCATAGTCGGGGCGTGCACCGGCTTCGACGCGCATACCGTGGGAATCGACGCCATCATGAACATGAAGGGCTATAACCACCACTACGGCCTCGAGCGCTACCCGGAGATGGAGGCGTTCAACCTGGGCGCCCAGGTCCCCAACGAGCGCCTCATCGAGTTCGCGCTCAAGGTGAAGGCCGACGCCATACTGATCAGCCAGGTCGTCACGCAGAAGGACACCCACGTCCACAACATGACCGAGTTCATAGAGCTGCTCGAGGCTAAGGGCCTGCGCGACAAGTTCATCTGCGTCGCCGGCGGCCCCCGCATCGGCAACAAGCTCGCCGTGGAACTAGGCTTCGACGTCGGCTTCGGCCGCGGCGCCTACGCCAACGACGTGGCCACGTTCATAGTCAAGAAGCTGGCCGAGCGCACCTAAGGTAGCGTCGCGGCCGAAGCCGTCCTGCGCGGCGTCCGCGGCGCGCGCCAACGTATCGCACGTCGCTGCGCAGGCTTCGGCCGGCGCGAAAAAAACATTGCGTAATTATTGTTTCGGGTGCAAGCTAGGAAAATACGTTCCGTTCCATCATTAAGGAGGCATCTGATCATGGAACATTTCGGCATTCTATCCATCATCCCGCCCTTGCTGACGATTATCCTGGCGATCCTCACGAAGGACGTCATCGTCTCGCTGTTCCTCGGGATCTTCTCGGGGACGCTCATCGTGGCCGGGGGCAATCCCTTCCAGGCCATGCTCATGCTCGCCGATAAGATAGCCGACACGCTGGCCGACGGCTGGAGCATCCGCATCGTGCTGTTCACCATCCTGCTCGGCATGATGGTCGGCCTCCTGTCCAAGACCGGCTCGGCCTACGCGTTGGGCGACTGGGCGTCCAAGAAGATCAAGACCAAGACCGGCGCCCTCCTCTTCACCTGGGTGTTCGGGCTCCTAATCTTCTTCGACGACTACTTCAACTCGTTGACCATCGGCACCTGCATGCGCCCGCTGACCGACGCCAAGAGGATCAGCCGCGCCAAGCTCGCGTACATACTGGATTCGACGGCCGCTCCGGTGGCCATCCTGGCGCCGCTATCGACCTGGGTCGTCTACGTCATGGGCCAGTTCTCCGGCGCCGAATTCGAGTCGCTGGGCGTCACCCCGATGCAGCTGTTCCTGCGGTCGATCCCGTTCAACCTCTACGCCATCTTCGCGGTGTTCATGGTCCTGTTCATTACCATCACCTACAAGGATTTCGGCCCCATGGCCCGCTCCGCTGCCCGCGCCGAGAAGGGCATCGGACTCTACGACTCCAAGAAGTACGGCATCATCGCCGCCCAGGTCGAGTCCAAGGCGCACGATTCCGGCAAGGCCAAGGCCTTCGACTTCGTCGTGCCCATACTGGCCTTCGTCGTCATAGCCCTGACGTTCTTCCCTCTCCAGTTCTGGATGTCGCAGGTCGGCTCGGGCGAGGGGCAGGTAGCCACCCTAGGCGCGGCCATCGCCGCCACGCCCTTCGCCGAGGCCTTCAATAACAGCGACTCCTCCAAGGCCCTCATGTACGCGTCGATCATCTCGCTCGCGTTCGCGTACGTCTATTACCTGATCCGCGGCCTCATCAAGATGACGACCGGCGGAGAGGCCCTCCTGGACGGCTTCAAGGCGATGACGCCCGCCGTCACCATCCTGACGCTCGCCTGGGGCATCGGTAGCATCATAAAGAGCGCTCCCGCCGATGGCGGCGTGGGCATGGCCGCGTACGTATCGGACTTCGTCGTGAACGGCAACTTCCCGCTCTACTTCGTGCCGATCGTGGTGTTCATAATCTCCTGCCTGATATCCTTCGCGGCCGGCACCAGCTGGGGCACGATGGGCATCATGGTGCCGATAACGATGCCGGTGATGATCACGCTTGCCAAGAACGCCGGCATGGATCCTAACGCCGTGATC
Source organism: Spirochaetota bacterium (assembly GCA_018816345.1). GTDB lineage: Bacteria > Spirochaetota > Spirochaetia > Treponematales > UBA12059 > SZUA-370. The sequence continues at coordinate 9,754 of JAHIWG010000012.1, read as the reverse complement.
AACGCCACGGCCCTCGCCATCGGCGCGGTGCTCGGCGGCTCGGTCTTCGGCGACCATTGCTCCCCGATCTCCGACACGACGATACTGTCGTCCACCGGGGCCGCGTGCCCGCACCTCGAGCACGTCGCCACGCAGCTGCCGTACGCCGCCTTCGTGGCCCTGTGCGCCGGCATCGGCATCGTGGCCGCGAGCCTCGCGGGCTTCAACGCCATCGTAGGCCTCGCCGTGACCGCCGTCGTCTTCGTCGCGGGCACGCTGCTCCTGCCCAGGTGGCTGGGAGAGGCCCACTATAAGCTCGAGGACTAAGGCTAGGGCCCCGCGCGGTCCGAGAGCCGCCGAGCGCGGCCCCGGCCGCTAGGGCTCCGCGCCGAGCACGAGGAATTCCGGACGGCCGCGCGAACGCGCGGCCGTCCTTTTTCTGCCCCGGCGGTCCGCGCTTCACGCCGGCCGGAGGCCGTGCTATAGTCCTTCCGTCTAGGATATACGGGGTCGAGCGCGCCGGCGCGGCCGCCGGCGAACGCAATCGGAGGTACATCATGATCAAGAAGCCAGTGATACGGGCGGACGAGGCGGCCGCCAAGATTCGGCCGGGCGACGTCGTCCACCTGGGCGGGTTCCTCGGATGCGGCTGCCCGGACGCCATCGTCAAGGCGCTCGTCGCCGCCGGTACTAAGGGCCTGACGCTCGTCTGCAACGATACCGGCATCTTCAACGAGGAAAAAGGCCGCTCCACGGGGCCGGCTCCCCTCATCAAGCAGAAGGCCTTCAAGACGATGATCGTCTCCCATATCGGAACCAACCCGGAGACCCAGCGCCAGATGAACTCCGGCGAGTCCGAGGTCCTGCTCGTGCCGCAGGGAACGCTCGCGGAGCGGGTCCGCGCGGCGGGCAACGGCCTCGGCGGCGTCCTTACGCCTACGGGCGTCGGGACCGAGGTGGAGCAGGGTAAGCAGAAGATACGCCTAAACGGGAAGGATTTCCTCCTCGAGGAGGCCCTGCCCGGCAACGTGGCCCTCATCAAGGCTAAGAAGGCCGACGAGGCCGGCAACCTCGTCTACGCCAAGACGGCCCGTAACTTCAACCCGCTGATGGCCTCGGCCTGTACCGTGGTCATAGCCGAGGTCGAGGAACTCGTGGCGATCGGCTCCATCGACCCGGACCAGGTGCATACGCCGAGCATCTTCGTCGACTACATCGTAATGGCCGAGTAAGGGAGGGGCGCAATGATAGAATACGTCGAGAACAAGGAAATAATAGCCCGCAGGATAGCCCGCTTCTTCCGTTCCGGGGACGTGGTCAACCTCGGCATAGGGCTTCCGACGATGGTCGGCAATTTCGTGCCGCCCGAGGTCACGGTCATCCTGCAGTCGGAGAACGGCATGATGGGGCTCGGCCCGGCTCCCGAGAAGGGCAAGGGCGACAAGGACCTGACGAACGCCGGGGGCATGCCCGTTACGGTGCTGCCGGGCGGCTGCTTCTTCGACTCGGCCGAGAGCTTCGGCATTATCCGCGGCGGCCACGTCGACTTCACCGTGCTCGGCGTCCTGGAGGTAGACCAGGAAGGCAACCTGGCCAACTATAAGATCCCGGGCAAGATGGTGCCCGGGATGGGCGGCGCCATGGACCTCGTCGCCGGATCGAAGAAGGTGATAGCCGCTACCACCCATCTCGAGAAGTCGGGCGCGTCGAAGCTCAAGAGGCTATGCACACTGCCTCTGACGGCCGCCCACGAGGTCGACATAGTCGTGACCGACGTCGGCTATTTCTCCGTATCGGGCGGGAAATTCCGCCTCGAGGAATGCTTCGCCCCGTATACGCCGGAATGGATACTCGCGAGCACCGACGCCGATATAGCCGTAGCGGACGATTGCGGGATATTCGAGTGAGGCCCCGAGGCCTTAGGCCTCTATAGCACCCGGGCTAATTTTACTATTGACGGATCGTCGATATGCATAGGACTATGATGTAGCCTTGATAGCCGGACTTTTAGTCCGGCTATCAGCGTATTATTAATGAGGGGTGATTCACTATATTTTTTTAGGGGGGATTCTATGAAAGACGTCTTTATCGTTGGGGCCGCGCGAACGGCTATCGGTAGTTTTAACGGGGCCCTGGCGGGCGTGAGCCCCGTCGAGCTAGGAAGGATTGCCGCGACTGCCGCCATGGAGCGCGCCGGCGCGGCGCCGGCCGATATCGACGAGGCCGTGCTCGGCTGCGTGCTCCAGGCCGGCCTCGGCCAGAACGTAGCGCGGCAGGTCGTCGTGAAGGCGGGCCTGCCCCTGGAGCGTACGGCCCTGACCATCAACATGGTCTGCGGCTCAGGGCTCCGCGCCGTCGCAGCCGGGGCCCAGGCCGTCAAGGCCGGCGACGCCTCGGTCGTGCTCGCGGGCGGAACCGAGAACATGAGCCAGGCTCCCTATCTCCTTAGGCAGGCGCGTAACGGCTATAGGATGGGCAACGGGGAGATCATCGATTCCATGGTCTACGAGGGCCTGACCGACGCGTTCGGCGGCTACCACATGGGCATCACCGCCGAGAACCTGGCCGCGAAGTACTCGCTCTCACGTCGCGAGCAGGACGAGTTCGCCGCGGGGAGCCAGAACAGGGCCGAGGCCGCGATGAAGGCGGGCAGGTTCGCCGACGAGATCGTTCCAGTCGTCCTGCCCCAGAAGAAGGGCGACCCCGTCGTCGTCGATACCGACGAGTTCCCCCGCGCGGGCGTTACCGCCGACGCCCTCGGGAAGCTGCGCCCGGCTTTCAAGCCCGACGGCACCGTAACCGCGGGCAACGCCTCCGGCATCAACGACGGCGCCGCGGCGCTCATAGTCGCCGGCGAGGACGCCGTCAAGGCGAAGGGCTACACGCCGCTCGCGCGCGTCGTCTCGTACGGCTGGCACGGCTGCGACCCGGCGATCATGGGCATAGGCCCCGTGGAGGCCGTTCGCCTGGCGCTCAGGAGGGCGGGCTGGAGCCTGGAGGAGGTCGAGCTCATCGAGGCCAACGAGGCCTTCGCATCCCAGGCGCTGTCGGTGGCCAAGGAGCTCCGCTTCGACATGGCCCGCGTCAACGTCAACGGAGGAGCCATTGCGCTCGGCCACCCCATCGGCGCGTCGGGCGCCCGCATACTCGTCACCCTGCTCCACGAGATGAAGCGGCGCGGCGCCAAGAAAGGCCTGGCCACCCTCTGCATAGGCGGCGGCATGGGCGTAGCGATGTGCGTCGAGCGTTGATTGGAAAAAAGATTAGCCCCAGGCAATTCGAACGCAGGGACACGGAGACGATGAGGTAAAGTACGCGGGAGGGGAGCGGTTCATGGCTGATCCGCTCCCCTCCCTTAACTTTCCGGCGCTATTAGACTTTCCTAATTCCCATCATCTCCGCGTCTCTGCGCCGATAATCAAGATACGTTCACTCCCGTATCAGGCCTTCGACCAGAGTTTAATGAGCTCCAGGGTGGTGTCTACGGCTAGCACCATCTCGGCGGCGCTGGCCCACTCGTGGCGGCCGTGGAAATTGTGCATGCCGGCGAAGATGTTGGGGGTAGGCACGCCCATCTCCGTTAGCCGGGCGCCGTCGGTGCCGCCGCGTATGGGCTTGGAGTACGGCTCCGCCCCGGCCTTGCGGGCCGCCTCGTAGAGCAGCTCGAGGACCTTCGGGCTGGCGTCCAGCTTCTTCTTCATATTGAGATACTGCTTGCGCATATCGACGGATACCTTGCCGCCGGGGAACTGGGCCTCGACCGCGGCGGCGAGCGCCCGTATAGTCTCCTGCCTGCGGGCCATGCCCTCGTCGGTGAAGTCGCGGAGCAGCACGTCGACGTTGGCCGTCTCCACGCCGCCGTGTATCTCGTGCGCGTAGTAGTAGCCGAACCAGCCGTCGGTGGCCTCGGGGCTCTCGCTGCGCGGCAGCATCGCGACGAGGCTGGCGGCCATCGAGACGGCGTTGGCCATGACGCCGCGGGCGTAGCCGGGGTGGGCCGACTTGCCGGCGAACGACAGCTTGGCCTCGTAGGCGGTGAAGCACTCGGACTCTATCTCCCCGCCGCGCCCGCCGTCGAAGGTGTAGCACGCGTCCATCCTCACCTTGTCAGCGGGGAAGCCGTCCATGCCCTTGCCCGTCTCCTCGTCGGGCGAGAAGATGACGACCAGGGGCCCGTGGGCCAGGGCCGGGTCCTTGAGCGCCGCGGCGACGGCGGTCATCACGATCGCTATCCCGCTCTTGTCGTCGGCGCCGAGGAGGGTCGTGCCGTCGGTGACGACGAGCGTATCGCCCACGTACTCCTTGAGCTCGAGGAACTCGGCGGGGTCGAGGGTCCAGCCCGCGGACAGGGGGAGGGCCTTGCCGTCGTAGTCACGTATCACGCGCGGCTTGACGTCGGCTCCAGAGACCTCGCTCGAGGTGTCGAGGTGGGCCATGAGCCCTATCGTCGGCCTCTTCTCGCAGCCCTTGGTCGCGGGTACGCGGGCGACGACGAAGCAGTGCTCGTCTATCGAGACGTCCGAGACGCCCAGTCCCTTGAGCTCTGCCTCGAGCAGCCTCGCGAGGTTCCATTGGGAGGGGGTCGACGGTATGACGTCTGCATGGCGGTCGCTCGTGGTCTCTATCTTGGCGTAACGCACGAGCCTGTCGATCGTCTCGGCCGTATGCGGCCTTGCTAGTATGGCGGCGTAATCTTTCATAGCGAAGCAGTATGCCCCCGCTTCCGCGTATTATCAAGCGATCGCGTCGTTTCTCCCTATAGGGAAGAATCGGGCGGCGAGAGGAGCCTGTCGGCCAGGCCCTGGTTCCGGAACGCGGTCGCTATCTGGGTAAGCGCCTCCAGGTGCGCCTCGGGGCCGGAATCCACCGGCGACACGAGGGCCACGGCTATCCTCACGGGGGACGACAGGGCGACGAGCGGCCAGCCCGAGGGCCTGGCGCCTATAGCCAGCGTCGGCTCGACGAGTCCGGAAGCCCTGGCGTGGAGCAGGAGCACGCCCGCGGCCAGCTCTATCGGCTCCGTTCGCGCGATGCCGGAGAACTCCGAGGCCAGCCGTCCGGCCGCGCCTCTGTCGCCCGGGAAGACCGAGTCGGTCAGGCGCCTGATGGCGTCGACGAGGGCCGCCTCGCGCATGCCGGTCTGTATCCTGCCCGACGAGAAGGCCGCGGCGACTATAGGGGGCCAGCGTCGTTCGTCCGGGCCCGTCGCCGAGGCCAGGTCGTCGCCAGGCGCGTCGGGACGGACCGCCCGGGGCAGGAACCACACGGCGAGGGCGGACCCGGGGTAGGCGGATTCCAGGACTACGGGCAGGCGCTCGTGACCGGGGTTCCACGCCTCCGCGCCCGGCCGCGAGGAGAAAACCACGAAGGCGGTGTCCTGGGACGAGCGCTCGTCGACTATCGCCGCGGCGTCCCTCCACGAGTCGACGGCGACGGTAGCCCGCTCGTCCAGGAGGCCGGCCGATGCGTCGACCAGGGCCGACGCCGGGGCCCCTATCATCACGCCCCTCATCGACGACCCGGGGCGTCCCCAGGCCCGGCTCGTCGCCTCGAGCGCCTGGGCGAATCCCGGGACGGTCTCCGCCCCGGCCACCGTCATGGCTACGAGCCGCTGGGCCGACGAGATGGGGCGCGACCCGCCGAGGGCTATCACCGAGCCGGAGAACGCGTCGAGCAGCCCTTCGAGGGTCCGCTTCCTATTAGCGGCGACGGGGCCCTGCCCGGCGACGACGGGGCGGAAGCCGGCTTGCATCTCGAGTATGACCGCGTCGGCGCGCCTCTCGAGGGCCGCCCTCGCCAGCCCGTCCGGGACGCTCGACGAGACGACTACCGACGGTAGTACCGGTATCTCCGCCGAGGCGCCCGCCGCCACGCATCGTATTAGCGCGTCCTCCGCCTCGCCCGGGCTAGGCGAGGTGCCGTCCGTCGGGGACACGCACGCGGCCCTGATCGAGGAGCCCCTCTCGCCGATAGCCTGGGCGAACGACAGCGCCTCGAGCGTCGGGCCGCTGGCCGGTACGCCGACGATCGCCTTGACCGGCGAGCGCACGGTCGGGACGAGGGCCGCCATCGCGCGGCCTCTCGATAGCGGGACGGCTACCAGGTACGCCAAGGCCATGCCGGCCGTAGCCCCGCCGCTCGCGAGGCCGGCCCGCTCGGCGGCGATCAGCGCCGCGAAGGCCGCGGCCCCGACGGGGAGGAAGGAGCTCCCGGAACCTGATAGCGCCGCTCTTACGGCCGACGACGCGAGAAAGGCGACGCAGACCGCGAGCGCCGAGGGCCATTCGCCCGCGGCGACGCCCTGCCACGCCCCGAGCCCCGCCACGAAGGCGAGGGCGTAGCCGGCCTCCTTGGAGGCCGCCCTGCGCATCGATCCCGCGGAGACGCGCGCAGGCGTAGCGAAGGCTTTCCCGTCGGCGCTGCGGCGCTGGAAGAGGAGCGAGTAGCCGGCGACGAGGCCGGCGGCCGGCCATGGGAGGCCCGCCGTCCGCAGGGCCCATAGGAGCGCCACGGAGAGAGCCGGCGATAGGAGCGGGAACGGCAGCCCCGGCCCGTGCCGGCCGCGCTCGAGCCGGGAGGCGGCGGCCATGGCGACGCCCAGGCCTAGGGCGACTAGCGCGGCCGATGCCCGCCACGGGGTGGAGGCTAGCGTCATGGCCGCTATCGCGGCGATCGTACCCGGTCCGCCCGGTCCGCCCGCTCCGCCCGGTCCGCCCGAGAGCCAGAGGGCCGCCGCGAAATAGCCGGCCGCCCGCGCGACGGATAGGAGGCCGGCGCCTCCAGGCGAACCAGGCCCCATGGCGAGCGCGGCCGAGAGGGCCGCCGCCGCCAGGCCCGGCGAGGCGAGCGCGGCCGCTCGGCGCCATCGCGGCGAGACGGGCACGGAACCCGCCCTCGAGCCGGTCGACACGCTTCTGGCGCCTAGCCCCAGGGCCATGGTCCCGGCGACGGAGGCCGCGTCGGCGAGCGCGGGGTAGGCCCCGCCGAGGAGGAGGGCTCCGGGCCGGAGCCCTGCCCATAGCGCCGCGCTCGCCGCCCCCAAGGCCGCGAGCGCGGCGGCGGAGCACGACGGAAGCCGACGCTCTAGCGCCGAGGCGAGCCCCCGGGCGACTAGATAGGCGAGGAAAGGTACGAGGAGCGGCAGGTATTCCAGTTCCGCTATCATGGCCGTGCTATAAGGCTAGGCCAAGGACGAGCTTAGCGCAAGCCCCGATACGCCTACGCGCGCGCCGGCGGCTGGAACGATCCTAGCATGGCCACTTCCGGCTCGAGTTCTACGCCGAAGGCCGCTCTCGCGGCGGCGCGCGCCTCGTCGATAAGGGCGACCATGTCCGAGGCCCTCGCCTCGCCCGCGTTCACGAAGATGTTGGCATGCTTCGGATTGACCATGGCGTCGCCGATGCGCCTCCCCTTGAACCCGAGCTCGTCCAGGATGCGGCCGACGGGCCTGCCGTGGCTCCTGTCGTTCTTGAAGAGGCTGCCGGCGCTCGGGTAGTCGAAGTGCCCCTTGGCGGCCCGGTCCGCCTCGAGCTCCGCCATCCTGGCGGCGAGGCTGGCCGGGTCCCCGGGCGAGAGCCCGAAGGCCGCCCCGACGACGACCGCGCCGGCGAGGGCGCCGTCCGGCATGAACGGCGTCCTCTTGTAGGCCCAGGCCGATCGGTCGACGGCGACGCTCGCGGGGCGGAACGTACCCGGCTCGAGGTAATCGACGCGGACGAGGGCGTCGGCGAATTCCCGCTCGTAGCAGCGGGCGTTCATGTAGGCGGCCCCGCCTACGGAGCCCGGCAAGCCGGCCGCGAACTCTAGCCCGGCCAGGCCCGCTTCCATGGCCATGCGGACGAGGACGACCACGGGCAGGCCGGCCTCCGCGAACAGCCTCCCGTCGCCGTCGGGCCGGGCCCCGCGCAGGAGCTCGGTAGACGCGACGACGCCCCGCACGCCCGCGTCGGCGACGAGGAGGTTGGCGCCGCCGCCGACGACGGCTACGGGGACGCCCTCGTCGCGAGCGGCCTTCAAGAGCGCGGCGAGCGCTTCCGGCGTCCTCGGCCTCGCGAAGACGTCGGCGGGGCCGCCTATGCGGAACGTCGTATGAGGCGCCATCGGCTCGTCGTAGGCTATATCCGCGTCGATATTGCATTTCTCTATGAATTTCCGTAGTGTAGTCATGCTGATGGCATGGTACCCCACCATGCGCAACGTGTTAAGATGAGTATGGCTCGGAATACAGGGCTCGCACCGAGCCACGGAGAAGATGAGGTGGGAATTGTATGGAATCGAAGACGAAGCGTGCGCTCAATCATGCTTCTGCCATCTCTAATACTATCCTATCCTTTTTCTTCTCGTCTTCTCCGTGTCTCTGTGCCTGAACTCCCCGATATCCATTAGTGTATATTTAGAAAGGAGGACCGCATGGGTTTACGACTCTACAACACGCTCGGACGTTCCATACAGGCGTTCGAACCGATACAGCCGGGAAAAGTAGGTTTCTACGGATGCGGCCCGACCGTCTATAACTTCGCCCACATAGGCAATCTTCGCGCCTACGTCTTCGACGACGTGGTCGCCCGGTCGTTGCGCTACCTCGGCTACGAGGTCAAGCACGTGATGAACATCACTGACGTGGGCCATCTCTCGGGAGACGACGACTCGGGAGAGGATAAGATGGTCAAGAGCGCCCAGGAACGGCATAAGTCGGTCCTCGAGGTGGCCCAGTACTATACCGACGCCTTCTTCGGCGATACGGACAGGCTTAACATCGTCCGCCCCGACGTCGTCTGCAAGGCCACCGAGCATATCGGCGACATGATCGAGCTCATAAGGCGCATCGAGGCCAACGGCTTCACCTACTCGGCCGGCGGCAACCTCTACTTCGACGTATCCAAGTTCCCCGGCTACGGCGAGCTCGCCATGCTCAAGCTAGACGAGCTCCAGTCGGGGGCCCGTATAGAGGTCGACGGCAATAAGCGCAATCCTCAGGACTTCGTGCTATGGTTCACCAAGAGCAAGTTCGAGGACCAGGCCCTGCAGTGGGACAGTCCCTGGGGCCGCGGCTATCCGGGCTGGCACGTCGAGTGCTCCGCGATGAGTATGAAGTACCTGGGCGAGAGCTTCGACATCCATGCCGGCGGCATAGACCATATCCCGGTGCACCATACCAACGAGATCGCCCAGAGCGAGGCCGCGACCGGGAGCAAGTGGGTCAACTATTGGATCCATAACGAATTCCTCGTCATGGGCGCGGCCAAGATGAGCAAGTCCAAGGGCGGCTTCCTGACGCTCAAGGTCCTCGTCGACGCGGGCTTCGATCCGCTCGACTATAGGTTCTTCCTCCTGGGCGGGCACTACCGGTCCCAGCTCCAGTTCTCGTACGAGGCGCTCGGCTCGGCCAAGGCGTCGCGCAAGGCCCTCGTCGACAGGGTGCTGGCGCTCCGGGAGAAGGTGCCCGCGGGAGGGGCCGGCCCGACCGCGGCCGACGCCCTCTGCCCGGCGGCCAGGGCCAGGCTCGACGCGTTCCGGCTCGCCGTCGAGGACGACCTCTCGACCCCGCGCGCCCTGGCGGAGCTATGGGGCGTGCTCAGGGATCAGGGCGTACCCGCCGCGGACGCCCTCGGCGCGGCCTTCGACATGGACCGCGTGCTGGGGCTCGGGCTGGCCGGCCTCGCGCGCGATGAGGCCGCGCCCGTCGACGCCGCCCTGGCGGCCGAGGTGGAGGCCTTGATAGCCGAGCGGATAGAGGCGAAGAAGGCCAGGGACTTCGCCAAGGCCGACGCCATCC
>JAHIWG010000113.1 GCA_018816345.1 Spirochaetota bacterium | reverse complement strand
CGGGCCGGCGGGGAAGATGCCCATTCGGCTGACTATGCCCGCGCCGCCCTGGACCAGGGGTATCGGCCCGGAGACTATAGGCTCTCGCGTCTCCTTCGCGCGCCGGACCGATTCCGCCTGCTCGGGGATAGCCGACAGGTCCTTCCCGACGGCGGCTTTATTTGGCTCGAAGGGGTATACGAATTTAACGGTGGTGCCCTCGAGCACGGCGAGGTTCTTCACGCAGGAGTCGTTCCCGACGAGGGCGCTAGCGAAGGCCGCGTAGCCCGGCTCGTCGAGCCCAGGATTAGTCGTCATGAGGGCGACGACGCCGCGCTCGAGGCTGATGCGCTCGTTCAAGTGGCCCTCGACGGCCATCCTTACGCTGGAGGCCTCGAGGAGCACCTCGCCGCGCTCGTATTGGGACAGCATGGCGCTATAGGAGACGCCGGCGACGACGAAGAGGGCGGTAATCCCCAGGCACGTGGCCGTTCCCGCGATAATCGAGAGCGTTCTTCTCGGTGAACAGCGGTCCTGCGCGCGAAGAGTGTCGGTTTGCATCGCCTATAGCCTAGTTCGCCGCCGCGAAACGCGCAAGCATCGCCGATGGCAAATCTATATATAGAAACAAGAGGCTCGGTTGACTTTGCCGACGGGGATAGGGTCTTATTGACGCAGTACTTTCGAGAGGGCGCCTAGGGTTCCTCCCGCCTCGTCCCGCCCCCGGCGGAGACGGCGGGGACGAGACCGAGCGACGCCGGCGGCCGCGTGACGGCCGCGACACCCACGGGATAAAAGCCCGAGGACGGAGTCTCGATCGATTTCGGGGTCCGTCCGTCCGCCCACCACTCGCGCTCGCCGCAGGCGTAGGACGGCCCCTAATTCGCGGGGGCTCCATATGGCTGCAATCGTCGCAGACAGGCTATCGAAGACATTCTCGACCAGGGTCCGGCCCGCCGGCCGCCTCTCCGCGCTCCGCTCTTTCCTCAGGCCCGAGAACCGGGACGTCGAGGCGGTCAAGGGCGTATCGTTCGAGGTCGGGGAAGGCGAGGTCGTCGCGTTCCTCGGGCCTAACGGCGCGGGTAAATCGACGACCATAAAGATGCTCATGGGCATACTGCGGCCGTCCGGCGGGAGCGCGAGCGTGCTCGGCCTCGACCCCGTCCGCGACCGGCTCGAGCTTTCGCGATGCGTAGGCGCGGTATTCGGGCAGAAGAGCCAGCTATGGTTCCACCTGCCGCCCTCGGACTCGTTCAGGCTCCTCGGCGCCATCTACGAGATAGACGACGACGACAGGAAGTGGCGGGAAGCGGAGCTCATCGAGCGCTTCGGGCTGGCGCCGTTCTGGGACGTGCCCGTGCGCAAGCTGTCGCTCGGCGAGAGGATACGCTGCGAGATAGCCGCGAGCCTCCTGCCGGCTCCCCTCGTGCTCTTCCTCGACGAGCCGACCATAGGCCTCGACGTGGTCGCGAAGCGCGAGATAAGGCAGCTCCTCGCGGATGCCGCCAGGATAGACGACACGACGGTGTTCATGACCAGCCACGACATGGGCGACATCGAGAAGGTGTGCAAGAGGGCCATAATCATCCATCACGGCGAGGTCGTGGTGGACGAGACTATGAAGGACCTGCGGCACCGCGCCCTATCCAAGAAATACGTCGGGGTCCGCTACGCGTCGCCCGTGAACCTGGACCTTCCCTCGCTGTCCCCCGTGAAGCGCACCGCCGTCGCCGCTAGCTACGAGGTGGACACGCGCGAGCACTCGCTGGCGGAGGTCGTCCGCGCCCTCGCCGCCAAGGGCGAGCTAGAGGATATCACCGTGGAGGACGAGCCCCTGGAGAACGTCATAGCCGGCATCTACTCCGCGAGGACGGGAGCCGAGGCGCAGGCCTTCGGTACCGGCCTCCCGGGAGCGGGGCGGGCGGCCCCGGAGGCCTTAGGTGCGTAGCGGCTCGTTGAGGACCTACTCGATCGCGGCGTCGACCTCGATGAGGGAGCGCCTGGCCTACCCGGGTAACTTCGCGGGCTCGATGTTCACCTACGCGCTGTTCGTGTTCATCTTCTCCCGGGTCTGGGCTGGCGCGTACGCCGGAGCCACGGAGATAGCCGGCTATACGATGCGCATGGCGGTCTGGTACTTCATTATCGCCGAGATCCCGAGCTTCGGGTTCGGGCGCTTCTTCTGGACGCTGTCTAGGGACATGAAGAGCGGCCAGGTAGCCTACCTCCTGGCGCGGCCCTACGATTTCGTCTCGTATAACTACGCCGAGAAGCTGGGCGGCTCGCTGGCCGAGGCGGGCGTAATACTCGCGGAGGGTATCGCCGTGGGGCTGCTGCTCGTGGGGCTCCCGCCGGCGGCGGCCCCGGGCGCGGCGGGCCTCGCCTCGGCGCTATCGGAGGCCGGGCGGCTCGGGTTCCTCGTCGTCTCGCTCCTCCTGGCCGGCACGCTCAATTATTTCCTTCAGGCCGCGCTGGCGATGACCGCCTTCTGGCCCGAGGAGAACGAGGCGTTCTTCTGGATCTTCCAGAAGCTGACGCTCGTCGTAGGGACGCTCATACCCATCGAGTTCCTGCCCCGGTGGGCGGCCCGCCTCGCCGTCTGGACGCCGTTCCCCTACCTCTCGTACGCCCCCGCGAGGATAGCGGTGGCCTTCTCACTGCCAGAGGCGCTGTCGCTCGTCGCGAGGCAGTCGCTCTGGATATTCGCGGCCGTCTTCCTGGCGAGGGCGGTATTCTCGTTCGGGAGCAGGCGGCTCTCGGTGAACGGAGGTTGACGATGGGAACTATCCGCATGGCGCGGCCTCTCGGGAGGATACGCGCCTACGCGCGCTTCATGGGCGCCGCCTTCGCGTTCAACCTCAAGGCCACCCTGGAATACCGGGTGAATTTCGTCCTGCAGTTCTTCGGGATGCTGCTCAACAACGCGGCCTTCGCCGCCTTCTGGATGGTGCTGATAGAGAGGACCGGCGCGGTCGGAGGCTACGGATTCTCCGACGTCATGCTCGTGTGGGCCTTCGTCTCGACCTCCTTCGGGCTGGCCCACATCGTGTTCGGTAACGTGAGGCACCTGGGCCGCATCGTCATGGAGGGAGGCCTTGACGTCTACCTCCTCCAGCCCAAGGACGTATGGGTAAACGTGCTATCGTCGAGGACGATAGTCTCGGCCTGGGGAGACTTCGCGTACGGCTTCATCGTGCTCGCGCTGACGTCGGGGACTGACCTCCAGCGTTTCGCGCTGTTCGCCGCCCTGGCCGTCCCCGGCGCGCTGATCTTCGCCGCGACCTTCGCCGCGGCCGAGAGCCTGGCGTTCTTCATGGGCAACTCGTCGGCCGTGTCTTCCGCCCTTACGGAATTCATGCTGTCGTTCTCGCTCTATCCCGAGGGGATCTACGGGCCCGGGATGCGTTGGGCGCTCTACTCCATAGTGCCTTCCGGCTTCGTGGCGTTCATGCCGCTCCGGGTCTTCAAGTCGCTCGACTGGGGCCTCGTTCCCGTCCTGTGCCTGGTCGCCGCGGTCTACGTCGGGCTATCGTACGGGCTGTTCAGGCTCGGCCTCGGGCGATACGAGTCGGGCAACAGGATGGACGCGCGCGTGTGATCGGCTCTAGAATCCGCCGGCCAGGCCCGTCCCGGAGGGCCGCGGGCGTAAGGAAGCATTACGATGAGGACCAAGTCGCCGAGGGGCTCCCGGCTCCCGATGGAAATATACGCTCTATTCGCCGTGCGCCTCGTCGTGTCGGCCGGCTCGTTCGTCGGGCCGTTCCTGGCCATGATGCTGACGATGAAGCTCGGCTACGACGCCGCGGGCGCCGGGGCCTTCATGTCCGCCGTCTCCGTGGTCTCCGCCCTCGGGCTCGCGCTCGGCGGCAAGCTGGGCGATAGCTTCGATAGGCCCCGCGTCCTCAGGTCGCTCCAGCTGGTCGCGGCCGCGGCCTACGCCGCCTGCGGCGTCATGGGCTTCAACGCCGCGACGCCCTTCGTCATAGCCTTCGCCATGGGAGCCCTCAACGGGACCTGGCCCATCATCAACGCTGTCGTGGCGGACGCCGCCCCCGCCGATAGGCGCAAGGAGGCCTTCTCGCTGCTATATTGGGGCAATAACATAGGCTTCTCGATAGGGCCTGCGATAGCCGGGATACTGTTCACGAGGGCGCCCCGCGCGCTATTCCTCGGTAACGCCGCCGCGCTGTTCGCGGCCAGCGCCATAGTCTCAGCCTTCGTGGCCGGACGCTCTCCCCGCGGCCCCGCGACCGCCGTTCCCGAGGCGACCGCCGTTCCCGAGGCGACCGCCGTTCCCGAGGCGACCGTATCGACGTGGTCGGTGTTCCGCTCCAATCCGGTGCTGATACTATACGCCGCCGGGGCCGTGATCGGGGCCTTCGTCTATAGCCAGCACACCTTCGCGCTTCCTATTTACCTGAACGACGTCCTCGGCCCCGAGACCGGCCCGAGGGCCTTCGGCGCGGCCATGATGGCCAACGGCCTGACGGTCGTCGCCCTGACCGCCCTGGTCGTGCTCGCCACTCGGAGGATGCGCTCTCTCTTCGCCGTAGCGCTCTCGTCCGTCTTCTACGCCGTAGGGTTCGGCTCGTACTATTTCGCGGGAGGCGTGCCCGTGGTTATAGGGGCCACCGTCGTCTGGACGGTCGGGGAGATACTCGGCAGTACCAACGGCAACGCCTTCATAGCCGAGCGCTCGCCCCCGGCGCACAGGAGCCGGGTCAACTCCGTCGTCTCGTTCGGATACATCGCCGGCGGCGCGCTGGCGCCCCTCGTCGCGGGCCCCATGGCGAGGGCCTTCGGCAGCGCGTCCGTCTGGCCCTTCGTCGCCGCCTGCGCGCTGGTCTCCGCGGCGTATATGTTCGTCATCGACAGGATCGACGAGAAGGCGGGGCGGGGCATTTGACTTTAGGCTACGCATCCATATGCTTCCATGTATCGCATCGACGCGACCTCGGTGATAGGTAGCCGCGAACCCCGTGGATTCCGAAGGTGATCACAACGATGAAGAACCTGAGCATAGCCTTAAAGTTGATCGGCGGGTTCATCGCCGTGGCGCTCGTGGCGCTCGCGATAGGAGCGGCTGGCCTCCTTAGCGCCAGGAACCTATCCTCGTCCATCGCCGACCTCGGCAAGGACAAGCTCGTCGCCATACGCTCGCTCCTTACTATAAAGGAACAGTCGTCGGCGCTGCGCGTCGCGATCAGGAGCTTCCTCGACCCCCGGATGGTCGGGGCGGATAGGAGCCGGCAGTTCGATAACGTCGCCGCCGCGAGGAAGGCGTACGGCGCCGCCCTGGAAGACTACCTCGCGTTAGAGCATTCCGAGGGCGAGCGCCTGGGCAACGATAAGCTCGTCGAGGCTATGGCGCGCTGGGACTCGGCGAACGAAGCGTTCCTCGCCCAGGCCCGCGAGGCCGCGGCCTCGGGTATCGCGGATCCCGCTACGCTCGTCGGGTACGTCAAGGGCTTCATCGGCGACCATCACGCGCTCATCTCCTCGCTGCGGGGGCTCCTGGGCGAGGGCCTGGCCTTCGAGGGCGGCACCGACGAGACCGCCTGCGCCTTCGGACGGTGGATGGCCTCCGCCGACCGATCGAACCCGACGATCGCCGCCGCGCTCGACGCCATCAACGCCGACCATCGCCGCTTCCACGCATCGGTGGCCGCCGTCAAGGCGAGGCATAGGGCCGGCGATAGGGCGGGGGCGTATCGCTTGCTGGAGAGCGAGGCGCGGCCGGCGGCAGAGGGCACGTTCAGGCAGCTCGGCCTCATCGCCGGGGAGGCGGCCCGCGTCGACGCCCTGTACGCGGCTATGCACGAGTCTGCCTTCGGCATCCTGAGGGAGAGGCAGACCGAGACGATAGGGATCCTCGATTCCATAGTCGAGGCGAATATCTCCGCCTCCGAGGCGAGCGTCTCGGCCGCCGACGCCACGTCCCGGGGCGCGATAACGCTCGTCGTCGCCGGTACCGCGCTCGGGACGATAGCGGCCCTGGCCCTCGGCATCGCGCTGTCCCTCTCCGTGCTCGGCCCCGTCAAGGCGGCGGCCTCCGTCGTCTCGAGGCTCGAGACCGGCGACCTGCTGGCGTTCGAGCCCGATCGTTCCCGCAAGGACGAGCTGGGCCGACTGAACGCCGGGCTGGCCGTCACCGTCGGGCGGCTCAGGGAGGTCATCGCGGGGATACGCCTCGCCTCGGAGCAGGTCTCGCGCGGAGGCGCCGAGATATCCCAGGAGGCGCAGTCCATATCGCAGGGAACGACCGAGCAGGCGGCGAACGCCGAGGAGGTGTCGTCGTCCATAGAGGAGATGACCGCGTCCGTCCGACAGAACGCGGATAACGCCACCGCCGGAGAGAGCCTGAGCCGCCGGGCCGCGGAGTCCGCAGAGCTCGGGGCGGGCGAGGTCGACGCCGCGGTCGCCGCGATGAACGATATCACGGCGAGGATAGGCGTCATAGACGAGATAGCCAGGCAGACCAACCTGCTCGCCCTGAACGCCGCCATCGAGGCGGCGAGGGCCGGGGAGAGCGGCAAGGGATTCGCCGTCGTCGCGAGCGAGGTGCGCAAGCT
>JAHIWG010000112.1 GCA_018816345.1 Spirochaetota bacterium | reverse complement strand
GCGGGTATTCCTAACGAAAGAGCATCTAAGTGATGCTAATAAAATGATTTGGCTGAAAGAATCCATTACCCCGCTCAAGAAAGGACGAGACTATCTGCCTCAATATGCATGGGCTTAATCGCAACAAGGTTCGAGGAACTACCTAGACCCTGAGCATTCCCCGGAAGCCCCTGGCGGAGTAGTACGACTCCGCTCCGTTGTGGTAGGTGAAGACGCGGCCGTAGCGGCGGTCGCAGAACAGCGCGCCCCCGAGCTTCCTCACGTCGTCGGGCGTACGTATCCAGCTCGACGTCTTCCTGTCGAATTCCCCTAGCTCCTGTAGGCGCCTATACTGTAGCTCGTCCAGGACCTCGATCCCCATCGAGGCCGCGGCTTCCATGACGGTCCCGGCCGGCTTGTTCTCCTTCCTCGAGTCGAGGGCCTCGCGGTCGTAGCAGAGGCTCTTCCTGCCCGCCGGGGTCTCGGCGGAGCAGTCGCAGAACAGGTACTCCCGGGCGTCGGCGTCGTAGCCCACGACGTCGGGCTCGCCTCCCGAGTCCTCCATCGCGGAGAGCGGCTTATACCTCTCGGGGACCGCAGCTAGCTTCGCTCTCACGGCGTCCCATCCTATCCCGGGATGGCGGCCCGGGTTCTTCTTGAAGCGGGCCTCGAGGGTCTCGACCAGCTTGTCGTAGCTGCTTGACGCCATGGATTGCCTCCTATGCTCGATTCATCTTGATGAATATAGGATAGTAGTTCGCCGACGAGAAAGCTAACTCCTTACGCGGCAGTTCCCGCCGCCTGCCTAGGGTTCTTTCTGCGTGGCCGCCCTCATGACGACGATCCTCCGCGGCCCCCCGGCGGCTACGACGAGGCGGCTCCCCGTCCTCTCGACGGGCAGGCCCGCGGGGAGGAGCGCCAGGAAGTCGTCGACGTCCGGCTTGGCCGCGAAGACGGGGTAGTGCGAGGGGAGGATGGTCCTCGCCCTGATCCTGTCGAGGAAGGGCATCATGTCGGGCTTCGTAATCACGTACATGTCGATGTTGACGACGACGAGGTCGGCGTCGGAGACGGCCTCGAGGACCGCCGGGTCCGTGACGGGTCCCGAGTCGCCCAGATGGACGATCTTGGCTCCGTCCGCCTCTATGACGAAAATGACGTTGCTCATCCTCGACGGGCCCCGAGGAGAGCCTTCGAGGCCGGGGAAGCCGGTGACCTTGATAGCGCCGACCTGATAGCTGCCGGGCGCGGCGATGACCCGAGGATCCGCGAAAACGCTCCGGATCGAATCGTGGTCGCCGTGGGCGTGGCTCACCGTCACCGCGTCGGCTACGAGGTTGGAGGGAAGGGGCGTAAGGCCGTACGGCACGTCGCCGGGGCTATAGGGATCGCAGACGACGAGGCTGCCGTCGGGACCCATGACGAGGATGGTCGAATTGCCGAGGTACTCGACGGCGAAGGGCCCCGCGTAGCGAGCTACCGGCTCGAGGCCCGGAAGGGTAGGGACGGAGGGGCCCGATAGGATGCGGGGCGGCTCCGGGACGGGCTCTTCCGCTGGCTCGGGGGACGGGGTTCCGGCGCAGGACGTGACGAAGACCGCGAGGGCGAGGGCTCCTATGGCGAATGACCCCGGGCCTATTCCGACCGCTCTTATTCTCAATGAGAACCTCCATGGCGACTACCGCGCCGTCGGCCTACCGATCTAGTTCAATTTTGAACTTTATATCCAATATTCATTCCGGGCAAGCGATATCAATCGTCGAGACGAGTCGCCCCGAGGAGTCGCCTCGCGTCGCGGGGCTTCCGTACCACGATTATGCGCCGTATGCCGTAGCAATCGGCGTCTCTCAGCGCGAGGTACTGCCTACGTCTCCTATCGTACGTGTTCCACGACCATAGGATTATGGAATCCCTCGAGAAGACGCTTTTACTCCACGTCTCGACGTTCCCGTTCCACAGCGCTTCCTTCGCGAGTATCCTGACGAGCGTTCTTTTGATGACCCTGTACATGACGACGGACCTCGGGTAATCGAGCCATATCATGGTGTCGCACATCCCCCAGGTCAGGTCCCGCACCTTGTTGTAGTTCCCGTGGATGACGAAGCCGTCCCGGCCCTCGACGGCGGCTCGTATCCTATCCCTGAACTCGACGTCATCGCTCTCCCGCCAGCCCGGATTCCAGTGCAGCGCGTCCAGCTCTACGTCGTCGATCCCGAGGCTCAGGCTTAGCCTGCGGGCCAGGACGCTCTTCCCGGAGCCGCTCGTGCCGACGACCACGATCCTGGACCTCTCGTCCAGGCCGAAACCGTCGCTCGGGCTGGCCTTATCGCATAGTATCCACTCCATCGCCTCTCCGATCCCGTCCGGGCGATCAGTGGTCGCGGCCCTCGGGCGCGCGCAGGTCGTCGACCGTATCGACTACGGCCTCCACGGCGGCCGCGATGGCGGTCGCCATGCACTCGAGCGACATGGTCGGCGTAGCGGCGGGCTTGTCCACGGCCTGGGACGGCATGAACGGCACGTGGATGAAGCCGGCCCGGAGGCCCGGGCGTCGCGTCGCGGCGTAGTGGAGGGCGCAGTACATGAGGTGGTTGCAGACGTAGGAGCCGGCGCTGTACGAGACGCTCGCGGGCACGCCGGCCGCCCGTATCCTCCGGACCATGGCCTTGACCGGAACGGTGGCGAAGTACGCGTCGGGGCCGCCCTCGCGGATGGTCCTGTCTATGGGCTGGTCGCCGGCGTTGTCGGGTATCCTGCCGTCGGCGAGGTTGATGGCGACGCGCTCCACGCTGACGTCGAAGCGGCCGCCTGCCTGCCCCACGGACAGCACGGCGTCCGGGGCCAGCCGCTCCACCGCCTCCTCGAGCATCGCGTCGCAGGCGGCGAACACGGTGGGCAGCTCGAGCTTCGCGATATCGGCTCCCGCTATGACGTCCGGCAGGAGCCTGACCGCCTCGAAGGCCGGATTGGCGGCCTCCCCGCCGAACGGGTCGAAGCCCGTGATGAGTACGCGCATGCCGGTCCTCCTCGTACCCCGCCCCGGGTACCCGCCGATCCTACCCGATACGCCTTCCTCATTCTAGCCGCGCGCCGCTAGGAGCCTGCCCCGAGGTCGGGGCCGTTAGCGCGTCGGTTCCGGTGTTGACACGTTCGTCCTATTTATAGTACAAAATATATCGATAAATGATATCACAAGGCGCGACGAACAGCCTAAGCGCCCGACCCGCGAGACGGCGGGCGAGGCCGGAGCCGAGCGCCTCTAAGGAGCCGAGATGTTGACCCTGAGCGTTTTCGCCGAGGCCCGGCGCTTCGAGGCGGTAGTCGCCGTCCTCGACCGCTACGACCGCGATCCTTCGCGCCTTATACCGATACTGCAGGCCGTGCAGGACGAGTACCGCTACCTGCCCGAGGAGATCATGACCTACGTGGCCACGGCCCTGGACATATCGCCGGCCAAGGTCTACGGCGTCGCGACGTTCTACGGCCACTTCTCCCTGGAGCCCAAGGGCAAGCACGTCATCAAGGTCTGCGACGGTACCGCCTGCCACGTGAAGGGCTCGGGCGACCTGGTCGAGGCCCTGCGCGCCGAGCTGCGCCTGGAGGGCAAGGCCAAGACGACGCCGGACATGCTGTTCACCCTGGAGACCGTCTCGTGCCTCGGGGCCTGCGGCCTCGCGCCGGTGCTGGTCGTGGGCGAGGACGTCCACGGGCTCGTGGGCAAGGACGAGGCCGTGCGCCTCGTGAAGGAAATCAGGCGGAAGGAGGCCGGAGATGGCTCGATCTAACGCCGCGATCATACCGCCCGGAGAGCTGGAGGCGGTCGCGACGGCCTACGCCGAGGCGAGCGCCTCGATAGCGCGCAGGGTCGTGGTCTGCGGGGGCACGGGCTGCATCGCCAACGGGTCGCTCAAGGTCTACGAGGCGCTCGTGGCCGCGCTCGCCGCGGCCGGCCAGGAGGTCGTAGTCGACCTGGACATACACGATTGCTCCGGCGCGGCCGCCCACGTCTCCACGAGCGGCTGCCAGGGCTTCTGCCAGGTCGGGCCGCTCGTGACCATAGAGCCGGACGGCATACTGTATACGCACGTGAAGGGGGCCGACGTCGAGGAGATAGTGTCGCGGACCTTCGTCCGAGGCGGGCTCGTCGAACGGCTCCTCTATCGCGACCCGGTATCGGGGGAGCGCAAGCGCGGCAAGCGCGACATAGGCTTCTACGCGAAGCAGGAGCGGCGGGTCATGGCCGAGTGCGGCTCCATAGACCCCGAGGACCTTAACGAGTACATAGCCCGCGGCGGCTACAGGGCGGCGCGCAAGGCGCTCTTCGACCTGTCGCCGGCCCAGATATGCGCCGTCGTCAAGGACTCCGGCCTGCGCGGCCGCGGCGGAGCGGGCTTCCCCACGGGCAGGAAGTGGGAGCTGGCCCTCAGGCAGGCGAGCCCCGAGAAGTACATCATCTGCAACGGCGACGAGGGTGACCCCGGAGCCTTCATGGACCGCTCCGTGCTGGAGGGCAACCCGCACTCCGTCATCGAGGGCATGCTCATCGGCGCGAGGGCGACCGGCGCGGGCGTCGGCTACGTCTACGTCCGGGCCGAGTACCCGCTCGCGGTGCAGCGCGTCCGCAAGGCCGTCGCCGACGCCGAGGCGGCCGGGTTCCTGGGCGCCGACTCCATGGGCTCGGGCACCGCCTTCGAGCTGCGGGTCATGGAGGGCGCGGGCGCCTTCGTCTGCGGCGAGGCGAGCGCCATGGTGTCGTCCATAATGGGCAACCGCGGCATGCCGAGGCCCAAGCCTCCCCGCACCGCCGAGCAGGGCCTCTGGGGCAAGCCTACCGTCGTCAATAACGTGGAGACCCTGGCCCAGGTAGCTCTGATCATCGATAAAGGCGCCGCGGAGTACCGCTCGCTCGGGACCGCGGGCTCGTCGGGCACCAAGACCTACGCGCTCACGGGCCACGTGGCCAACACCGGCCTCATCGAGGTGCCCTTCGGGGCGACCCTGCGCCGCGTCGTCTTCGACATAGGCGGCGGCATACTGGACCGCGACGGCAGGCCGGACGACGCCGCGTTCAAGGCCGTGCAGATAGGCGGCCCCTCCGGCGGCTGCCTGACGGCCGAGCACCTGGACGTGCCCATGGACTTCGACTCGCTCGGTGACATAGGCGCGATGGTAGGCTCGGGCGGGCTCGTCGTCATGAACGACTCCACCTGCATGGTGCAGATGGCCCGCTTCTTCATGCAGTTCACCCAGCGCGAGTCGTGCGGCAAGTGCGTGCCGTGCCGCGAGGGCACCCAGCAGATACTCGCGCTGCTCGACGACGTCATAGCCGGGAACGGCACCCTCGAGAGCCTCGGCCTGCTCGAGGCGCTATGCGAGAACGTCGCCGACAGCTCGCTGTGCGGCCTCGGCGCCTCGGCGCCGGCGCCGGTGCTGTCGATGCTCAGGCAGTTCCGCTCCGAGTACGAGGCCCACGTCGTGGACAAGCGCTGCCCGACCGGCCAGTGCTCGGCCCTCGTGCCCTTGTCCATAGACGCGGCGGCCTGCAAGGGCTGCACGGCCTGCGCGAGGAAGTGCCCCGTAGGGGCGATATCGGGCGCGCCCAAGCAGGCGCACGCGATAGACGCCCAGAAGTGCATCAAGTGCGGCGCGTGCGTCGCCGCGTGCAAGTTCGACGCCATTAAGAAGGGGGCGGCATGAGCGGCTTCGTAACGATAGACGGCATAAAGGTTCCCATAGAGGGCGAGAAGAACGTCCTGGCCCTGTGCCGCAAGGCCAATATTGACGTCCCGACGTTCTGCTACCACAGCAAGCTGTCGACGTACGGGGCCTGCAGGCTATGCCTCGTCGAGATAAACGGCAAGGACATCGACGCCAGCTGCGT
This sequence comes from Spirochaetota bacterium, assembly GCA_018816345.1. Classification (GTDB taxonomy): domain Bacteria; phylum Spirochaetota; class Spirochaetia; order Treponematales; family UBA12059; genus SZUA-370. Next base: position 4,945 of record JAHIWG010000112.1, on the reverse strand, counting down.
GGTGCCGCCCAAGGACGGCATGTCGGTGCGCACGAGCACCGCCAAGATACGCTCGATGCGCAGGATGAACCTGGAGCTGCTCCTGGCCAACCATAAGCAGGACTGCCCTACCTGCGAGCGCTCCGCGAGCTGCAAGCTGCGCGACCTGTCGGCCAAGATGGGCATACGGGACGTGCGCTTCAAGCGGCTCCGCGCCGAGCGGCCTAAGGACTCCGGCTCCGTGGCCCTGGTGCGAGACCCCAACAAGTGCATCCTCTGCGGCGACTGCGTCCGCTATTGCGCCGAGATCCAGGGCGTGGGCGCCATAGACTTCGCGGGCCGCGGCTCCGACGTTATGGTCAGCCCCGCCTTCGGCAAGTCCCTGGGCGAGGTCGACTGCGTAAACTGCGGCCAGTGCGCCGCCGTGTGCCCGACCGCGGCCATCGTGCCGCGCTCCCCGGCGGACGCCGTATGGAAGGCCCTCGAGGACCCGGAGACCGTCGTCGTCGCGCAGATAGCGCCCGCCGTCCGCGTCGCGATAGGCGAGCGCTTCGGCATGGCGCCCGGGGAGAACGCCGCGGGCAAGATCGCCACGGCCCTGCGCATGCTCGGCTTCGACAAGGTCTACGATACCGCCTTCGGCGCGGACCTGACCGTCGTCGAGGAATCGGGAGAGCTGGCCGGGCGACTGGCCTCGGGGGAGAAGCTGCCGCTTTTCACCTCCTGCTGCCCGGCCTGGGTCAAGTACGCGGAGCAGTTCTTCCCCGAGCTCCTGCCTAGTCTGAGCTCGTGCATGTCGCCCCAGGCGATGGTCGGCTCTATCGTCCGCGAGGACGCGGCCCGCGCCGCGGCGGCGGCTGTAGCGGCCGGCGGCGCCGAGCGCGTGGGCAAGCGCGTCGTCGTGGTCTCGGTGATGCCCTGCGTCGCCAAGAAGTACGAGGTCTCTAGGCCCGAGCTATCGCGCGACGGCGGGCCGCTCGTCGACTTCTCTCTGACCACGGCCGAGCTGGCCTCCATGATAGAGGAGGCCGGCCTACGCTTCGCCGCCTTGCCCGCCGGGTCCATGGACATGCCCTTCGGCTTCGCGACGGGGGCCGGCATGGTCTTCGGCGACGCCGGCGGCGTGGCCGAGGCGGTGGCCCGCTACGTCGGCGCCCCCGTCTCGCCCTTGAACGGGCGGGCGCTCGAATTCGTAGATGAGATCCCCGGCGGCGGCATACGCTCCGCTACGCTCAGGCTCGGCGACAGGGAGCTGACCGTGCTGTCGGTGCAGGGCCTGGCCAACGCCAAGCTAGTGGCGCGCGGCGTCCTGGACGGCAGCCGCCGCGCCGACGTCGTGGAGGTCATGGCCTGCCCCGGCGGATGCGTCGGCGGAGCGGGACAGCCCATTGACCCGGACGGCTCGGCCGTGGCCGAACGAAAGCGGGGCATGCGCGACGCCGACGGCGCCCGCGAGCTGCGGACGACCGGCGACAACCCCTTCGTGCCCAAGTTCTACGCCGAGGTCCTCGGCGGCGAGCCCGGCGGCCATCGCGCCCACGAGCTCCTGCACACGGGCTATTCCAGCAAGAAGCGCATCCAGGACACCCGCATATCGCTCGTCCGCGGCGGCGAGGCCCAGAAGGTGGCGGTCAGGGTCTGCGTCGGCACGAGCTGCTTCCTACGGGGCAGCCAGGCCGTCCTCCGGGACGTGCTGGCCTCGGTGGAGAAGGCCGGGCTCCAGGACTACGTCGACGTCAGCGCGACGTTCTGCTCGGAGAAGTGCGACAAGGGCCCGACGGTGCACGTGGGCTCGGAGACTATCCACAAGGCCAGCGCCGAGGCGGTCATGGCCTTGATAACGCCCAAGGTCGGGGCCTTGGCGGCGCGCTAGTCGGAAGGCCGATCAACGGGCCCGGCGGGCCCGTCGGGACCGTCGCCCTTCCCGCCATGGCGCGCCCGGGCGGCGGTCCGTATAGGGTTTGCGCCGAGGCGGACGAGTCGTTACGCTTTCGGGTAGGCGTTACGCCTACCCGGAGGCTTCCATGCCCGATAGAACCCGTCCCGCCGGCGCCGCGAGTCTTGCACGTCTCGCGGCGCCCTGGCTCGCGGTCCTCGCCGTCGCGGCCGCGTCGTTCGCCTGCGCTCCCGGGGAGGCCGCGCCGCCCAGCGACCGCGCCCGGCGCATGCTGCCCGACCGCGTCCGCCAGGTCACGATGAAGCTGTACCTGCCGCCCCAGGCCTACGGGAGCGCCTCGGCTGATAGGAAGGCGCTCGAGCTATGGATGTACTCCATCACCGCCTTCGCGCCGGACGGCTTCGTCTCGGAGGAGCGCTACTTCGACCGGGACAACCGGCTGACGAGCATCGTCATCCATGAGAGGGACGCTCAGGGCAGGCCGTCAGGCGCGGCGAGCCGCTCGCCTATCGGCGACCTGGAACAGAGGCTCGCCTATCGCTACGACGAGCGGGGCCGCCGCGCGCGCGAGGAGTACTACGACGCGGGCGGGATCCTGATAGGCTCCAACGAGCACCGGTACGACGATCGCGGCCGCGTCCAGAGCACCGTCATGCGGGTCGATTACTCCGACGGAAGCTCCCGGATTAACGAGGTCCGGTACCGCTACGACGAGTCGGGCTCGGCTGTCGAGGAGGAATACAGGGAGCCGCCTTCCTCCGCCGTGACGCTCAGGGTCGCCCACGCGTACCTCGACGGGCGCCGGGCGTATTCCTCGCACTATCAACGGGGGCGGTGGCTCGAGGGCCGCGTCTTCTACGCCTACGATCCGGACGGGAACCTGATCCGGGAGGCGTCATACCAGGTCCCCGACGACGCCGAGGGCCGATACGAGGCCATGACGCGGGAAGAGGATTTCCCGGCCTCCTTCTTCTCCTCGGAGACCCGCTACGAGTATCGTTATTTCGAAGGGAGCGATCGGCCATGATCAGCCTATACGACGAGCTCGCGGAGAAACTGGCCCGCGACCCGAGCGTTACCAAGCGGAGCGGGCCCAGGCAGGATATCGGCCTCCTCCTATTCGCCGCCCGCGACGACATCGCCGCCTTGTGGCGGGCCGCGGAGCGCTTCGCCGCGGCCCGCCCGGAAGCGTCGACCGCGGCGGAAGCGTCGACCGCGGCGGAGGACCTGGCGGAGGCCGTCGAGCGCCTGCGCCCGCTTTTCGGCGAGCGCTAGGGTCCTCGGCCGCCTGCGCGGGCGCGCATTCCCGTAGGCGCGATCCTGCCCCGCTTCCGACTGTGGAATTATGAGAACTGCGAATTAAATATCTTTTTATTGACACGCATGTCAAATGACGCTACAGTGGCGCCCGACGCATCGCCGTCCTTAATTCCGCCGCCCGTCGCGCGGGCGCCGACAGGGGTTCCCTCATGTTCCTATTCGAATCCGTCCCGTGGTACTCGGCCCTGATGGGCCTCGCCGTGCTGGCCGGCCTCATCGCCGTCAACGAGCTCACCCGCCGCAGCAAGTGGGCCTCGCTCGCCGTCTACCTGGTCCTGCCCGTAGCGATGACCGTCCTCGTCTGGCCCAGGACCGCCGGCGCCGGCACCGCAGTCGGCTACTGGTTCCCCTGGGTCAAGACGTACTCGGCGCTCGCGGGCGTCCTCGGGTTCCTGGCCCTGCGCCACGTCAAGGGCCTGGATACCAAGAAGCTGATGCTCGCCTTCCCGCCGCTCATACTCTCGGTCAACATCCTGGAGGCGGTCGTCCGCGACTTCGAGTGCCTGGCCTATAACGGCCTCGTGGACGGCATCGTCATAATAGGCGGCCCCTGGAATATCCTCAACGGCGCGGCGGGCATACTCAACATCCTTACCATAGCGGGCTGGAGCGGGATCTTCGTCAGCAAGGACGAGTCGAAGGACATGATCTGGCCCGACCAGCTATGGTTCTGGATCGTCGCCTACGACCTGTGGAACTTCGCCTACGTCTACAACTGCATACCCGACCACTCGTTCTATTCGGGGCTCTTCCTGCTCCTGTCGTGCACGATCCCGGCCTTCTTCATCAAGAAGGGCGCCTGGCTACAGCACCGGGCGCAGACCCTCGCGCTGTGGGCGATGTTCTCGCTGACCCTGCCCTTCTTCGCCGACAGCTCCAGGTTCGCCGTGCGCTCGTCGCATTCGACCGCGGCCCTCTGGGTCGTCAGCCTCCTCGCCCTGGCGTCAAACCTTGCCGTCTTCGCGTACCACCTCTACAAGATCCTGAAGGGCAGGCTCAACCCGCTCAAGCACGAGGTCTACGCCGACCTGGCGCCGTTCAAGGCCGTCGTCGCCGCGAACCGCTAGGCGCTCCGGGCCCTAGGCGCTTCGATGGGCGCCTCCCCCGGCCTCTCGGCCGGGGGCCGGGCTCTTCGGGGGTACCGTCCTCGCTGCGCTCGGACCGGCGCTCCGCGCCGCCCCTCCGATCCCTGGCGCCTCCGAGTATCTAGTCGCCCGCCCGGGAGCTCCCGGCGCTGGGCCGCTTCATGAAGCGGTAGGCGAAGGACGCCGAGGCCCGAGGGCCGAAGAGCCAGCCGGCGAACCTGCGGAAGCGCCACAGCGGCCTCGGCATCGATATCCAAGCCCCCCGCCCTACGTCCCTCAGGCACAGGGCCGCGGTGCGCCGGGCCGACCATCCGTGCCGGACCTCCTTCCTGGCCCCCCCCGACGCGACGAGCGAGAACTCGGTGGCCACGGGCCCGGGGCACAGGGCGCAGACCGATACGCCGCGGCCCTTCCACTCGGCGGCCAGGGCCACCGAGAGGCTCAGCGCGTAGGCCTTGCTCGCGGCGTAGACGGCGAAGCCGCCCAGGGGCGCGAAGGCCGCGAGGCTGGAGACGTTAATGACGACGGATCCGCGGCCCAGGAGCGGCGAGAACAGCCCGCAGGCCTCCGTGAGGGCGCGGCAGTTCAGGTCCACCTGCCCGAGGCTCCGCTCGAGCGGCGTGTCTATGAAGTCTCCGTACGTTCCGTAGCCGGCGTTGTTGAT